>NZ_FOHY01000021.1:0-58860 GCF_900111525.1 Prevotella sp. kh1p2
CAGACATGGTCATCAGCAGGTCAAGCGTCAGACCGCTCTCCTGATACCTGCGCACATACTTGCGCACAGTGTTACGCGAGAGATGAAAAGCACTAGAGATGCTTTTTATACTCATTCCAATGGCGTAACATCGCAATAAATTTCTTAACTTTGTCATTGAATTCTGTAGTTTAACGTTTATCCGCCAGTCAGGACGGCAACACAAAACTACAAAAAAGCCCCTGAATGGCAATCGCATTCAGGGGTCAATTTTATTTTGCCGCAGAGGGTCATTCTTATTTTGCCCGTAAGGGTCAACGTCGCTTGCCCTCGGGGGTCAAACGCGCTCGGCTTTTCCAGACGCCCGTTCACGGTGTTTGAGGGCAAGATCCTGCATGGCCCTCCCCATCTCGTCCTTCTGTGCCAATAGCAGGATGTCATCATCAAGCTGCAAAGCATAGAGTACACGCAAATAGATACCGATGGCAACAGTAGGAGTACCTTTCTCAATTCTAGCTATAGTTATGGGTGAACAGGTTGCGCGTTCAGCCACCTGCGCTACACTAAGGTCACGACGCAATCTTGCTAACCTTATTTGTTCGCCAACTGTCTGCATCTTCTGTTCCAGTTTTCGGGGCAGTTTATTACCCATCGTTGTTTTGCTCATATCGGAATATAACTTTATATTACGAGTACAAAATTAGGGGTTTTTCTCTATTTTATGTTATATTATCGTAATATTAATGATTTTTATAAGCCATTTTTAACAATTCAGCACCTGATTTAAGCCATAACAGCATATAATTAGTTCTGATTATAACTAAACATAACGATTCCATATAATTGATTTACACACTTCTACATAAAAGATGAAAGAGGAGGTCTTTGGTTTTATCATACTTTTGCATCGTTTTAATGGTGCATTAAAATGACGCAGATTGGTTAAAACGAAAGATATTGCCATATTAGGTCAGAATGAATATAAGGTGAGCTTGCACACTTAATTGAACAATCTCTATAGAATTGAAACATTTTGGTGTTTTCGAAGGTTTTTGGCAAAAACATTTTGGTGTTTTCGGAGGTTTTTGGCAAAAACATTTGCGTAACCCAAATTAAAAGACTATATTTGCACCCAAAATAAGGCAATACTTAATAAATATGGAGCGAATATTCAAAAGAAAGCTTTATGACCGTCTTCTCGAATGGAAACGAGTTCAAAACGGCAAGTCAGCCATCTTGATTGAAGGAGCACGACGTGTCGGTAAATCAACACTTGTCGAACAGTTCGCCAAGAATGAATATGAATCCTACATACTCATTGACTTCAACGAGGCATCTGACGAGGTTAAATCCTTGTTCAATGACCTAATGAACAAGGATTATATCTTTCTTCAGCTGCAAGCACTGTATAACGTAGTATTGAAAGAGCGAAAGTCTGTCATTATTTTCGATGAGGTGCAGAAATGCCCCCTTGCCAGACAAGCAATAAAATACCTTGTTAAGGACGGTCGTTACGATTACATTGAAACAGGTTCTCTCATCAGCATAAAAAAGAACACGAAGAACATCACGATTCCAAGTGAGGAGGAGCGTGTCACTCTTTACCCGATGGATTATGAGGAATTCAGATGGGCTTTGGGAGACGAGGCAACAGTACCTTTGCTTCGAACTTTCTATGAAAAGCGACTCCCGCTTGACAGAGCTCATCGCGACAAGATACGTGATTTCAGATTATACATGCTGGTTGGAGGTATGCCTCAAGCCGTGAATGCATATATTGAAACCAACAATTTCAGTATGGTGGATCATGCAAAGCGCGGCATCATTAAAGTTTATCAAGACGATTTTCAGAAACTTGACGAGACAGGTCGTCTGGAAACGCTCTTTATGGAAATCCCGTCTCAACTCAGCCAAACAAACAACCGCTATAAACCATACTCCGTGCTAGGTGATGTTGATGACGATAAACTGCTGGAATTGCTGAAAGACCTTGAAGACAGCAAGACGACACTCTTCTCCTATCATTCCAATGACCCTAACGTAGGCATGTCGCTGACCAAAGACAGTTCTAAGTTTAAGATATTCTGTGCAGACACCGGACTGTTCGTAACACTTGCATTTTGGGACAAAGACCATACAGAGAACGTCATCTACCAGAAACTGCTGAATGATAAACTGAGTACCAATCTGGGCTATGTCTATGAGAATATCATTGCACAAATGCTGGCTACTTCAGGAAACAAGCTGTTCTACTACACATGGCCCAAAGACGAGAATCACAATTATGAGATTGATTTCCTCCTCTCACGAGGCGCAAAGCTTCATCCGATTGAGGTCAAATCTTCTGGTTACAGGTCTCACAAATCTCTCGATGTATTCTGCAAGAAGTTTTCACACATAGTCGAACGACGGTATCTGATTTACACAAAGGATTTGAATAAGGATGAAGATACTCTTCTGCTTCCAGTTTACATGACACCTTTCTTATAAGGTTACTTGCAACTATAGATGTTCACCTCCTACGAAATCAAATGCAGTATGTTCTCTCAATTCTTAGAAATATCTTCTCGTTTAATCAATGCAGACAAGGCCAATGGTGTAAAACGCTTACTTTTTTCGCCATAATATATTGAGCATATGATCTCAATATTTAACGAAACAACCATCCAAATGAAAGAATGAAAGAGCATATTAAAAAGATTAATAGAGGTTATATATTTCTTTTAAACTGGCTTAAATACTATAGTTTCACCTGATTTTAGCCTTCTTGAAACATATTGCCCTTAATAAATGTTAAATACGTTAAAAATGAGGTTTTTGAAAATTATTTTGAGCAGTTTTAGCTCTTTTCTACCGTTTAAGGGCTAAATATCTGATAATCAAAGTTTTCGATTTCCTGCATCGGTAAATAATTAACTATTACAAACGATTACCAAGAAACGTGAAAAGCCGCTGGCGTTTTTATGGAATATGTTTACTGTACTGAGCAGCGGCCGGCAACGAGGGTATTGGCGGATAGTGGAAGACGGGGTGAGGATATGATTTCGAGGGGCTGTTTGATGTCTTCGTGAACTTTCGACACTTGTCGCACATGAATTTGACACTTGTCGCACGATTATGCGACAAGTGTCGAAAGTTCACGAAAGACAGATCCGAGACTCACGGAAGAACTCGGTTTCACCCACGCTGATAACACAAACCAAACAAGAAGAGATGGAATTTAAAGACAAAGTAGCCATTGTTACGGGTGGCGCGCAGGGCATCGGGAAGTGTATTGCCGATGAATTCAGAAATGCCGGCGCACAGGTGTGCGTCATAGACAGGCAACCGGGCAACCATTACGTGGGAGACATCGCCAGCAAAGAGGTGATGGAAGCGTTCGCCCGCGAAGTTACAGGGAAGTACGGACGGGTAGACTGCATTGTCAACAATGCGCTGCCGCTGATGCGGGGCATTGATGAGTGCACGTTCGAGGAATTCCAATACGCCATGACTGTGGGCGTTACAGCCCCGTTCTACCTCGTTAAACTGCTGAAGGAGCACCTCTCCAAGGGGGCAAGCATCGTGAACATATCGTCGTCGCGCGACCGGATGAGCCAGCCGCAAACCGAGAGTTACACCGCTGCCAAGGGCGGCATAGCGGCGCTCACCCATGCGCTGGCGGTGAGCCTTGCGGGAAAGGCGCGCGTAAACTCAATTTCCCCGGGCTGGATAGACAACGATTATACGGTCTATAAGGGCGCCGACGCCCTGCAGCAACCGGCCGGCCGCGTGGGCAATCCGCTGGACATAGCCAACATGGTGCTGTATCTCTGCTCCGACAAGGCCGGATTCATTACCGGCGAAAACATCTGCATTGACGGCGGCATGACCCGACTGATGATTTACCACAACGACAACGGCTGGAAATTAACGTACTGAACAGCGTCCGGAAGACGGTAAGGAAACAAAAAAACGGAGCAGACCAATTGGCCTGCTCCGAAAATAAGACGTGCCCAAGGGAGCCTTTGCGCTACTCTCCTTTGAAGAGTTCCTTGATGCCGCCGATAGACCCCATGAGGTTGCTCGACTCGTAGGGCAGGAATACCGTTTTGGTTTTGTCGCCGCTGGCCACCTGGTTCAGCATCTGGATGTACTTCTGCGCCAGCAGATAGTTGGCCGGATTGGTGCTCTGCCCCACGGCTTCGGTTATCTTCTGAATGGCAACGGCCTCGGCTTCGGCCTTGCGGATGCGGGCTGTGGCCTCACCTTCGGCCCGTAGAATGGCCTGCTGCTTGTCGGCTTCGGCACGGTTGATGGTGGCTGCCTTCTCGCCTTCGGACTGCAAAATCTGGGCCTGCTTGTTACCCTCCGACGTGAGGATGGTGGCGCGCTTGTCGCGCTCGGCCTGCATCTGTTTCTCCATCGCCTGCAATACACTTGAGGGTGGCGTGATGTCCTGCAGCTCTACGCGGTTCACCTTGATGCCCCATTTGTTGGTGGCATCATCGAGTACGCCGCGCAGCTTGGTGTTAATGGTGTCGCGACTGGTCAGCGTCTGGTCCAGTTCCATTTCGCCTATGATGTTACGGAGAGTGGTCTGGGTGAGCTTCTCGATGGCATTGGGCAGGTTATTAATCTCGTACACGGCCTTGAAAGGGTCAACTATCTGGAAGTACAGCAGGGCGTTAATCTGCATCTGGATGTTATCCTTGGTAATTACATTCTGCTTGTCGAAGTCGTACACCTGTTCGCGCAGGTCGATGGTGTTGCTGTACACGTAGCGCCCACGGGTGAGTGTGACGATGGTCTTGGCGCGGTCGATGAAGGGGATGATGATGTTGATGCCCGGCTTCAGGGTGGCATAATACTTGCCCAGACGCTCAATGATTTTGGTTTCTGACTGGGGGATGATGACGACAGCCATCTTGACGAAGATTAAAGCCAAGACGACGATGATGATGAGTGCATAGAATCCGATGTCCATATTGCTGTTTTTATTAAGTGTTTATACTCTTTCTACGGTCAGTACGATGCTTTCCATCGCAACTACCCGTACCCGTTCGCCCTTTTGCAGGGTGTCGGCCTCGGTGGTAACGGCCTTCCATTCGTCGCCGTCTATCCTCACATAGCCGCTGCCCTCGGGTTCTACAGCCTCTATAACCACGCCCTCGCGGCCTATCAGTGCTTCGGCATTGCTGGCGCGTTCACGCTCTTTGCCGTGCAAATGGCGCAGCAACGAGGGGCGGATAAAAAGGATGCTAAGCACCGAACACACTGCAAACACCAGTACCTGGAGCCAGAACGGCGCCGCCGCAAGTGAAGGGATGATACTGCACAAGGCTCCGATGGCAAAGCAGGTAACAAAGAAATCGCCGGAGCCAAGTTCGATAATGAGGCACACCATGGCAATAATCGTCCACAGGAGCCACAGGTTTTCCGTCAGGTATTCAATCATGGAAAGATGTTTTTTGCATTTTCGGATGTAAAGATAGCTATAATTCTCTTATCGCCAAAGAATTATTTGCAAATTTCAAATGAAAGGCCTATATTTGCAGCATATATGTTGTGCAGCGCTCCGCGTGCACCTGTCTGCCTGCCGCTGCACGCCAACATGCTTACCGCAAAGTCATGGGCAAACTCATTGTCGTTATAATCTTAAGTGCTATAACTATGTCAAGCTGCAATACCAACAGTAAGTCGATACCACGCATCAGACCGATGGCCGTGGCCGGACAGTTCTACCCCGCCACCGCGGAGGAGGCACTGCGCGAGCTGCGTGACTTCGAGCACGCCGCCGGTTCCGGGAATGAGCAGGCTGATGGCAATGCTCCGGCACTGCAAGCCCTCATCGTACCCCATGCCGGATGGGTGTTCTCCGGCCGGGTGGCCTATGCTGCCGTGGCGCAGATACCCCGCGGCGCTAAGTATGAACACATCTTCCTGCTCGGCCCAAGCCATCATGTGGGCTTCGACGGGGCATCGGTTAACACCGCCTTCGACTGTTACCAGACGCCGCTGGGCCATGTGCGGGTAGACCGCGAGCTGTGCGGCAGACTCGTAGACCGCAACGGCTGCTTCACCTGCTTAGACTCGGCACACACGCGGGAGCACTGCCTCGAAGTGCAACTGCCACTGCTGCAATATCGCTTCGGCGGCGGAAAAGCAGACGGAGAGGCCATGCCTCCCATCGTTCCCATCATCATCGGAACGCAGCGTCAGGCCGTTCTGCAGCAGATAGCAGCGGCACTGAAGCCTTATTTCAACAGCCGGAATCTCTTCGTAATCAGTTCAGACTTCTCCCATTACCCGTCTTACGACGACGCTAATGCCGTTGACCGCCGGACGGGCGAGGCCATCATGACGGGCCGGTTAGCCGATTTTCTGAAGGCTATTGACGAGAATGAGGCCCTGCAGGTGCCCCGACTGGCCACCTGCGCCTGCGGAGAGAGCGCCATTGCCGTGCTGCTCATGCTCTGCGAAAGCAACCCGGCGCTGCGTTTCCATCACGTCATGTACCACAACAGCGGCGACTCTCCGTATGGCGGCAAGCGTGAGGTGGTAGGCTACCACGCCTTCGTTGTGTCGGCAGCATCGCACCACGAGGCGGCACAAAGTGCCTTCTCACTCACCGAAAAAGACAAACAGACGCTGCTCGAGTTGGCCCGTTGCAGCATACAGAAAGATACAACAAGGTTGGCGGAACTGCAATCGCAGCTTGCCGGCAACCGCACGCTACACTTCCGCACGGGGGCATTCGTCACGCTGACCAAAGGCGGCCGTCTCCGCGGCTGCATCGGCCATTTCGGTTCCGACATGCCGCTCTGCGAGGTGGTAACGCAGATGGCGCATGCCGCTGCCTACGAGGACCCGCGCTTCACGCCCGTTGAAGCGCATGAATACAGCGACATCGAGATTGAAATCAGCGTGCTCACCCCACTCCGCCGCATCCATTCCATCGACGAGTTCACCCTCCACAAGCAAGGCATCTACATGCGCAAGGGATGGCGTTCGGGCACTTTCCTGCCCCAAGTGGCCGACGAGGTGAGCTGGACTAAGGAAGAATTCCTCGGTCACTGCGCCCAGGACAAGGCCGGCATAGGCTGGAACGGCTGGCGAGATGCCGAACTATACACCTACGAAGCAATCATTTTCAAGTAACAACTCAGCCATCCGTCATGGTGACAGAGGCTCATATAAAAAACAGAAATAATAGTATGACTCAAGTCAAGGAATTCAACGACCTATCTACACTACTCCGGGAAAAAGGCAAACGACACCGTGCAGCCATCGTTTGGCCACAGGACAAGGCAACGCAAAGGGCGGTATATGAAGCCACCCGCAACGGGTTCATAGCCCCGGTACTCATTGGCTGCAAAAAAGAAGTGGAACAGCAGGAACGCTACCGGCAAATAGCCGCCCAGTGTACGTTCATGGATGCCGGCGATGCCGATGCCGCTGCACGCCAAGCGGTGGCTCTTGTCAGGGCCGGAGAGGCCGACTTGCTGATGAAGGGATTTATCAACACAGACGTTCTGCTGCATGCAATACTCAACAAGCAGAACGGGTTACTGCTGCCTGACCACGTGCTCACACACATCGCCGTGACCGAGATGGCAGGCTACAGGAAGCTCATCTTCTTCACCGATGCTGCCGTAATACCTTACCCTACACACGAACAACGCGTGCAGCAGGTGCAGTACATGGCCGTTTTCTGCCGCCTTTGCGGCATCAGCAGGCCACGCATCTCGCTCATACACTGCTCGGAGAAGGTGGATGCCAAGTACTTTCCCTTCACCGTGGGCTATCAGGAAATTAAGGCGAAAGCGGCCGGCGGCGAGATGGGCGACTGCATTGTAGACGGCCCACTCGACCTGAAGACATCGTGCAACCGCGAGAGTATGTTCGTAAAAGGCATCAGTTCGCCCATAGAAGGCGATGCCGACGCACTGATATTCCCCGACATCGAGGCTGCCAACCTGTTCTACAAAACCATCACGCTCTTCTGCGGAGCATCCACGGCAGGCATTCTCCAGGGCACGATTGCCCCCGTAGTGCTGCCCTCGAGGGGCGACTCCTGGCAGTCGAAATACAACAGTCTTGCACTGGCAGCCATCGGTTGCCGTTAAATCATACACTATGAAACACATTTTAGTCATTAATCCAGGTTCTACATCTACCAAGATTGCCGTTTACGAAGACGAACAGCAGGTGTTCGTAACGGACATTGCACACTCGCTCGAAGAGCTCAGCCACTTTGAGCGAGTAGCCGACCAGCTGCCTTTCCGCGAACGACTCGTGGCCCAGGAACTGGCAAACAGAGGCATACCAATGGACTTCGACGCCGTGATAGGCCGCGGCGGACTGGCCAAACCGGTTGAGAGCGGCGTGTACCGCATCAACGACAAGATGATGGACGACAGCCGCAACGCCCTCCACCAGCATGCCTGCGACCTCGGTTGCCTCATCGCCTACGACATGGCTGCGGCCATATCGGGATGCCAGAGCTTCATGGCAGACCCCGGAACGGTCGACGAACTCTCGCCGCTGGCACGCATCAGCGGCTCGCCCATGCTGCCCCGCATCTGCATCTGGCACGCACTGAACCAGAAGGCCATTGCCCGCCGCTTTGCCCGCGAGCACGGAACAACGTACGAAGCGCTGCGCCTCATCATCTGCCACTTGGGCGGGGGAATCTCCATTGCGGCACATGTCAGGGGGCGGGCCATAGACGCCAACAACGCGCTCGACGGCGAGGGACCCTTCTCGCCCGAACGGGCAGGCTCGCTGCCGGCGGCCGACCTCATCCGCCTCTGCTTCAGCGGACGGTTCTCACAGGATGAGTTGCTCAGGCGGGTGGCCGGCGGCGCGGGGCTTACAGCCCATCTGGGAACCAACAACATGAAGGAGATTGGCCGACGGATAGCCGACGGCGACGAGCATGCCAAGCTCATCGTAGACGCCATGATTTGGCACACGGCCAAGGCCATTGTAGCGGAGGGGGCCGTGATTGAGGGCCGCCCGGACGCCATACTGCTAACTGGCGGCATGGCCCGCTCGGCCTACGTGGTGGAAAACCTGCGCAAGCGCATAGAGTGGCTGGCGCCAACCTACGTGTACCCGGGTGAGAACGAGATGCTGGCTCTGGCCGAGAATGCCCTTGCCGTGCTGCAAGGCGAGCGCGAAGCCAAGGTCTACGAATAGCCTGCCGTGGGCAAGCGGGCACTAAGAATGAAGTGATGAAAGAAGCTGAATACTATCACCCAACGGCCGATGGCGTAGTTTGCGACCTCTGTCCGCACCGCTGCCACATTCGCGAGGGCCAGCGGGGCATCTGCCGAAGTCGCCTCTGCCGGGACGGAAAGCTGTACTCCGAAGTCTACGGACGCCCCTGCGCACTGGCCATAGACCCGATAGAAAAGAAGCCGCTCCGTGCATTTCATCCCGGTTCCCGCTGCCTCTCGCTGGCCTGCACGGGCTGTAACTTCCGCTGCCTGAACTGCCAGAACCATGACATCTCGCAGGCACGGCCGGGCGAGGTGTACACTGCAGAGTACGCGCCGGCCGACATCGTGGCCATGGCCCGCCGCGAACTGCCCGCCGACCGGTACCAGCCGGCACCCATCATAGCCTACACCTACACCGAACCTCTTACCTATATAGAATATGTACGCGATACGGCAAGCCTGGCTCACCGGCAGGGCATGCTCAACGTACTGGTTTCTGCAGGCTACGTGGAGCCCCGCCCGCTGGCCGATCTCGCGCCCTGGCTCGATGCCGCCAACATAGACCTCAAGGCTTTCTCCGATGATATCTACCGCCGGGTGTGCGGAGGCAGCCTGCAGCCCGTGCTCAACACGCTGCTGCAACTGCAGGCAGCCGGCGTGTGGGTAGAGATAACCAACCTCATGATACCCACCGTGAACGACGACATGGAGCTGTTTGGGCGCATGTGCCAATGGCTCGTTGCCAACGGCTTTGGTGCCAACCCGCTGCACATAAGTCGGTTTTTTCCGCACCACAAGCTGCAACATCTCCGCCCCACTCCGCTCGATACGCTCCGCCAGGCCAGAGACATCGCCGCACGCGAGGGCATCAGCCACATTTACCTCGGCAACGTATGACGTGAGCCGACGCCCCGTTTTACGAACCCTTTACACGCAACCGACCCCGAAAGGCCACCTCGCCGCCAAGTCCGTTATACGAACCTGGCGCGGGCAGACGCCTTTCGGGGTCAGTTTGTTGATGGGTTTCGGTTTGGCTGAACAGGCACTTGAAGAACCTGCACGGCCTGCCTGCATGTTTATTTATACAGGCTGGAAGCCGATATTGTGCCCACGTTTTTCTTCGTGGTGGTCTTCTTCGCCGTTTTAGAGGCTGACTTCTTGGTCGTCGTAGGCGTTGTTACCTTGCCGCCGGCGGCCTTGTAATACTCCAATGCCTCGGGCATTTCGCGCTCCAGAGCGGCAATGCGCTTGGCATCCGACGGGTGGTCGGAGAACACGTCGCTACTGTTTCCCTTGCCGCCTGACATGCGCGTCCAGAACGGAATGGCCACCTGCGGGTCGTAACCTGCCATGGCAGCAAAGATGAGTCCCATGTGGTCGGCCTCGCTCTCGTTGTCGCGGCTGTACTTCAGGTTGCGGAACTGAAAGCCCTGCTGGGCCACCACGGCGGCTATGTCGCCAACGCCGGAGCCTACGGCAGAGTTGAGAATGGTGCCTACAATCTGCGTACCGTACTGCTGGCGTATCTGTTTGCTCATCTGCTCGGCACTGTGCTTGGCCACTGCATGGGCTATCTCGTGGCCCAGTACGATGGCCAGTCCGGCCTCGCTCTGCGTATATGGCAGCAGCCCTTCATACACCACAATCTTGCCACCGGGCATACAGAAAGCGTTGGCGGCCTTGTCCTGCACGAGGTTGAACTCCCAGCTGTACTGCTTCACCTCGTTTGCCAGGCCGTTGTTGCGCAGATACGTTTCCACGGCATTGGCCAGCCGCTGGCCCACGCGCCTAACCATGGCCGTGTTGGTAGAGCTGGTAGACTTCTTGGCACTTGCCATGTATTTGGTGTACTCCTGATTACTCAGGCTCAAAATCTGCTCATCGCTCACCAGCAAACTTTGCTTGCGGCCGGTAATGGGCACTGTTCTCGTGGTTCCGCAGGCTGCCAGCAGGGCAGTTGCCATCACGAGCAATAAGATTCTTGCTTGCTTTATCATCTCTCTAATTGTTTAAATGGCCTTGTAGCCTTTGGTTGAATTATGCTTGATAAGCTCGCGGAGGTTCATTTCCTTGTAGCCTTCTTCACCTACTTTCTCAAACTCCCGGAGTTCTTTCTCTTCCTCCTCGTTACGTTTGTAGACCACGTTGCCGGCCTTGAATTCGCAAACGGCCCAGCCTACAAGGGCGATAACGAACAGGGCGATTAGCCCGATTAAACCTGTACTCATTTGTGTTATGTTTTTTGTTTCTTTTCAGTTTCCGTGCAGCAGCCGGCCTTTCGGCCCCGCTCTGTCTTGCATTCAAGCCATGCGGAGATGCAACCACGCGGACGATGGGCGGCAGACAGTGCCTGCATACACCCTGCAAAGATAATAAAGATTTTGATAGAAGCGCATTTTTTAACGTACATTTTTCACTTCATCGCCCTACTTCCACCACTCGCCACCCATCATCCGCCACCCGACCGACAGGCAGAATGCGGCAAGAAACGCCCGACATTTTATTTAACAAAAGCCTTCGCGTGCTTGCGATATTTGCCACCAGCCTGCCGGATGACCGCAAATACGCAAATCTGGGGCCGTTGTTTAATTTGCTGATTATCAGAAACTTGTATTTCCAACGATAAAAATCAGGGGCAAAACGGGTTGAAACAAGAGCCTTCCACATCGTTTTTTGCCCCGTCGAAGTATATTTTCAAGCCGCCCGAAGCTATCCTTTCGGCGTGTTGGAGCTATCCTTTTGCCTTGTTGGAGCTATCCTTCAAGACGCCCGAAGCACATCCTCCGGACATCAACCCATCGTTTCCACGTATTCCGAAGGCTGCAACCACCCTCCCATTTCCTATTTCGCGCATTCCCGTTGCACCGTTTTCAGGCATCATTTCTTGACAAAACAAAACACCCAGCCAGCCTACCGCACAACACCATTAGAAGCAACTCTCTCGCCCGTCGGTTTCCTCTCGGTTCTTCGAATGTTCCAAAATAAAAAACAAGACATTAGTGGCAAACGTAAAAGCCCCGCTTCGCAGCGAGGCTATTACATATTATACAAAAACATTATGAATTTTACTTAGCGAACAAGATTAAAGAATCTATCCTATTGTTTATGATGATTGAAAGGCCGGAAGGCTATATGGCACGGTGGCAGGTGTGGCATTTACGCTGGCAATAGCGCTCGCACTGCACGCGGATATCATAGCCCAGCAGGGCTCCGAGGATGAAATCTTCTTCGGGCGTGAGCCGGTTGAGCGGCTTTGTTACCATGAGCCGGATGGCGTCGAGACACTCCTTGCGGCCGAAGAACAGGTTCACCCGGCTGTTTCCCACTGGCTGGATGACGTAGCCGATGCCCTGACGCGTGAGCCTGTCGACGGCAAATTCCTCATATCTGGCATTGCAGGTATAGAGCACCAGCTGCCTAACACCCTTGCGGTATTCGTAGATATGGTTCATCAGAACCTTGAGGTCGGCGGGCGTCATCATAGGTTCGGGCTTATCTGTGCTATCCAGGCGTCGATTCGCTCCTCGGTCTTGTCACTCTCGTTGAGGTCGTCGAGCGCCAGTCCTACGAACTTTCCGTCTTCCACAGCAGCGCTGTCGTCGAATGTGTAGCCATCGGCAGCAACGCCGTCGAGCACGTTTGCCCCGGCCTCTTGGGCCGCATCGCGCAGTTCACGCATGCCTCCGCAGAACGTATCGGCGTAAGATTCGCTGTCTCCACAGCCGAAGAGGGCCACTGTCTTGCCGCTCAGGCCGGCGTTCTTGAGCTTTTTTACACCGTCGTACCAGTCGTCCTGCATGTCGCCTGCTCCCCAGGTAGAGGTTCCGAGTATCAGATTCCCGGCCCCGGTAACCTGCTCTTCGGTGAGTTCTGCTACGTTTACAACTTCTGCACCCAGCTTTTCGCCGATGGTCTGGGCCAGCGTTTCGCACGTTCCCGTTGATGAACCGTAAACTACAATCGTCTTTTTCATTTTGCTTGTTATGCTTTTTTGTTTTTATTCTGATTACGATTGCAAAGATAAAGACAAAAAGACAAGGCCGCAATACCAATAAATAGTGATTTTGACAGAATACCTATAAATGGGGAAAACGCGGCTGCAGCCTGCCCTGGGACCTACATCCTTACGAGCGTGGAGCCCGTGGTGGACTTGGTGCCGCCGTTTACCTGCACTGCAAAAACGCCGTGACCGAGGGCCGAGAGGTCGAGTTCGTAACGCTCGGAACCGGCCGGGAACGACTTGCTAAGCATCAAGGCGCCCGACGCAGCGTAAACTCTTACGCCGAAGCTGCGCTCCTGCCGTGCATCGAAACGGATGGAAACGCGGCCGCCCACCTGCGGAACAACCTGCACCGAGACCGGCTGCACGGTGGAAAGACCGTTGATGCCGTCGAGCCGGAGAATGTCGAGCAGCCCGCGATAGACGTCAATCTGGCCGTAGCCTTCAAGGTTATTGGGATAGATTGAGGCGCTGTCGGCCCGCGTGCAGGTACGGCTCAGGATGCCTCGGATATCGTCCGGAGACAGCCGGGGGTTAGCTTCCAGCCACAGCGCGATGGCTCCCGCCGCCACGGGAGCAGCCATGGAGGTTCCCGAATTGCTGTTCCAGGCGTAGGTGCGGCCGTTGAAACAGAAGTGTGCAACGTCCGAATTGATGTCGCGTGCATCGGGATGATGCTCCAGATAGTAGCTCGAATAACTTGAAACAACATTGGTGCCGGGAGCCAGCACGTCGGGTTTCACGCGCCCGTCGAAGGTGGGCCCCACCGACGAATAGGGTGCCCGCGCGCCGTTGGTGCCCTGATTGTAAACCTGCACGTCGCCCTTGTAGTTGGTAAACTGCGTGCGATACGACGACGCCCCCACGCAGATTACCTGCGGCGCACTGGCCGGCGAGAGGATGCCGGCATAGCTCTCGCCCGCGCAGAGGCGGCTGTCGAGGGCGTTGGTAACCAGGTTTCCCGTCAGGCTATACAGCTCGGCATCGGCTTCGCTGCCCGTTATCTCAACCGACAGCGGCACCTCCTTGCCCATGCCCTGCGGCCCCTGCAAGTACACCTCGTACACAGTCTCGCCGGCGTCGTAGCACGACGGGTAGGCCGAAGCATCAACCACGTACTGCCCGCTGCCGATGGCAAGGGTGTCGACGTACACCGAATCGGGCGCTGCCGTTATGGTGGCGGAGGCGAGCGGGATGGTTTCAGGCTGGGCGCCGTACACCTTCAGGCTTACGGTTACAGGCCGGCGGGCCTTGACCAGGAAGTGAACAGAGTTGCCGTCGGCGGTAACAAACGAGCCTGCCGATGCCTGTCCGGCCGGCTTGCGGAAGTAGTTGCGGCGCATGCCGTCGTTGCCTGCCGACACTACCAGTATGCGGCCGGGGCCCACGAGCTGGTCAATCAGCTCGTAGTAAAGCACGTCGTCGCCGCGAAAGTCTTGGTCCGAGCCCTCGCTGAAGGACACTACGCAGGGCTTGCCTGCCTGCTGCGCATAGTCGAAAATGTACTTGAAGCCGAGCGCATCGGTAGCATAGGTGTACTTGCCGATGTCCTCCTTATTTATATAAGGTGCGTCTTCGCCCGACGCATTGCTCACAATGCAGATGTCGCTCTCCCACGCCATGCCCCTATAGGGCGAGTTGTAGCCGCTGCCGGCAGCAATACCCAGGGTGTGGGTGCCGTGGGTCTGGTCCAGTCCGTCGCGCGAATGGGCGTAGGCCAGCAGTGCTTCGCGGCCCACGTATTCGGCTCCCACGTACAGCGAACTGCCTGCCGTGTCGGTCGAAAGCTGATCCCAGAACCGCCGGATGCGGTAGTCGGTGGCCGTGGAGTCGTAGAAATTGGGGTGCGTGAGGTCGAAGCCGATGTCCTGCACGCCCACTACCACGCCCTTGCCGGTATAGGCACGCGGCAGATTCTGCCCCCGGTAGGCCTGCCGGGCATTGAGGTGCAGAGCCGTGGAGTCCATGGCAAGGCGCTTGCCCTGCTCTGCTTCGATGCGTACTACGCGCCTGTCGAGGCTCAGCGGAGCAATACGATGCACCGGAACGGCGGCTATGTAGATGTTGCCCACGCGCGCCAGCTTGCTGCATCCGTAGCTGCTGAGCACGCCGTCGCCGTCGGCATTTATCTTGACGAAGGCACACACCTGCCGCGGACGCCTGCCCTGCAGCGACGGCAGGCTGCGGGTGGGACTGCTGTTCTGCACCGCCAGCCGGCGCACCAGGTGCGACATCTTGGTGTAATCGCCCTTCTGGCCGTAGGCGCCCAGTGCCATCAAGCAGAGCAAAGTGAGTAAGAACTGCTTCATGAGTGCAAAGTAAACGAAAAAAATCCACACGCCCAAGCCTCCGGAAACATTTCTGCAAAAACGACAAAACGATTGACCGTCCGGACAGAACACCTGCGGAATGGCCCGAAAAGCCGCCTTTCCGCCGTGCTGCCGCTCATGTATAATCTGCCTGAAGGACTGCATCAGGAACTTTCGACACTTGTCGCACATGAATTCGACACTTGTCACACAATCGTTCCACACCTGTCGAAAGTTCCCGAAAGCATCTTCCGGCACCCTTGCCCGGGGCTGCGGAGCAAACAAAAGCCATGAGGGGATTTCGCATCTCCTCATGGCTCCAATTCTGTCTAACTTTTAATAAAACTTATTGTAATAACACCGAGGAACTCTTTCCTTTCGGCATTGTGGCTACAAATATAGTGAAAATATCGTGCGGTCGGTAACAATTCACCAAATTTAAGCCTATTTTTCTTTCGTTATGTGGGGTGTTGGGTGGTAGGTGATGGGTGTTCCGGCTCGTCTGCCGGCGCCCCCGCCCTGCCCTGCCGGCCTTAAAATCTTTACGCAAAAACATGCCCCAATGCGGGTAATGTGAATTAAAATGATTACCTTTGCATAGAATAATCATTTTTAACAGACAGACATGGACAAGCAACCCAACAAGTACATCAACGTAGCTTATCAGCTCTACGACGTTACCGACGGCGAACCTACACTGATAGAACAAACATCCGAGGACAAGCCTTTTGCCTTCCTGAGCGGTTTCGGCATCACGCTGGAGGACTTCGAGAGCGCCGTCGCCGGCCTGGCACAGGGCGAGGAGTTCGACTTCACGCTTACTCCGGGGCAGGCTTACGGCGACTACGAGGCCGAGCGTGTGCTCGATCTGGACAAGGAGATGTTCGTGGTAGACGGCAAGTTCGACGAGGCCAACATCTACGTTGACGCCATCGTGCCGCTGCAGAACGAAGACGGCAACCGCTTCATGGGCCACGTGCTCGCCATCGGAGACGACAAGGTGAGGATGGACCTCAACCATCCGCTGGCCGGAAAGACGCTGAACTTCAAGGGCCACATTATCGAGAGCCGCGATGCAACCAACGAGGAGCTGGAGCAGTTTGCCAACATGCTGGGCGGCGAACACCCGTGCAAAGGCGGCTGCGGCAACTGCGGAGACGACGGAGAGTGCTGCGGCAACCACGGCGAAGGCCACTGCCACAACCACGACGGCGGCCACTGCGGCCATCACGAAGAGGGCCACTGCTGCCACCATCACGACAAGGAATAACCTGCCGGCGCCCTACGCACGGCACAATATCATCTGAATGCACAACATTTTCGGCAACATTCTCACCCTCTCCACTTTCGGCGAAAGTCACGGAGAGGCCATAGGCGGCGTGATAGACGGGTTCCCGGCCGGCGTTGAGGTTGACATGGAGTTCATCCAACACGAGCTCGACAGGCGGCGCCCGGGCCAGAGCGCCATCACCACCAGCCGCAAGGAAGCCGACCGGGTGGAGATACTGAGCGGCGTGTTCGAGGGCAGAACGACCGGTGCCCCCATCGGTTTCTTGGTCCGAAACACCAATCAGCACTCGCAGGACTACGAGAACATGCGCGCAATCTTCAGGCCTTCGCATGCCGACTTCACCTATTATAATAAGTACGGGGTGCGCGATTACCGGGGCGGAGGCCGCTCCTCGGCCCGCATCACGCTGTCGCGCTGCGTGGCGGGAGCATTCGCCAAGCTCGCCCTGAGACAGATTGGCGTGAGCATTACGGCCTACACATCGCAGGTGGGCGACATCCGCCTAGAGCGCGATTACTGCAGTTACGACTTCAGGAAGATTGAGTCTAACGCCGTGCGCTGCCCCGACGAGGCCAAGGCTGCAGAGATGGAAGCCCTCATCAGGCAGGTAAAAGCCGACGGCGACACCATAGGCGGCGTGATAACGGGCGTGATACAAGGCTGCCCCGTGGGGCTGGGAGAGCCCGAATTCGGCAAACTCCACGCCCAGTTAGGTGCCGCCATGCTAAGCATAAACGCCGTAAAAGGCTTTGAATACGGCGAGGGCTTCGGCGGCGCAAGCCAGCGCGGAAGCCAGCAGAACGATGGTTTCGTGAGCCGCGACGGCGCCGTCACCACCGCTACTAACCACAGCGGAGGCATACAAGGGGGCATCAGTAACGGGCAGGACATCTGCTTCCGCGTTGCCTTTAAGCCCGTGGCAACCTTGCTAAGGCCCCAACAAACGGTCGACACAGCGGGCAACGCCACCACGCTAACGGCCCGCGGACGCCACGACCCGTGCGTTCTGCCCCGCGCGGTACCCATCGTTGAAGCCATGGCAGCCCTCGTAATACTCGACAACTACCTTCTAAATAAGGTTACGAAAATATAAATTTTGAGGATTAACTAATATTTTTAAGGAAAATATACACTGCATATAAAAATAAAGTCGTATATTTGCAAACAACTAATGGAGTGTTTGCGAAAATCCTTCATTATGTTTTAGTTAAGTCTAGTTTAGTTTTTGTGTTGGTTGGGGGCGAACGAGTGTTCGCCCTCTTCTTTTTGAACAACGGTTCACTTAACGACAAGCGGAGAAACGGAAACAATGAGAAACAAACGTAACTGCTACATCGCAATAGCACTGGCAACCCTCGCCTTGGCCCTGATGGCATGGCGTTGCTGGCCTCCGGGCAGGTTCCGGCTCATGCAGAGTGCCGCCGTAGTGGAGACCAGAAGCTGCTGGCAGCTGCAGTCAAACGGCCATACGCTGCTCACGCTCAGGCAGGACAGCACCTATACCGCAGCCTGTTTTATCAACAAGTGGTGGCTGCTGCCCTCGTGCCACGGCAGGTTGGCCACCCACGCCGACGGCACCGAAGCCCGCATAACGGGAGCCAAAGCAGCCCACATGCTCAAGACCGAGATTGCGAAAGACGACTCCATCCTGCGCGGACTCAATGCCCAGAAGGCCGAACTTACCTACTATCTGCGGCGCCACAACGTGAAAGATGAGGGCTACGACATGCTGGCACGCTACGCGCAGCACATCCGCCGCGAAGCCGACTCGCTCAGCCGGACGCTGAAAACGCTGCGCAGCGCCTCTCCCGCTGCCGTAACCATTACCCGCACCAACAGCTACCGCGCCATCTACCGTGGCCTGCACGGCAAACAGAAAACCGCCGACTGCAACCTCTACAGAACCCAGCCCAACGGCTACAAGCTCCTGCAACTGCGCTCAAGGCACACCCCGCTGGGCGTCATCCCCGTGAGTCTGCTGCCCTGGGTGACGCACATTCCCGATTACATCTTCACCACCGCCTACGGCAACATAGGCCGCCAGGCCATCCGCAACCCGCAGATAGCTGCGAGCTTCGGCGTAAGCACACCCGCCGAAGCCAAGGAGAAGCTGGGCATGGGCGTACAGACCGACGGACAGAAACGCTACGCCGGCGGGCTGAAAAACGGCCTGCGGCAGGGCTACGGCGTGCTCTCGGAGGGCGGCCGGCTGCTGTACGCAGGCCAGTGGGAGGCAGGCAAGCGCAAAGGAAGTGGCCAAACCATCGACAACCAGGGGCGAACCATTGACGGCCGATGGGCTGCCGACACGCTATACACCGGCATCCGCCGCGATACAAGCGGCATTTACAACGGCCACATGGACCGGCACGGCGTTGCCCAAGGCCACGGCACGCAGCTGACAGCGGCCGGCCAATTCTACGAAGGCAAGTGGCTGAACGACCGGCGCACGGGATTCGGCTTCGCCCTCGCCCCCCACAAGTACCTGCAAGCGGGCGAATGGCGCAACGACATCTACCGCGGAGAGCGCCTCGTCTACACCTCCGAGCGCATCTACGGCATCGACATATCGAAGTACCAGCACGAAATCGGCAAGAAGAAATACGCCATCGACTGGGCCAACCTGCGCATCACGCACCTCGGAACACTGAGCAAGAAGACCATCAGCGGCCGGGTTGACTACCCCGTGAGCTTCCTTTACATCAAGTCGACCGAAGGCACAACGGTGCTGAACAAATACTACCAGGCCGATTACCGCGCCGCCCGCAAGTACGGGTTGCACGTGGGCACCTACCACTTCTTCTCCACCACCACGCCGGCCAACGTGCAGGCAGCCCACTTCATCAAGCATTCGCTCTTCTCGAAGGGCGACCTTCCGCCCGTGCTCGACCTGGAACCATACCCCAGCCAGATAGCCAAGATGGGCGGACCGGAGGCCATGTGGACGCGCGTACGCACCTGGCTGAACATCGTGGAGCGGCGTACAGGCGTACGTCCGATACTCTACATCAGCCAGATTTTTGTCAACAAATACCTGCCCCTGGCACCCGACATCAAGCAGAACTACCACGTATGGATTGCGCGTTACGGCGAGTACAAACCCGACATCAAGCTGAGCTACTGGCAGTTGAGCCCCGACGGCCGCGTGCGGGGCATACACGGAGAGGTGGACATCAACGTATTTAACGGCTACCAGGACGTGTTCAACGAGTTTCTGCGCACCAGTCTCATCCCCTGACACTCCCGGCCAGGCACCCTGCCAGTAAGCTGAAATATCCCGACAAATACCCTCGCGTGCTTGCGCTATTTGCAACCAACCTTGTTCTCGGCCGCAAATACGCAAAACCAGGGCTGTTTATTAAACCGCTGATAATCAACATTTTATGTTTTCATGGACAAAAACAAGCTTCTTGAAAGATGCCTGCAAGGGCCAAAAAGCATGCTTTTGGAACCTGCGGAGGCATGCTTCTGCAGGCTCGGAGCTATCGTTCAAGATGGCCGAAGCTATCCTTCAAGTCTGACGAAGCTATCTATCAAGCCTGCAGAAGCTATCCTTCGAGCCTGACGAAGCTATCCATCAAGCCTGACGAAGCTATCCTTCAAGCCTGCTGAAGCTATCCTTCAAGCCTGCTGAAGCTGCCCTTCAAGCCTGCTGAAGCTATCCTTCAAGCCTGACGAAGCTATCCTTCAAGCCTGACGAAGCCATCCTTCAAGCCTGACGAAACTATCTTTCGAGCCTGACGAAGCTATCCTTCGAGCCTGCCGAAGCTATCCTTCAAGCCTGACGAAGCTATCCTTCAAGCCTGCTGAAGCTATCCTTCAAGCCTGCTGAAGCTGCCCTTCAAGCCTGCTGAAGCTATCCTTCAAGCCTGCTGAAGCTATCCTTCAAGAATTTAAAGGCAAAGCTCCGGCGCTGCCGGTGCATGTTTACGAGCGCCGGAAAGCATGTTTTCAGCCTCCCCACTCGCTGTTTCGCATGAAATCGCTGCACTGTTTTCCGGCATGTTTTCTTGACAAACAAAAAGGAGCGGGCACTGCTTCCGGCGCATTCGTGCGTTGAGGAAACAGTGCCCGCTCTCATCTTTTGGCCGCCGGAAGACGGACGGTACCGGTGCGCGGAACGACCCGGCAAGGTGGTGCTGCACGCCTAATCTTCCAGTGCTCCGATGATTTCGCTCACCGACCGGCAACCATGAGCGTCGAGCCATGCGTTGAGTCCGTCGATTACTTTTATCGTAACGGTGGGGTCAATGAAGTTGGCCGTACCTATTTCTATAGCCGTTGCGCCGGCCATCAGGAACTCCACGGCGTCCTGGGCCGTCATGATGCCGCCCAGGCCCACCACGGGTATCTTGACTGCCCGGGCCACCTGCCACACCATGCGCAGGGCTACGGGCTTGACGGCAGGGCCGCTCAGTCCGCCCGTTCCAATGCTCAGCTTGGGCCGGCGGTGCTCAATGTCGATGGCCATGCCCATGAGCGTGTTTATCAGCGACACGCTGTCGGCTCCTTCGGCCTCGCAGGCGCGGGCAATGTCGGCCACGTTGGTCACGTTTGGCGACAGTTTCACGATAAGCGTCTTGTGGTAGCGGGCGCGCACGGCACGCACCACGCTGGCGGCTCCCTCGCAGGTTACGCCGAACGCCATGCCACCCTGCCTGACGTTGGGGCACGAGATGTTGAGCTCAATGGCCGGTATGCGGTCCAGCTCATCAATGCGGGCGGCGCACTCGGCATAAGTCTCCGGCGACGATCCACTTACGTTTACTATCATGTGGGTGCCTATGTCGCGCAGCTGGGGATAGATGTTCCGGCAGAAGTAATCTACTCCCTTGTTCTGCAGTCCCACGCAGTTGAGCATGCCCGAGGCCGTCTCGGCCATCCGCGGATAGTCGTTGCCCTCGCGCGGTTCGAGCGTTGTACCTTTCACGATGATGGCACCCAGCCTGTCGAGTGGCACCAAATCGGCAAACTCCAAACCGTAACCGAACGTGCCCGAAGCCGTCATCACGGGGTTCTGGAGCTGCAGATTATTTATCTTTACATTTAAAGTTGCCATGTGAGTTGATTAATATTTAACACCGGTCCTTCCTTACAAACGCAGATGTTGCCTGCGGTGGTCTTCTCTACACAGCACAGGCAGGCACCCAGTCCGCAGGCCATCATGTTCTCCAACGAGGCCTCGCAGTCTATGCCTGCACGCTTGGCGTAACGCGCTACGGCCATCATCATGGGCTTTGGTCCGCACATGGAAATGCGGCTGAAGTGCTCTGTGCCGAGCACGGAGTGATTGGTCACGAACCCTTTCTGGCCCTTGGAGCCGTCTTCGGTAGTAACGAGCACGCGGCCGTAACGGCTGAATTCATCGAGCTGGAGCAGGTCTTTCGCGGAGCGTGCACCTAACAGGAAGGTGGGCTCGGCACCCATTTCGCTGATTTTCTGACCGAAAAAAAGGAGCGGGGCCACGCCAACGCCGCCGCCCACAAGCAGCAGTTTGTCGGCCGGGCTGGCTGGCATGGTGAAGCTGTTGCCCAGCGGCAGCAGGCAGTTCAGCTTGCCGCCGGGGCGCAGGCGGGCCAAACGGCGGGTGCCGTCGCCCACGGTTGCCACGAGCAACCACAGCTCGTTGGCTGCCCGGTCTACAAAGTTAATGGAAATAGGACGGCGCAGGAAAGTGGTTGGCGAATCGTCAATGCGCACTTCAGCGAATTGTCCGGGGAGCATCTCGGGTAACGGTCGGTCGTCTGTGAGCCGCAAAAGGACATACCGCTCATGGATGCGCTCGGCCGAACTTACCGTCAGGTCTAAACACGACTTATTCATTTTGGCTGTTACATGATTGATAATGCAAACTTACACAAAATTTTCCTGATTTCGTGCTTGCCACCTCAAGAAATTGCCGTTCTTACGTCTTTCGGCGGTGAGAAAGATTGCCGGCTAACAGGAAACAATCCAAGGGAGACCTTACTTCTGCGGAACGAAGGTCTCCCAGGTCTTGTCGTCGTAATATACTGTTATGTGTTCAATCCTCCGTTGGGGTTTGTCAACATATTTGATAACAGATTTAGCAACCTTGGCAGACACTCCCGCATACCCTCCTTGTCCTGTAGAGCCCTGGGATGGGGTAGCAGTGTCATCGCCGAAATCAAGGAATCCTTCTTCTCCTGGAGCCACTTGATTGGGGTCGGTGACTGTATCGGTTTCCTTGTTGTCGGTGTACATGCTTCCCAAACCAAAAAGGAGCCAGTCGGTAGAGACGCTCGGAATTTTGGATTTGATGGAATCTATCACTTTCAGAGTTGGTTGAGTGCGGCCGTTGAAAATTCCACTCAGCGTTCCTTCTGATATTCCCGTGAACTGTGCAAACACTTTTTGGGTCATGTGCTGGCTGTCCATTATCATCTTAATTCTGTCCTTCATTTCTGTCATTCGTTACAAAATGGGGTGAAAATTCCATTTTTCAATCAATTTACAAAGATAAAGCAAAAAAATGATTGGCGCAACTTTTCAAAGAGAAATATATCCCTTTAAAGTATTGAATTATCAAAGTTGAATTCTAAAACATTAAAGACAACCGGCTGCATAATGCGGTTCAGAAACGCAAACTTAAATTCCAAGCCGTCAAAAGGCCATTATCAAATAATAAAGGCCTTTGAGATAATAATTTGGCTTCTATCAGGTTAATTACATGGTTTGATACTCTAAACGCCTGAATATACATATCCAGCAGGGCATAAAACCGTCTTATACTATCGTATAAATGGCATAATATGAATTAAACAGCTGATAACAAGCTCCTTAAATGAACTTTACAGCGGTGTATAAATATTGAATATAGAACTTTAAAACGGATATTTTAATTTGAAAACCCATTCACACAACATTATGAATTGCTACAAGTTTTAATATTCAAACATAAAACAAAGCGCCTTGTATTTAGCGATTTAAATATTTGAATATTAAAAATTAAGAGTTTGAAATCATAATAAAAGTGAAAGATAAATTATGAACAGCAAAACTGGATGTGATTTCAAAAACAGCGCGTTTACAGGAGCAGGGCTTTAGCTGGTTGAAAATACGCGAAAATAGAGGGGGTAAAAAGGAGGTTAACTCTCCTACTTTCAGCCAATTAAGGTTAAAATTTAGGCTCGTCTTGACTTGCAATCTAAGTCAAAAACGAGCCAAAAAGAGGGCTTTTTTAGTGCAAAATGAAGAACAGAAGCTCTTTCATGAGGTCGCCGGGAGGTGTATTTGGGTTGTCTAACCCTTTACTTTTGGCATCTATTTCTCTGATTTTAGAAATTATCTGCATAGTTTTCACGCCGGTGTAGTTTCTCATTCCCGTCACGTAATCACGTGCCGCCCAGCCTGACTTCAGTTCCAGATATTGCGCGAGGGCGTTTTCGTTATTCCTGTTGGGTGCATAATAAGAAACCATTAGGTTCTGGAAGTAATTAAAGAGCATTGGAAGGAAGCCGTAGATGGAACCTGCCTTCGGGTTACTGTCAAAGTATTTGATAATCTGATTGGCCTTGTAAACTTCCCGATGGATAATGGCGCTTCTCAATTCAAAGGCATTGAAGTCCTTACTTACACCAATCTGAACCTCTACAATTTCAGGAGTCACTCTCCTATCCGTTTCGGGCAACGAGATGAGAACTTTGTCGAGTTCCGATGTCAAGCGGTTCAAATCCGCCCCGATATGGTCGGCTATCATCTGTGCAGCCTTGTTTTCTATCGTTGCGTTTTTAGCTTTTAGATAGCTTTCGATGAACGCCGGCAGCTCATAATCGCGCTTTTTCTTGCTTTCAAACACCACTCCCGTAGCGGCGGCCTTGGCTACCAGCTTCTTTCTTCGGTCAATGGAACCGTTCTTATGACAAATTACAAGAATGGTGGACGTGAGCGGTTTCTCTGCATATTGCTCCAAAGCATCGAGGTTCCTCAATGCCTGCGCCTCCTTGACAATCACCACCCGATGGTCTGCCATCATGGGATAGCCCTTTGCCATGTCGGTTATCTGCGCCGAACTCACGTCAGCACCAAAGACAACCGACTGATTGAAATCGCGCTCTTCGGGCTCCAGGACATGTTCCTGGATATAGTCTGAAATCTTGTCGATATAATACGACTCCTCGCCCATTAATATATAAATAGGTGAAAAGTTGCGTGCCTTCAGGTCGCGCATGATACTTTCAAAGGTCGGACCTGCTTTCTTGTCTGCCATTTTTTTATTATCTTTGCGGTTGAATGCAAAGTTAGCAAAATGATTCGATTAAACCTACCAAGTTACCAGATAAAATTGTCGGGCACGAAGGAGCGCCCCACCATTTTTGATATCTTGCGCCGCAAGTACGTTGCGCTAACACCAGAGGAATGGGTGCGCCAGCATTTCGTCCATTTTCTGGTCGAGCACAAGGGCTATCCCGCATCACTGCTGGCCAACGAGGTGAAACTCAAGGTGGGTGACAAGGATTTACGGGCCGACAGCGTGCTGTACAGCAGCCAGCTGAAGCCCCGGATGATAGTTGAATACAAGGCTCCCCACATTCCCATCACACAGAAAGTATTCGACCAGATTACCGTCTACAACCTGTTGCTGCATGTAGATTACCTCGTCATCAGCAACGGGCTTGAACACTACTGCTGCAAGATGGACTATGAGAACCAAAAATATTTATTCCTTGAAGATATTCCCGATTACAACAATATTTGACGAAAAACCCTCCGTTATGACACTGAACGAATACCAGGCAGCGGCCGCCAAAACTGCCGTTTACCCCGAAAACATGAAGACGGTTTATCCGCTTATCGGACTGGCCGGCGAGACCGGCGAGGTTGCAGAGAAAATAAAGAAAGTGCTACGCGACCATCACGGCGTCTTTACGCCCGAAAGCAAGGAAGCGATAGCCAAGGAATTAGGCGACGTGTTGTGGTACCTCGCGGCCATCGCGGGCGACTTGGGCTTCGCGCTTGACGACATTGCGCGCCTGAATCTGGACAAGATAGCCTCCCGTAAGGAGCGCGGACGCATTCACGGAAGCGGCGACGAGCGGTAACCTGGCAGCTTTCTGGCACGGTAATTGCAAGTCAACAACCAACCTGCCCACGGCCCGCAGCCGCCGCAAAACGACGGAGCACAGCTGCCGGCAGGCCACATCAAGACAACTTAACAACAAAACAGACACATGGCAATAGGCAAATGGATAGGCGGATTTCTCGGTTTCATCGGCACCGGGAGCATCCTCGGCGCCCTGGCAGGCTTCGCTCTCGGCTCTCTCTTCGACTCCGGACTCGACGCCGTCAACACCCCCGACAACAGCGGAACATTCAATCGTGAAGACGCCTTCGGCCCAGGCAGCTCCCAACAGCAGCAGTTTCAGCACAGTCAACGGCAATACCAGTACAACCGGCAGCGCGAATACGAAGGCCAGCGCAACTCCTTCCGCTTCTCGCTGCTCGTTCTGGCCACTTACATCATCAAGGCCGACGGCCGCGTCATGCACTCCGAGATGGAGACGGTGAGGCGTTTTCTGCGCCAGAACTTCGGCGAGATAGCCGTCCGACAGGGCGAGGAAATCATGCTGAAGCTCTTCGAACAGCAGAAGAAGATAGGCGCCCGGCAGTACCAGAGCGTTATCCGCAGCGCCTGCGAGCAGATAGCGCAGCACATGGACTACTACCAGCGGCTGCAGCTGCTCAACTTTCTTGTCATGATTGCGCAGGCCGACGGCAGCGTAGCTCAAGCCGAAATCAGCGCCCTGCGCGAGGTTTGTGCCTACCTGGGACTTTCGGCCGGCGAGCTCGACTCCATGCTCCACCTCAAGGAGAACGATCTGGACTCGGCCTACAAGGTGCTGGGCATCTCGCCCGATGCCACCAACGACGAGGTCAAGACGGCCTACCGCAGGATGGCGCTCAAGCACCATCCCGACCGCGTAGCCACGCTCGGCGACGACGTAAAAAAGGCAGCAGAGAAGAAATTCCAGGAAATCAACGATGCCAAAGAGCGCATCTACAAGGCCCGGGGACTGTAACCCCGCCGCCTGAAACCAAAGAGGGCAGGCCCAAGTAACGCGACTTGGGCCTGCCCTCTTACAGTATATATAAAGGTGAGGTTATTCTTCCTCAGCTTTCTTTGCCGTCTTACGGATGGCGCGCTTGCGTTTCGGCTTCTCTTCGGCAGCCGTCTCGGTCTTGATGCCGGCCAGTTCCGGGTCTATCATGATGCGCCCGCAATACTCGCAAACCACAATCTTCTTGTGCATCTTTATGTCGAGCTGGCGCTGCGGCGGTATCTTGTTGAAGCAGCCGCCGCAGGCGTCACGCTGCACGGTCACTATGCCCAGTCCGTTGCGGGCGCTCTTGCGTATGCGTTTGAAGCTGCCCAGGAGCCGGGGTTCTATCTTCGTTTCCAGGTCTTTAGCCTTCTCTTTCAGCTTGTCCTCCTCCTCACGCGTCTCCTGCATGATGGCATCCAGCTCGCTGCGTTTCTGCTCCAGGTCGCTCCGGCGGTCCTCAATTTGCGCCTGCGTTTCGTCCAGTTCCTGCTGTTTCTCGGCCACTTGGACGGTTGCCTCCTTTATTTTCTTGTTGCAGAGTTCTATCTCCAGCGTCTGGAACTCTATCTCTTTGCTCAGCGTGTCGTACTCGCGGTTGTTCTTCACATCGTCCAACTGCGACTTGTACTTGGCCACACTGGCCTCTGCGGTGGTTATTTCGCCCTTCTTCTGGTCTATCGCACTCTGGAACTCCTTAATCTCGCTTGCTATCTTCTCCGCACGCGTCGTGAGTCCCTGAATTTCGTCTTCCAGGTCCTGAACCTCAAGCGGAAGCTCGCCGCGCAGGGCACGCTTCTCGTCAATAGCCGACAAGGTAGTCTGTAGCTGATAAAGAGTTTTCAGCTTCTCTTCTACCGACAAATCTGTTGGGTCTTTCTTTGCCATAATCTATAAGTAAATGATGGGATTGGTGTTGGTCTGGGCGAGATGACACGCCACGCCGGGACACCGTTCCTCGATGATTGATTTAAATATTTCGTTCGTAAATTGTTCGCTCTCGTAATGCCCGATAACGGCAATCTGAATCTGCTGTTCGTGGCCGAAGTAGTCGTGGTAGTGCATCTCGCCCGTAACGAAGGCGTCGGCTCCGGCGCTGATGGCATCGCCCAGCAGGAACGCCCCGGCACCGCCGCAAACGGCCACGCGCCTGATGGGGCGGCGCAGCAGCTGGTTGCACATCACGCACTCAAGGCCGAAGGTGTGCTTGAGCATGCGCACAAAGTCGTCGGCCGCCATGGCTTGTTGCAGCTCTCCCGTTACGCCCTGGCCGCCTTCTACACCAACAGGGTTGCCCTCGGCGTCGGTCTCTCCGTTGTTCACGAGCTGCGTCTCGCCAAAGAAGCGCAGGCCGGAGAGCCCCATTTTCTCGGCTATCTTGTAGTTCACGCCGCCTCGCGCACTGTCCATGTTGGTGTGCATGGATACGATGGCCACGTTGCTCCTGATGGCCTTCATTACGGTTCGCTGCACGTAGTCCTCGCCCGTTACGCGACTGAGCTTGCGGAAGATGAGCGGATGGTGCGAAACTATCAGGTTGCACCCTCGGCTCAGGGCCTCGTCAACTATCTGCTCGGTTACGTCAAGACACAATAAAGCCCCTGAAATTTCCGCTTCTGTCAATCCTATTTGCAGGCCGGCGTTGTCATAGTCTTCCTGCAAAGGCAGAGGCGCGAATCGTTCAAGGGCACTGACTACATCCTTTATTTTCACGCTCAAAATTACGTTTAGGATGCAAAGATAGTAAATATACGGGATATATGTTCACTCTCCCCTATTGTTTTTACTAATTTTAGCAATTCTCCGGCGCGGGGAAATCAAATCGGCAACCGGCCGGCCGATGGCCTCCGCTATGTCGGTCCGGGTTCCGGAACGCACGGAGGCGCTGCTGCCGGCACAGCCTTCGGGGTGCCTCTGCGGCAACGCCTGACGGCTGCAGCCAAGCCCCTCGGCAGCAGCGGGTTAGCTGAAGCTATGCTTCAAGGCGCCTGAAGGGCACCTTCAAGGGGCTTGAACGATACCTTCAGGCGCCTTGAAGGACAGCTCCGGGCCGGGCCCCTCTAAGAGGCGGTTCCCAGAGGGGTATGCAGGCGGCGCTCCGGGTGACGATGGCGGCACTCGGGGAGCATCGCCACCGCCAGCCCGAGGGCCGTTATTTGTACCGCGTGGGATATGAGGGGTTCCACTCCTTGAGCTCCGACTGGCCCTCCACCTCTGCCTCCACGTCGTCCTGCAGCACCGGGAAGAAGTCTATGCCCGTTAGCTTTTCTATCTCGTCTACGCTGCGCACACAGTCGTACACGTTCTGTTTCTTGCCCGTGTTCTTGTACACGAAGCCCATGGCCTTGGCGCCGCTGTTGCGGCAGAGCACCACCTTGAAGAAGGCATCGGGCACGCGCACCTTGTTACGGCCTATGGTACGCGGGGCCTCGCCGCGGTAGTACACGGGGCCGCAAACCACGTCGACCGCTCCGTACTGCCGTGCCCACGACCGGCAGAGTATCTCAATGTCGTTCCACTCGTACTTGTTCAGGTTGTGGTTTTGCGGGCAGATGTTGGTCAGCAGAAACGTTTCGCGCATGGCCTGGGCGTCCCATTTGTTGTCTCCTGCTGGGCACATGTGGCCCCGGTCGTAGCGTGAGTTGTAGTAATCGTCGTCAGTTGCGCGCGGCCGGGCTACGGTCTCGTCTTCGTTAAACATGTCGCGGTTGCGCTGATGGTTGCCGTAGGTGTGGCTTTTGGTAAGGTGCCAGGCCACCCAGTTGGGTGTCCGGGTATCTTTGTTGTACGATACGGTGTAGCCCCTGCGCCTGAGTATCTGCTCGGGGCGGTCCTTGAGCCGGGCCGGAATCTCATACTCCGCAACGCTCTGGCTGCTGGTATGGCCGGCGGGCAGGGCCGGTTCGGTGGCCATCAGGCCCGATGCCACAATCGTGCTGTCGGCATTGTTGCCCTTCAGCGTGCTGCCGCTGCAGGCCGTGAGCATCCATACGGCTGCGCAGACGCCTAAAAATAATTTCTTCATATACTGCTGTTTAAGTTTTACGCTTTGTTGTCTGGCCGTGCCGCTTGAGTTCGGCTATACGCCCGCAAAGATACACAAAAAAGCGTGAACACGAAAAAGCCGGGCCAAATTCATGATGAATTTAGTCCGGCTTCCTTATATTTACCTACTTTACATGGGCAGTGAAACCCGCCCGAAGTTGTACATTTGCATAGCGTCAATCAGATAGTGTCGTATCTTCTTGTTATCCACAATCTTTCTTACCATAGTCCGTAACATCTTTTTTCCTTTCCTTTTTGTTTGGTGTTTACACTTAGCGGGGTGCCTCTTCACACCCTTCCTTGCAATCTTTTTACCTGTGTTTCGATTTGAAGCGATTTTATTGAAGACACTGCAAAATTAATGCCCGCCGGTCAAAAGGCGGGCATCGAGAGGCTAAAAAATGCTCAAAACGGCGCATTTTTTGACCTACGTCAACGGGGTTGACTTATATCAACCTATCGGCTTGGGGCTTGTCAGCCGGCTGTACTCATCGAACGAATAGCGACGGGCTACGAGCAGCGTCACCGCCAGCGACAACACGCTGGCACTGAAGCAGGCTATCGTGACCATTATCTGCAGCTCCACGGCCGTCACCACGCCCACTCCGGCCAGCAGCAGGGCCCAAAGCATAACGGGGGTGGTGCCTACCAGGACGTATGCCATACGTGAGAGCGACGGCGTAAACGACCTGCCGAGCGCCTTGCGGACAAAGTACCGCACCGCTTCTTCATGGCTCGCACCGTTGCCGGTGAGGTAATCGTAGAGCTGGTGGTGGTAGGCCAGGCCCATGTAGTACGTGCTCAGCGCCTTTGCGTTCACCTCTATCATGCAGCCCATGAGCAGTCCCAGCACCGGGATAAGAAACCTCGCGCTGAACGGATTCTTTGCTCCCATGACGAAGAACAGGAAGTACAGCCCCACCACCAGTGCCGAGAGCAGCACTCCCACCACTACGGGAACCACGAAGCGGGCCTGCCTGATGCGCCCTCTGCGGGCCGTGAGCACGCCGCTGCCCACTGCCATCAGGATTACGAAGGCGATGTTGAGCAGCACGCTGTCAAACTTGTAAACATAATAAAGGCACACACCAAGCACGCTGAGAAACGCTATCTGCTTGACAACGGCTACCAGCGTCTGGTCCAAAAGGCCGAGGCGGAACTTGTAAACCAGGTAAACGGGCACCACCAGCAGCAGCAATCCCAGCACGATACCTACTATCGAGATTTCCATTATTCTTCAGTTGATAAGTTTATACGATTGTCAAAGAACTCTGCGTAGCGGTCGTAGCGGGCCATGATGACCACGGCGCAGCCCCTGCGGGCTATCCCGCGCAGGTAGTCGAGGGTTATTTCCAGGTCGTAGCCGGCCGCGGGCGTGTCTACGAGGAATATCTGCTTGCCCAGCAGCTGCAGCACGGTGAGCAGGATGAGTCGCAGCTGCGCCTCGCCCACCTCGGTAAAGGAGTCCTCCAGCACGGCCTTGTCTATGCCCAGGTGCTCCCACTCACGGAGCAGCAGGGCCTGCGTGTAGCCCGATGTACGGTTGGTTTTCAGGCCTATCAGGTCGTTCACCATCTCTGCCACCTTGTCGTATGGCAGCACCAGATTTTGCGGAACGTAGGCCATCATCTGCCTGAAGTAGCCCGCAGAGCCTGCCGTAACGAGCTCTCCATCAACCGATATATAGCCGCTCTCCACGGGTTGCAGCCCCATGATGGCACGCAGCAGGGCCGTCTTGCCGCTGCCCGCAGGGCCTATAATGCCAAGAGTTTCGCCGGCGTTCACACCTGTCGAGAGTTTGTCTGCGAGCTTCCGCCCTCCGAGATTGAGGCAAACATCCTTCAATTCAAGCATAAGTCATTCTTTTCAGCAAAGATAATGGAACTTGTGCGGAATACAAAATAAAAAGAAAGAATAATGGAGTTTCTGCTCAAATATAAGGTTTATTGACCGTGATAAGGCACAAGCTGTCGCCTGCCTTCAATGGCTCATGGCGGCGGTTCGCAGCAAGCAGCAAATTACAAGACCATCCGGTACCATCTTCTTTTTAAGGGGAGGCGGAGGAGAAGATGACCTGTTGGCAGCTATGAGCAAAGAAGCAGGACTCATCATCCCCTCCTAACCTCCCCTTTCTAAGGGGAGGATACGCTGGCGCCTACACTTTGTTGCCAGCTCACTGTATAAATAATAATAGTGGAAAGGGTAACTGGTATCCTCCCCTTGGAAAGGGGAGGCGGAGGAGGGGATGATAAACAGCAGGAAAATAAGCAGCTGCTTACGCGACATTTCTTACTGACCACTACATAGAAAAGGAAGAAAACGTGACATAAACGTTGCTGTCCGGGAATTGCCGGCCATACCTCCGCTCATCCAAAAGGTCGGCTACACAGGGCTTGTTAACAAACAATAAAAAAAGAAGAAGGCTTATCTTTATGTCTGAATAAGCCATATCTTTGCCGACAGATGCTGCCGGTACCGCAGTTTCCCACATCAAAGCAAGCGGTCTCTCACCTCTTAGTGGGGGGCCGGAACCTAAAAGCAAGAATTGAACGCTAATCATACAAAAGGAATGAAAAAGTATTTATGCCTACTCGCTGCATTGCTTTCGGCCTGCGTCTTCGGCTCATGCAGCAGCGAAAACGAGGACAATGACGGCGACAGACAGGCCGTTAACGTGCAGAACCTCGCAGGAACATGGCTTCTGACCAACAAAATCGGCTACGACCAAAACCACAGTCAGTTTACGATAACAGACTTTGAAGACATGGATGCCCACATCTTTACGTTCAAAGGCGACATGACTTTCAAAGGCTATCGGATGGAAGCAACGCAGCTGCAGAGAGCAGACAAGCTGAAAAAAGGGAACTTCGTCCTGGCCGACAGCAGCCTGCAAGTCATCGGCAACGGGCTTACGCTGCCCTTGCACATCAAGAGCATAAGCCGTGAAACAATGCTCTGTACGCATACAGACAACGGAACAACCCTTACATGGCAGCTCGTAAGGTGCAAAGAAGTGAAAGACATCGAAGGCCTGGCAGGCACCTGGCAGCTGGACAGCATAACGGGAACCGACCCGAACGGGCAGAAAGTGGACATCAGGGATGCCAGGGAGCTTGACGCCAAGGCCGTTTTCGCACTGCAATTCGGCACCGACAACACCTTCAAGGGCTACCGCATGGGTTCCTACAACGAAGCTACGGGCAAGTACAACCTGCTGCCTTCGGCCACTTACCCGGCCGGCGACGTGCTCTCAACGACCAATCACAACCTGCACCTCGTGGCGGGCGACGATGTATTGTCATTCGCCTATGTAGGCTGTTCGGACTCCAAACTTATACTGAACGTAAAGAACGGGAAGCTGCGCTGGAACTACTCCAAGACCGGCAACTAAACTCCTGCCCGCCCGGAGCTGCCTTCCCGCGGCGCTAAACGCCCGTCCGGCGCCGTGGCGGGTAAGCTGTACGGCGGCTAACAGCCTGCCCGGTTCCGGCCGCAAACCACCTCTGCACTTGCCACTTTTACAAAAGCACGTTGCCGAAGCTATCCTTCAAGCCCCTTGAAGCACACATCCAAGGCCGTTGAAGCTATCCTTCAAGGCGCTTGAAGGATAGCTTCAGCAAGCGCACTGATACACAGCAAGTTACGCGCCTGCCTCCGCCAAAGTCAGCGGGTGGTGCATTTCGCCGGCCGGCACCTTGGGCGGCACAGCCTCGCAGGGCTGCACGGGACCAGTCGTTTTTTGTGTTTCCAACATTTGCCGGCATGAAAAACATTCGCTATCTTTGCAGTCTGACAACGTTTCTATGACCCCTCATTCAGCTAACAACAGGCCCATGATGCCGGCGGAGTGGTATCCGCAGAGCGGCGTTCAGCTAACCTGGCCCCACCGACAGACCGACTGGGCGCCCTGCCTGGACGCCATCACCCGCACGTATGTTGAACTGGCCGGCATCATCTCGCGCCATGAGAAGGTGCTCATCGCCACACCCGAACCGCAGGCTGTGGACAACCTGCTGCGCGAAAGGCTCGACGCGGCACAAATGGAGCGCATCGTCATTTGCCAATGCAGGAGCAACGACACGTGGGCGCGCGACCATGCAGCCATCACGCTCGTGGGCGGCGACGGGCCTGTTCTGCTCGACTTCCGCTTCAACGGATGGGGAGAGAAGTTCCCTTCCAGGCTCGACAACGCCATCACTGCCTGCCTCTACGGGCAGGGAGTGTTTGATGCAAGGCTGAAGGATGCGGGCGACTTTGTGCTCGAAGGCGGCTCCATCGAGAGCGACGGCAAGGGAACAATCTTCACGACCTCGCAGTGCTTGCTGGCTCCCCACCGCAACCAGCCGCTCTGCAAGGACGAGATTGAACGGCGGCTCAAGAGCGAACTGGGCGCCGAACGCGTGGTGTGGCTCGACCACGGCAACCTTGCAGGCGACGATACCGACGGCCACATAGACACCATCGTGCGCCCCGCGCCGGCCGACACCTTATTATATATGGCCTGCAACGACCCGGCCGACGAGCAGTATGAGGACTTCGGGCTGCTGAAAGAGCAGGTGCAGCGGCTGCGAACAATGGAGGGGCGCCCCTACAGGCTGCTGGAACTGCCCATGCCGGCACCTATCTACAACGGCGAAGACCGTCTGCCGGCCACTTATGCCAACTTTTTGGTCATCAACGGGGCCGTCATCGTGCCCACCTACGGCCAGCCGCAGACCGACGAGCTGGCGCTCTCGCGCGTGGCGCAGGCCTTCGACGGATACGAAATCTACGGCGTAGATGCCCGCACCATCATCCGTCAGCACGGCTCCATCCACTGCATCACGATGCAATACCCGCAGGGTGTAATCAGATAAAGACAACGACAAGAAGATGAAAGAACTGAAGATAGGAATGCTGCAACAGCACAATGTTGCATCAACAGAAGACAATTTGCGCCGTCTGGCCGAAGGTATCACCGACCTGGCGCGCCGCGGCGCCGAGCTCATCGTGCTGCAGGAGCTGCACAACTCGCTGTATTTCTGCCAGGTGGAGGATGTCGGCAACTTCGACCTTGCAGAGCCCATACCCGGCCCCTCGACAGGTTTCTTCGGCCAGCTGGCCAAGAGTCTGGGCGTAGTCATCGTGACCTCGCTCTTCGAGAAGCGCGCTCCGGGCCTTTACCACAACACGGCAGTGGTGCTGGAGCGCGACGGCAGCATTGCCGGAAAGTACCGCAAGATGCACATTCCCGATGACCCGGCCTACTACGAGAAGTTCTACTTCACGCCCGGCGACCTGGGTTTCCATCCCATCGACACCTCGGTGGGCCGGCTGGGGGTGCTCGTTTGCTGGGACCAGTGGTATCCCGAAGCCGCCCGACTCATGGCCCTGCAGGGCGCCGAGCTGCTCATCTACCCCACTGCCATTGGCTACGAGAGCTCTGATACGCCCGAGGAACAGCAGCGGCAACGTGAGGCCTGGACCACCGTACAGCGTGGGCATGCCGTTGCCAACGGACTGCCGGTGGTGACAGTAAACAGGGTTGGCCTTGAGACCGACCCCTCCGGACAGACCCAAGGCATCAATTTCTGGGGCTCCAGTTTCGTGGCCGGGCCGCAGGGAGAACTCTTTTACCGGGCTTCGGACAATGAAGAAGAAAGCACCATTGTGAACATCGACCTCGACCACAGCGAGCAGGTGCGCCGCTGGTGGCCGTTCCTCAGAGACCGGAGGATAGACAAGTACGGCGATATCCTGAACCGTTTCAACGACTGACGGCCTGCCCTCGGCGCCCCGCTCAACGCACCTCAAGGAACTCCTTGCGGCGTAACGAGTAGCTCTTGCTGCGGAACTGGTGCTTGATGGCATCGCGGAAGCCGATGCTCTTGCCGCGCTCATCGCGCTGCCTGTATTGCTGGCAGCCCAGGAAAACGGTCTCGCTGCCGTTGGAAAGGTTGATGCCGTCGGTCGCGGTGGTTATCTGCTGCATCTTCTCATGCCGCAGGGCGTCGAAGTCCATGAAGTCGGTCTGGATGGCGGAGGCATCCTGTATGCCCGTTACTATCACGCCGGCACGCTTGTACTGGTAGCCTTCGCGGTAGATGCTGCGCAGACATTGCACCGCTGCCCCCACCACTTCCTGCGTGCTGTTGACGGGTGTCAGCAGCGTCAGGTCGGTGCTGTTGGCATATTGGGGCAGGTCGTCTCTGAAGCGGTTGGTATCAATGAACACCATTACATTGTTGCACACGCTGCCTTGCTTCCGCAGCTTCTCGGAGCATTTGGCGGCATCGTTGGCCACGTGAGTTTTGAGTGTATCGAAGTCCTTGACCGTTCCGGGAAAGCTCCTGCTGGTACAGATGCTCTTCTTTCCGTGCATCTCGTCCAGCGGAACGCAGTCAACGCCTTTCAACTCCAGCCAAGTACGCTCGCCGGGAAGGTGGAATTGCCTTCTTACTACAAACTGCGGCTTCTGCAGGAGGTCCCATGCCGTGCTGATATTCATATCCTCCAGCTGCCTCCGCATCCTGCGGCCAATGCCCCACACCTCCTTGACAGGGAACATCTTCAGGGCCTTTTCGCGCTTTGCTTCGGTGTCAATGACGCAGCAGTGATTGTATCCGGGATAGTATTTGGCAAAGTAATCGGCGCATTTAGCAAGCGTCTTGGTACTTGCGATGCCGATACTGACGGGCATGCCCACCCACTTCAGTATCTTTCTCGACAGTCTTTCGCCCCATGCCTTCAGGGCTTCGCCGTCCATATCCTCCAACACGCAGAAAGCCTCATCAATGGAGTAACGGTAAAATTCGGTACACTCGCTGCGGATGATGCTCATCACCCGCCGCGTTATATCACCGTAGAGCTCGTAATTACTGGAAAATACAGCCACGTCGAGGCTTGGGAACCGCTCTGCCAACTGATAGTAGGGAAGCCCCATGGGGATGCCGGCAGCCTTGGCCTCACGCGACCTCGCAATCACGCAACCATCGTTATTGCTCAGCACAACGACAGGTTTACCGGCCAAGTCGGGGCGGAACACGCGCTCGCAACTGCAATAGCAGTTGTCGCAATCGCAGATAGCATACATCTTCATAGGCCTTCCTCCTCCGTTTCCTCGTCATCAGTTTTCACGCCGAAGTCGGCATCCACGCGCACCAGAGCAGCCACGCCGAAAGTGAAGATGCAGCAAACAGCCGCGATGATGAAGAACATCCGGTAGCCCACAGCTTCCTGCAGCCAGCCTGCCATCAGGCCGGGAAGCATCATGGAGAGCGACATGAAGGCCGTGCAGAGCCCGTAATGGCCCTGCCGGAAGTTGCCCCTGCTGTAATAAATAAGGTAGAGCATATAGGCCGTAAGCCCGAACCCGCAGCCGAACTGCTCGCAGAAAACGCACAGGTTGATAAGCAGAAAGCTGCCCGGCAGTGCATAGCTAAGCGCCACGTACACCAAAGCAGACAGGCAGACGGCGCCAACCATAGGCCAGAGCCACCGTTTCAGCCCGTCGCGCCCAACGCTCACGCTGCCTACAATGCTGCCTACTGACAGTCCGACTACGCCCACCGTGCCCTGCACCAGGCCGAATTCCTGCGGCGAAAGGCCGAGACCACCGGCATGGGCGGCATCTATCAGGAAGAGCGGAGCTACCTTTGAGAGCAGCGCCAAGGGCACACAGAAGAGCAGCATGAACATGAGTCCCGATGCTGCCTGCGGCTGGCGGAAGAAGGAGGTGATGTTTTCCGTGAGTTCACCCCACAGCGTCCGCACGCCCACTCCGGTGCGCGGCACGTCTTGCTCGGGCCGGGGAAGCACGTAGCTGTGCCACAGCCACAGGACAATAAACAGCCCCGTAACGCCGTAAAAGAGCAGACTCCACGAGAAACTGATGCTGTTACGGTAGATAACCTGCAGGTTTCCGGCTATCATCACCAGCAATCCCTGCCCGAAGATGGTGGCCAGCCGGTAGAATGCCGTGCGTATGCCGAAGAGCCGGGTGTGGTGTTGGTTCGACTCGAGGAGGTAGAACTGGTCGGCCGCAACATCGTGTGTAGCGCACGAGAAGGCCATAACCCAGAAGAAGAACAGCGAACCCTGCAGCCAGAAAGCAGTGGGAATGGTGAACGCCACGCCGCCGAAAGCGGCCCCGATGAGCAGCTCCATGGCCGCTATCCACCACCGCCGGGTCCTGAAAAGCCCGATGAAAGGGCTCCACAGCGGCTTGATAACCCACGGCAAGTACAGCCACGAGGTATAAAAAGTTATCTCTCCGTTGCTCAGGCCCAGCTGTTTGTACAGGATGATGGTTATCGTCATCACCGCCACATACGGCAAGCCTTCGGCAAAATAGAGAGAGGGCACCCACGCCCAGGGAGTTTTCGGCATTCTGTTGTTCATCTTATTCACCTTTCAGAGAATAACGGTTACAGCCTATCCGTATATCTTCCGGATTCCGGCACCTTTGTAGTAATGCAGCAGTATCTCGTCGTAGCGGTAGCCTTTCGCGCCCATCACGGCCGCTCCTATCTGGCAGAGACCCACTCCGTGACCCCATCCGGCACCGATGATGTCGAACTTCTGCGGAATGCCACGTATGAAGTCGGCCGTATCAACCACGAAAGCACTGCTGTAAAGGTGGCTCTCGCTCAGGGCCCGACGTATCTCCAGCTCCTTTCCGATGACCAGAGAGCGCTCCGTGCCCACAATCTTGAGCTTCGAGAGGCGGCCGCTCCTGCCGCGCTCCAGGGGCACAAGGTCGACGATGCTGCCGAAGTCCAGCCCCAGTTTACGCCTGATGAGGCCGGCCAGCTGCTGCTGGGTGTAGCTTACGCGCCAGCGGTAGAAGTCGGCCGTTTCTTGGTCGTAGTCGTTCAGCACCTGCTCCAGCACGTGCCTGTCGGTGGTGTTGCAGAAGGCGGGAGCATTGCTCCTGATCCACCGGTCGGCGTTTTCTTCGACGGTGAGGTCGGGCATTCCGGGCGTTGCATCATCGCGCACGGCCTGCAGATAGCTCTTGGGTTCGTCCTCCCAACAGTACTGGAACTCTTCCGAAACGCCGCCACAGCACTTGCTGAAGCGGGCATCGCAGATGTCGCCGCAGGCCATCAGGATTTGTCCGCGCGTAGCTTCCACGGCCTCGGAAACGTGCCGGCTGGTTTCTTTCGTAATGCCCTGATAGCGCTGGCAGTGGTCGTCAGCACACACGTCGAAGGCCGTATGGTCCTCGCGGTCGTACCAGCGGATGCGCTGCTCCTCGTTTTCGGTCATGGCGGAGGCCACTGCCGGCGCCCCTGCGGGGTCGTGCCGCCTCTTCATCTGCGCCAGCAGCCAGCTGCGCGAGATAACGGCATGCGCCTTGAGCAGCTCCACCGACGAGGTTGCACTCATCTCGCTGGAGATTACACTTGCCAGGTAACTCTCCACGGGCAGCTCGTTTACGGCGCAGATGCGGCCCTGCAGCACGATGAGATGCAGCGTTCCGAGAAACGTCTGCGTCTCGCGGCGCTCCCAGTGGAAGTTTACGCCTATCGTGACATCCTGGAGCGAGAACGATGCTCCGGCCGCTTTCGGCCGGAAGACGAGCTCATCGTAGCGCCTGCCCTGCCACAGTATGCTGCCTGCAGAGAGTTGCACGGTGTGCTGCCCCGCAGCCTCTTGCTCCCCCACCCGGTAAGGCTGGTTCAGCACGAAGCTGATTTGCTCCCCGCTCACGATGCCCACCGTTACCGTGGGTTCATGCTCGTACAGGGCCGTAGCTGGTAAGGATGCGGCGGCCGGGAGGTCTCCGGCCGTAAGGATTGAGTTTTTCTTCGTGTCAGTATTCATCGTATTTGGTTTTTGATACGTTCATGTTGGTATTTGCGGGCGGCTCTGCAAGCCGGCCGATTTAGGCCTTCCTGGAGCCTGTTTCCGCCCTCCGGCAACCGCCCTCGTGCCGGCGCGTTTTCCCGGAGCTATGCTTCAAGGGGCCTGAACGATACCTTCAAGCGTCTTGAACACATCCTTCAAGCGCCTTGAACGGCACCTCCGGCTAAGCTGCTCATTTACAGTCACTTGCACGGTGGTCTGCAGAAAGCCTCCTGCCAGTTTCCCGACAGCTGCCTGCTCCGGCCTGCCCGGCGTGGCGCAACAGCCCGGCAGAGGTGCTGCTGCCTGCCAGCAGACCGCAATCAGGCTATTTAGCTGCAAATATAACACAAATTGCGTGAAAAAGAGTCCTTTTCTTCAAAAATTCATTAACTTTGCATAATTAAAGATGAAGCTAAAGATTATGGATGCTGACAAGATGCCGCTGCTGGGCATGACCTTAGAAGAACTCAAGGCGCTGGCCAAGAGTGTGGGCATGCCTGCATTCACCGGAGGGCAGATAGCCAAGTGGATTTACGGCCGGCACGTGCGGAGCATTGACGAGATGACCGACGTATCGAGAGACAACCGCGCCCGGCTGAGCGCGGCGTACACCGTGGGCTGCGCTGCTCCCATCGACGCCCAGCACTCCAAGGACGGCACAGTCAAGTATCTGTTCCCCACCCGGAGCGGCCGCTTTGTTGAGACCGTGTACATTCCCGAGGAACATGACAGGGCCACGCTCTGCGTCTCGTCGCAGGTGGGATGCAAGATGAACTGCCTCTTCTGCCAGACAGGAAAGCAGGGATTCGACGGCAACCTCACGGCTGCCGACATCCTGAATCAGGTCTACTCGCTGCCCGAGCACGACAAACTGACCAACATCGTCTTCATGGGACAGGGCGAGCCGATGGACAATCTGGATAATGTGCTGCGCGCCACCGCCCTGCTCACCGCCCCCTACGGATGGGCCTGGAGCCCCAAACGCATCACGGTGAGCTCGGTGGGGCTGAAGGACAAGCTCAAGCGGTTTATCGAAGAGAGCGACTGCCACGTGGCCATCAGCCTCCACTCGCCCATCCACGAGCAGCGCGCACAGCTCATGCCGGCCGAACGGGGCATGGCCATTGTCGACGTGGTGGAGCTGCTCAAGCAGTACGACTTCTCGCACCAGCGGCGCCTCTCGTTCGAGTACATCGTCTTCGGAGGCGTGAACGACTCGCCGGAGCATGCCCGCGAGATTGTAAAACTGCTGCACGGACTCGATTGCCGCATCAACCTTATCCGCTTCCACCAGATACCCGGCGTGCCGCTTCACGGTGCCGACGACCGCAAGATGGAGGCTCTGAGAGACTACCTGACCGCTCACGGCATCTTTACCACCATACGTGCCAGCCGCGGAGAGGACATTTACGCCGCCTGCGGACTGCTGAGCACGGCCAAGAAGACAGCCGATGAAGGCCTGTAGGCTCACCATCGCCCTCGCTGCCGTGCTGCTGGCAGGCTGCACAGGCAGTGCCACGAGGCCCAAGAGTGGCGGCCGTCCCTACGAAGTAGTGGTTGTGGGCGATGCTGACAGCACCGTATGGCGATTGCTGAGCACCGATGCGGAGGGGCTGCCGCAGGCGGAACCGGAGTTCGACGTAAAGCAGCTGGCCCGCAAGGACTACAAGGGGCTGTACCGATACGCCCGCAACATCGTTGTTGTTGACATAGACTCCGCCCGCCATCCGCGACCCAGCCTGCGCCTGGAGCGCGACCGGTACGCCGTGCCGCAGTACATCCTGCACGCCGGCATGCCCTCGGCAAGGGCGCTGAAGAGCGAGAAAGTGGGGCAAAACATCTTTTCCGTCTTCGATAAAGCGGAGCGGCAGCGGGCCCTCTCCTACCTGCAAAGGCGGCGGAACCTGCAGGCCGAGCAAACCATCAGCCGCATGTTCGGCGCCCGGTTGCAGGTTCCGGCCGAGCTGAAAGCTAGCAAACGCGGCAAAGACTTTATCTGGCTGTCGGACAACGGCACTGCTGCCATGCGCAATCTCTGCGTGTACAAGGTTAGCCGAAGCAGTCTCAGTGCGGGCATGGAGTACCGCGACAGCGTGATGAAGGCCAACATCAAGGGCGAAACCGACGACATGTACATGCGCACGGTGCCCTACTCGCCCACCTTCTACGTCATGGAGAACGACAGCGGACTACTGACCCGCGGCCTCTGGGAGATGCAGGGCGACGCCATGGGAGGCCCCTTCGCAAGCCGTGCCGTGCGCACCAAGGGCGGTTTTCTTATCGTAGAAGTCTTTGTCTACGCACCCGCAAGCAAGAAAAGAAACATCATGAGGCAGTTGGAAGCCTCGCTATATACATTTAAACCCAACCATTATGGAAAATAAAAGAATTCGTGTGGCCATCACCCACGGCGATACCAACGGTATCGGATATGAACTGATACTTAAAACCTTTGAAGCTCCGGAGATGCTGGAGCTGTGCACCCCCATCGTTTACGGGTCGCCCAAGGCGGCTGCCTACCATCGTAAAGCGCTGAACCTGGAGACCAACTTCAGCATCATCAGCAGTGCCGAGGAGGCCAAGGACGACCGCCTGAACCTGCTCACCACCTTCGACGAGGAGGTGAAGATTGAGCTCGGACAGCCCTCGAGGGAGTCGGGAGAGGCCGCGCTGATGGCACTCGACCGGGCCATGACCGACTTCCGGTCGGGCCTCTACGACGTGTTGGTAACGGCGCCCGTTGACAAGGCCAACGTTGAAGCCGACGGGTTCGACTTCAAGGGACAAACGGAGTACATCCAGAAGTGCATCGGCGACGGTGCCGAAGCCCTCACCATCCTGCTCAACGAGAGGCTGCGCATAGGGCTTCTCACTGACAACCGCCCCTTTAAGGACGTTATCCAGGCCATCACAACGGAAAAGATACAAACCAAGGTAAGGCTCTTCGCGGGCAGCCTGAAGCGCGACTTCCGCATCTCCAACCCGCGTATAGCCGTGCTGTCGCTCAATCCCGGCAACGAGCCGGGGCAGGAGGAGAAGGACATCATAGCCCCCGCCATCGGCCAGCTGACCGAAGAGGGCATCAACGCCTTTGGCCCCTATCCGGCCGACAGCTTCTTCGGCAAGGGCCTCTACAGGTCGTTCGACGGCGTGCTGGCCATGTACCACGACCAGGGCATCACGCCTTTTATGACGCTGTCGGTTACCGATGGCGTGGAACTCACCACCGGCCTGCCCCTTGTACGCACCGCCCCGGCGCTCGGAACGGGCTTCGGCATAGCCGGAAAGGGCGTAGCAGACGAGAGTTCGTTCCGCACCGCCATCTACGATGCTATCGACATCTGCCGCAACCGCGCCTCTTACGACGAGCCGCTGGGCAACCCCTTGAAGAAGCTCTACCACGAGAAGCGCGACGAGAGCGACAAGGTGAGGTTCGCCATCCCCAAGAAACACGAGAACACCAACAAGGAAAAGCAACAGTAAAAGCGCGTGAACAAGAAGTATCAGAACGGCTTTTTCGTCTTCGGTCTGGCCGTATTGGCCGTCATGATGACCCAACTGGACTTTCGTGAGGTATGGCAGGGGCTGAAACATGCCGGCTATTGGTTCTTTGCAGTAGTCGCACTGTGGGTCTTCCTGTACCTATTCAACACGGCCGCCTGGTACCTCATCATCCACTCGGCCGATACTCCGGCCGACCGCCAGGACCCCCGTCGCCACGTTGGGTTCTGGTGGCTGTACAAGGTAACCATATCAGGCTTCGCCCTGAACTATGCCACCCCGGGCGGCCTCATGGGCGGCGAGCCTTACCGCATCATGGAACTGGCACCCAAGATAGGCACCGAGCGGGCCTCGTCATCGGTCATTCTGTACGTCATGACGCACATTTTCAGCCACTTCTCGTTCTGGTTCATCTGCATTTTCCTGTACATTTTCACGCAGCCGGTGAACTTCTTCATGGCCATGCTCCTGCTGGCCGCGGGCGCCTTCTGCACGCTGGGGCTGTGGTTCTTCATAGCCGGCTACCGCAAGGGGCTGGCCAACCGCATCCTCAACCTGCTGCGCCACCTGCCCGTTGTGAAGCGTTGGGCGCAGCCGTTCGTAGAAAAACACAAGACTCAACTGGACACCATCGACGCTCAGATAGCAGCCCTGCACAGGCAGAACCCCAAGACCTTCTGTGCCGCCGTGCTGCTGGAGATAGGCTGCAGGTTTGCTTCGGCGCTCGAAGTGCTGTTTATCCTGCTGGTACTCATGCCGAGCGTAAACTACGTTCAGTGCGTGCTCATCATCGCCTTCACCACTCTGTTTGCCAACCTGCTGTTCTTCATGCCGCTGCAGCTGGGCGGACGGGAGGGCGGCTTCCTCATGTCAACCACCGGACTGGGCATCACCGCCAGCGCCGGTATCTTCGTTGCACTTATCGTCAGGATACGAGAGCTGGTGTGGACGGGCATCGGCCTGCTGCTCATCAAGCTCGACAAGCGACAGAAAGAGGAAGAAAAACCGATGCCACGGAGTGACTGAAACCGCCTCGCTTTGCCGCTTCCGCACGCCCGTTTGCAAGCTATCGCGGAACGCCCATGTACAGGGCATTCTGCCGGAGCTATCGGTCAAGAGGCCTGAACGTATCTTTCAAGGGCCTTGGAGCTATCCTTCAAGGGCTTTGAACGATAGCTTCTGTTTTCGCACTCCAGAAAAGGGCTTGCGGCGCCAACGCCAATGGCACTTCCAAGACGATACGGCGGACGGCGGAAAATCGTTATGAGGGAGAAAGAAACCGACGGCGGGAGTGCCGTTCTTTATCATCGGCAAGTGCCGCGACCATTCATCTTTGCATGTAAGGAGGTACGGAGCAGAAACAACGCCAGGCTCCGGACAAGGCACCCGCAGCCGATATTCATTCTGCAAAGAGTTCTTAAAAAACCTCTTCTTCGTACCTTGCAACTGTAAAAACTCTGCCAAAATTGCAGCCATTTGGAATAAAATGAGTAATTTTGTCACCCAATGAACACCTCTGAACTGCAAAAGATTAAGCAACGGTACAATATCGTAGGCAACTGCGATGGGCTGAACCGTGCGCTGGACGTGGCCCTGCAGGTTGCGCCCACCGACTTATCCGTGCTCATTGTGGGCGAGAGCGGCGTGGGAAAAGAAATCATTCCGCGCGTTATCCACGACAATTCGCCCCGCCGACGGGAGAAATATTTCGCCATCAACTGTGGCTCCATACCCGAAGGAACGATAGACAGCGAGCTCTTCGGGCACGAGAAAGGCTCCTTCACGGGCGCCATCGGCGAGAGCGAAGGCTACTTCGGCGTGGCCAACAAGGGAACTATCTTCCTGGACGAGGTGGGCGAACTGCCCCTTGCCACGCAGGCCAGGCTGCTGCGAGTGCTCGAAACGGGCGAATACATACGCGTAGGCGGACAGAAAATCATGAAGACCGACGTCAGGATTGTGGCCGCCACGAACGTTAACATGCGCAAGGCAATCAGCGAGGGGCGCTTCCGCGAGGACCTGTACTACCGCCTCAACACCATTCCCATACAGATGCCGGCCCTGCGCGACCGCGGTAACGACATCGTTCTGCTGTTCCGCCTGTTCGCCATGCAGATAGCCGAGAAGTACCGGTTGCCCAAGATTACGCTCACGGAGGATGCCAAGGCCATCATGCTGAAGTACAAGTGGCCCGGCAACGTGCGCCAGCTCAAGAACATAACGGAGCAGATGTCGGTGCTGAACGAGGGCCGCGAGATTGATGCCGACACGCTGCGCCGCTTCATCCCGCAGGATCCGGAGAGCACGCAGCTGGCACCCATCAGCCCGTCGGGCTCCCATTCGTACGAGAGCGAGCGCGAGATACTGTACAAGATACTGTACGAACTGCGCGGCAACGTGAGCGACCTGCGCCGCGACATGAACTCGCTGCGCAAGCAACTGGACGAGGCAAGGCAGCTGAACGGGGCCGGCGGGTTCCGCAGTCTCATCGACGCACCGGCTGCATCAACCCTGCCGGAGCGCAGCAACCGCAGCGCCGCAACGCCGGTGTACGCACAGCAGGCGCCGCTGCAGGCCGAGGAAGCCGAAGCGGAAGAAATAAGAGAGCCCGAAACCCTGAACCTGAACGACCTGGGCAGGCAGATGGTGGAGAAGGCGCTGGAGCGCAACGGCGGCAACAGAAAGAAGGCCGCACAGGAACTGGGCATATCGGACCGCACCCTGTACCGCCGCATCAAACAATACGGACTGGACAAGGCATAGCCGCATCAAGGAGGTTCCAAAGCCGCCATATATATTAAGGTGAAGGCAAAAAAATTGACTGACAGTTGACTGAAGAATGAAACAGAACATCATAAACCACATATCAGGCAGGGCTGCCTGCAGCGGTTTCCGCCGTGCAGGGTTCATACTCACGTGCCTGCTCACGCTCCTCGTGGTGTCGTGCCAGGTCAGCTATAAGTTCAATGGCGCCAGTATAGACTACAGCAAGACCAAGACCATACAGATAACAGACTTCCCCATCCGCAGCAGTTACGTGTGGGGGCCCATGGCTCCCATGTTCAACAACGCCCTGAAGGATGAGTTTGCCAACCATACCCGCCTCATTCAGGTGCGCCGCAACGGCGACATGAAGATTGAAGGCGAGATAACCCAGTACTCTCAACGCAACAAGTCGGTGACGAGCGAGGGCCATTCGGCCCAGACGGAGCTCTCAATGACGGTCAACGTGCGCTTTACCAACAACGCCAACCACAACGAGGACTTTGAGCGGCAGTTCACTGCCACGCAGTCGTACGAGACCACCCGGAGCCTTACCTCGGTTCAGGAAGAGCTCGTATCGCAGATGGTTGACGACCTGGTAGACCAGATTTTCAACGCCACCGTGGCCAATTGGTAACCTGTAACAGCAAGAGCAGAAAATGGATCTAACGTATCTCATCAAGCATCCCGAGCAGATGGACAAGGAGACTCTTTACGACCTCCGCAGCCTCTTGGCGCTCCATCCGTACTACCAGACGGCTCGCCTGCTGATGCTCCGTAACCTCTATCTGCTCCACGACGCCACTTTCGACGAGGAACTCCGCAGGGCCGCCATCTACATCACCGACCGCCGCGTGCTCTTCAACCTCGTAGAAGCCGCCCATTATCAACTGCGCACCAAGGCCAAAGCCAAGCAGCCGGAAGCCAAACCGTCGCCAAGCCGCACGGTGGCACTCATAGACAGCTTCTTGGAATCCATCCCCGACGAGGACGATACGGACGGAAAAAAGAAGCGCAAGCCCACCCCCGCCGACGCTGCTGTTGACTATGTGTCGTATCTCCTCGAAACAGAAAGCATCGGAGAGCATGAAAGCGAGGAGCTGGCAACGCCGCAGATGAAGGGCCAGAACTTGATAGACGACTTCATCAACAACGGGAACGGCAAGATTCAACTTAAGGAGGAACCCGAATTCTTGCCGCAAATCGAGGAAGAACAGGATGCCGAACAGCATGAGGACAATGAGGGTTACTTTACCGAAACGCTGGCTAAAATCTACATCAAGCAGGGCAGATACGAGAAAGCTCTGGAAATAATTAGGCGTTTAAATTTGAATTATCCAAAAAAAAATGCTTACTTTGCAGACCAAATTCGTTTCTTGGAGAAATTGATATTAAATAATAAAACAAATAAAAAGACAAAATGATTTACACATTATTCGTTGTATTGATTGTCCTGGTGTCAATCCTGATGATTTTCATCGTGCTCATCCAGGAGTCTAAAGGCGGCGGCCTCGCTTCCAACTTCTCTTCTTCCAACGCCATCATGGGCGTCCGCAAGACCACCAACTTCGTTGAGAAAGCAACCTGGGCATTGGCCGGCGCCATGGTTGTAATCAGCGTTATCTGCGCTTACGTAGCCCCTACGGCCGTTACGGATCAGAGCGTTCTCGAGCAGAGTGCAACCCAGAACCAGACCACTAACCCTGTAAATACGCAAGGTTTCGGCGCAAGCCAGGCTCCTGCAACACAGCAGGGCGCAGGCCAAACACCTGCTGCTGGCTCGCAGAATGCAACTCCTACGGCACCGAAGGCTCCTACCAGCCCGGCAAAATAAACTAAATGATAAAAAAACTCGGGATTTATTTGCGCAATACAAATAAATCCCGTAACTTTGCACCCGCTTAAACAGCTTAAGCGAACCAACACGGTGGATGTAGTTCAGTTGGTTAGAGCGTCAGATTGTGGTTCTGAATGTCGTGGGTTCGAGTCCCACCCTCCACCCAAAAAGACAAGTCCTTATAGGTCAGAGACTTATAAGGACTTTCTATTTCTTATATGTTACTTTTTGGAACGGATTTGGAACGAAATCGATACGGTTTTAAGTTTATAGCCGATATCAAGCAGGGTAAAAAGGAAGCACCTAACATCTGGTAAATACTTTCTTAAAACGCCTATTACCTAAAATACTGTTTTCAATTAACTTCGCGTTCAAATTCTTTGCATACTTCTTGTTCCAATACTTTACTTAACAGATATTCAACACAGTCCCTATGTGGATCATCGACATTGTAATTAATGGAAAATTCTGAAAATTGGTCTAATAGCCCATGTGACAGGATGAAATAGTAAGCCTCGTTTTTGCAATACTTTTCAACTTCGAACTTCTGTATCATACGCTTTAGCTGGTTCTTTAGAGTTTTAATACTTTCTGTTTCCATATTCTATAATTTTTTATAGGCACAAAAAAAACGGTGCGCCTGTCCCGCTGCTTAACACCCATTCAGTAGGCTGTAAGTCCATTACAGACGTTACACGGGGGTACACACCGCCAATATCTGGCTGCAGTTCCAATCTGTGGAAACAATAAAACCACCTTTGAAGGGTGGTATCGTCCACCTACTGAAATAAGAATGTTAAGCGATGGCAAAGGTAGTAATTATTTCAGGGATATGCAAAAATGAAATGTTAAAAATTCTCTCCCTGCCAAAAATATTTTTTGTCTTTTCCTGCTGTCGCCGCATCTCACCTGTTTATTTGTTAAAACGACATGTTTTCCCCACACAAAATTCAAACAAATTTAAAAACAGCCCTCTATTCTTATAAAAGAGTTGTTATTTCTGCCTGTCGAATAGCGTGGTTCTATCAGCCTTTTAACGCTCGGACAACATACCCTTCCGAATTGTTTGCGGTGTAAGGAACCTGCGCCAGTATTGCATGTCGGGAAACATGCTTATGAAGTCTGATATATTCCCATATCCCAATGTCCTTGCGGTTACATCGTTCATCAGGTACATGCGCCGGCCGTCAGGCCTCAATGTCTTTTGCCGGTACATTAAAGCCTCATCGTTAATAATAACCTCACGGTATGTAAATTCTTCATCCGTGCATATTTTGTATAATGGCTTGTTTTTCTCCATCTGCTCTAAAACGCCTTCAAAAAATCTGCTCATAACTTTGTCTTTGAATAATATAAAGTGCTGCCGGCATTATTTCCTGTAAGTCAGTAACAATGCCGACAACACATTTTAGGTTTATATCTGCGGATTGGGCCCGATTACTCCTCTTGTAATAAGATTAACAAATGCCTCCCTGTCAATCCTAAGAAGCCCCGTAGGCTTATTATCCTTGTCCTTTACAGATAATATCTCCTGCATAGACTGCGTGAAAGACATGGCGCCATTGAAACCCTGTACGAAATATCCCTTTGTGGTAAAACTATGAAGATAGTGGCTTTTCTCCCATGCGGCAACCTCATTGATATGTTCGACGAGTTCGGACAGAAGGGAGTAATACTCCTGCGTGTCGGCATCAAAGTGCGCGTAGCGAACTTGATAGCCTCCTTTTCCAGTCCGTCCTTATCGAAGCGGAAATACCCTTCGGAGTCCTTTTTTATCTTCACGTTGCGGTTTCTCATAGCGTTACGTATGGGGATTCCTGCTGTACACGGCCTCAAAGTCAGCCTCAAACTTCTGCCTGATGCTGATAGGGGTATAGCCTTTTGTGCTGCCGTAGAATGTGACCTTGCTGTCATCCACGAACTTGCGTAGCCATGCTGGGGAAACCTTTTTGAGCGTTTCCGCATCCTGGATGATGATTTCATCCTTTGCCAATAACTCTACATTCTGGTTGATGGTGGTCTCATCATTGAGAGCCTCATCAAGGAACTGTTCTTTCTTCTTCCGGTCGAGATAGTTCTCGCCAAGAGCATTTTTGCTAGTCTGTTTCATCTTCTCCTGTTTTAGTGGTGTTAATACTACATTCCCATCCCTCACGGCGTGCCTTTCTTTTCCAGTAAGCATTTGCCTGGTCCCGCAATTTCTGTTGATACTCCGAACTTTTCATGCGCTCTAATTGCGCGCGTTTACGGTCTTCGATTTCTTGTTTCATAATTACTTATTTTTTTGTTATTAAACTCGTATCATTTGATACTTATTTTCTTAGTTCCCTTAGTTGCTGCATCCAAGATATTCTCTATATTCTGGGCTGCGTCTGCATTTCTTCGCGTGTTAGCCTCAATGCTCTTCTGTAAGGCCACTTGCTGCGCCAGTAGGTTGTTGCCCATAGGATAGAGCTCCTCCACATACTGGCGGAGATATTTCAGGCTTACGCTTTCGTCGGCACGTATGGCGTTTACATAGCTGGCTATCAAGTTGGCCGTATCTTCCGTTATTCCGGTAGTCATATTGGTTAGCGAGCTGGCGTCATTTACTGGCATTGCCAACGCATCATACTTGCCTTTTACACCTTGGTAAGCAGAAAGATAGGCATTATATAAAGATTTCTTTTCGTCATCCGTTACCGTATCGTCCGATATAGCCTGCTGCCACCCTTTCTGGTATCGTTCCATCTGCTCGTAGAAGTCAGAACCTTTTTCCGTTAGGGATTTCCATATCTGGGCGTTGAACGTGTCTGCAAAAGAGTTTTTCACATCAAGAAGTGATGATTGAGATTTCTTAGCAAGGTTGCCGAGGGTGTCGGTGAGGTCAGATATAGATCCCACAATGGCATCTATCCTGTCTTGTGTAGCGTTTTCTGCTGCCGAGAGATTATCTATGTAGGCCTCGAGATACTTTTTCACGTTGCTGTTTTGCGTTGCCCACAGCTCCGCATAGTGAATCTTGATATACTCAAGTTCTTCTTTGGTAAGGTTGAAGAAGTCCTCAACGGCTATTATGTTGAGCTGGTTGCCGTTATAGTCCGTCATATATCCCTGGCCTCTTAACTCATTGGTTAGGCTCTGCCAGAAGGCCGGATTGCTTGGGGCGTGCTTCTTGTAGTTGCCGCCATTACTCCAGAATGTGTTCTCCCATGTACCCAAACCATGAGAGGCGGCATGATGCTTTACTTTGGTGTTCAGGAGGGCATCGGCTTCGGCTCTCGTTCCCTTGATGAGAGACTGATATAGCCTGTCTATCTCCACCTGCGTGCCGGCTGCTTCCTTACCCCATGACATGTTGAGATATTCTTTTTTCTTGTCTATAAGTTCCTGCCATATATCTTTCAGTTCCTCATATTTGTTTACGGTATTCTGGTAATTCTGCTGGCGTCTTCTTTCGCTGCCCATACCGAATAAGTCGAGGCCAAAGACAGAGCCTATATCGTGGAAGACACTGCCGACTGCACCGGCAACATTGCCGAGTACATTGCCGACGAACTTTGCAAAGCCTTGCTTCTGTATAACATCGAGTAGCTCTATTATGGCACTGACAATACCTCCTGCTTTCTTACCTATCACTCCAAGGTCAGTTAAAAGCCCTACAACGGTGCCTCCAACTTCTGCGAGTGACTGATGGGAAGATTTGCCAAGTTGTGCCATTGCGGAACTTGCCGATAACAATGCGCTCTCCAGTCTCTTGGCGCTTTGCCACGCATTATCCTGTGCGTCGTTCAGTTCGTTCTGGGCTAATATAACACGTTCATCCGCCTGCTTCCTTGCAGTGTCTGTAAGATGCTGTTAGGCTTGCTGACAATGCTTTGGATGAGCTTTGCATTCTGAAACTCTTTCTGGGCTTTTTGGAGTGCCTCCATAGCCTTGGAAAAGTCACTGAATACATTTCCGCCCGTGGCTTTTTCGAGCCTGCCCTGAGCCTCTACATAGGCCTTTTTGTCCGTTACGGAAAAGTCTTGGAACTGCTTCGATTTGCGCCATTGCTTTATGCGCTGTAATGTGAGCCTCAACGCTTTCTTGGTGTATTTATCGAGGTCTCCGAATACGGCATTCCAATTAATACTATCTTGAAATTGCCGGAAGTCAAACGCGGATAATGCCTGCTTCTTCTGCTCTTCCAAGGTGCTCTTTACCCATTTATTGTTCTCCCTTGCTATTCTCTGGTCATATTCGGCTGCGATAGCCGCGCGTTGCTGCTGCATGGTGCCGTACTGCTTGAGATACTCATTCATTGAGGATTTCTCTTTTTCAGCCAGTTGTGCCAACCCTTTGGCATAGTCCGAGAGAGCTTTATTTATTCTCGAAGAAGCTACCCGCTGCTCCTGTGATGTCATAGACACGTCAACACTTGCCATATCAAATACAGAGCCTTTATTTCTGTTGGTGTCTTTCTTGAACCTCTCCTTGGCTGCCTGTATCTTAGCCCGTTTAAGATCATCCTCATATTGAGTTACTGCGGCCAGTTCTTTATCCTTATTCAGTTCCAGCTGTTTAAGGGTCTTTTCTGAGCTCTCCTGCAACATGTCTATTTCATTCTGGCGTACTTCAAATTCAGCCTCCTGTTGCTTTTTCTTCCGCTCCTGCGCCTGCTTGTCGAGTAGTTCTTTGTATTCGGCCTGTAGTTCAGCCTTGGATTTTCCTGTGGTCTTACCTGCTTTGCTCTCCTTGTCGTTGACATAGCCTTTAACACCTATGGTGTCCAGAAGAGCTTTGTTTTCCTTTTCTGCGGCATCCAGCCCGCCTTGCAATGAAGCAAGTTGCTTATCCAATTGGTCTTTAGCTTGTTTCTGGTTTTCAGCGAGTGTCCTTGCCGCCTCCCGTTCCCGGCGTGCATTCACCTTGGCTATACCGCTGTCTGTGAGAGTGTAGATAAGCTGTACGTTGGCTCCCATTCCTGCCATTTGACGGGTAAAATCCTTGCCCTCTTTCAGTCCTTTGAGCTCTGACACCTCCGTTGTCTGGTTATTCTTTGGGTGGAATTTCTGAAAATATCCGCCACCCTTAACCGTACCTCTGTTATATTCTGTCTGTTTGATATATCTTTCCGTTGCCTCCTGTATCTGGGCATAATAGGCGGCTGCCTTGGCTCTGGCCATGATAGACTGTACAACGGCATTCGTGTTACCGGTCATAATACGCTCTGCGTCAGATACACCATTTACAGCAAATCCCAGGTTATTGAAGGCTGTTTTGTTGGTTTCAATGTATTTCTTTTTTTCGCTTAGATTGGTGCCTAAGGCGTTCCACTCTCGCTGCATCTTACGATATGATGCAATCTGCTGTGCTGCCGTCTGTGCCACGCTGTTACGCCATTCCTCATGCGATTTCTTTATAGCATTGGCGAATGCCTCGGCCTCTTTTCTTGCTTCTTCCTGGGCATCCTGAACAGTGAATAATCCCTTAACATAGTTGGCAATGTCCTTGCCGTACATAGAAAAAACAGTAATAGCAACGACCATAGCAGACTGCCAGCTGAATATAGAGTGTATAACCTGCTTCCATACCGGAACGGCCATCTGGCCGGATTTGATTAATCCCTCATTAACAGCCCTCATTCGCTTAATCTCATCAATGAGGATTAGAATGTTATTCGATATGGCCAAGAAGAATGTGTTGAGGCCTACTGCTGCGGATGGCAACTCACGTATTACCTGCTGTATGCTCATAGATAGGCCATTAAAGCCGGACGCATAGTTGCCTACGTTGCGCTGATGGTTGCATATAGAGGCCTCAAGGGTTTTTATTTCGGCATCTGCTTTTTTTATTTCCGCCAATAAATTTTGGCCAAACTTGCTGTTACGCTCCTCTTCCGACAAAGAACGGTATGCCATCCGCATTCTTGCCAGCGACTGCGCCAGGGCGTTCATGCTCGTTTCTGCCGCAATACCCAGCTTCGTATTATTGTTGACTTGCCGCCGTATTTCGGCCAAAGCGGCCTTGTGTGTCATAAGTGAGGCAGTGAGCTGATTAAGCCGTTTCCGTTTCCGTTCCCCCTCCGTTAGAGTGCCATGATGGGCGCGAGAGCGGTTGATGAGCTTCAACTCCTCATTGATGAGGCGGATTGCATTCTGCTCCTGTATCATCTGTCGGATATTCTGCTCACGGGTACCCATGACAGCATCTATGGATGACACTAACTCCGAATAGCCCGAAATTTGCGTTCTGACGCTCTCTTTTTCTTCTTGATATTATTTTACTATTTTTTATGCGAGAACGCGTTAGAGACCTGTTTCTGGGCTTCTACGAGGGCCTGTGCTGTCTTTAGTATATTCTGCGCAGCTTCATTGATCTGCTGTTGGGCCTTATTGAGCCCTATTAAGCCGTCCAAACTGCTAAGCTGCGCATGCAGTTTATCGATGGCGTCTCCGTCAACATCTACCCGTATGTGATATTTCTTGCCGGTTATCTCGTCGAGTTTCTTGCCGAGTTCTTCAGCTTCTTTTTGGGCTTGCTTGATTTGCTCGGAAACTCTGTCCCTGACGCCCATCTCAAACCACATCTTACCTATGTCTATCATTTGGTTGTTCTCCTTAATTTTCTAAGTCCCAAATTAATTCATCTATTTTTCTTTTGGCGGCCCGCATAGTACGTAACTGCAAACGGGTGTACTTGTCTGTTGACGCTTTGGCGATGTTCTCCATTTGCTGGAGCATCTCCGCTACGGCGTGGGCCAGGGCAGCGAGGCTCTCTATTAGAGCGTCTTCTGCTTTGTAGATTCTTTTGTCTGTGTTCATTTGTGCCTGAATTTGAGGTTATAAACTTCTGTTTCTGCGATTAAGCCCTGTAACTGCTCAATAAACTTGCGTGCCTGGCTGGTGGTGAGGGAGACATACATATCCTGCTCCTCATCTACATCTGTGATACCAAGCATGATTTCAGAGGCAATCTCATGCGTGCCGGTGTAATCGGTCAAACGGCACCTCGTAGCTTGGATGGTAAGATGCTCATCCATTGAGGTTTCAACTGTAATTACCTTAGTTACTTTGATTTTCTTAAATTTTGACATAATGATTTAAATTAAAAAAATTATACTAAAATGGTCTATTATCGTCTATATCCGTGTTTGGTTCTGCCTCTGGTATAGTATCAAGTTCAAAGAACTTGGTTAGAGAGGCATTGAAGCCAACGACGAAGCGGAATGTACCGATATTGCGTCCCTTGCATACGTGGAGCATTGCAGTGCCCTGCGTGCAGACCTTAGAGAGTTCATCTGGATACTTGTATCGGCTTCCATAAACCTCTGGGCGATAGATAAGCAAAACCACATCTGCGGCCTCAGCAATTTGCCCGCTATCTCTCAATCGTGCCATACTCGGCTGTAGGTTGTCCCTGTCTCTGTTGAGCTGTGAGAGTAAGACAATACAGATATTTAACTCCTTGGCAAGATTTTTGCACCGGCGTGCTGCGTCTGCCATAGCCTGCTCCTTGTTGACGTTCTTCATATTCACATTGAGGATTTGTAAGTAGTCAACTACAGCGACCTTGATATGGTTGCGAAAAACCATTGTGCGAATACTGGAGAGAATGCCGTCAAGCGAACTTGTAGAGCGTTCGTCGAAGTAAAGGGGCAACTGTGATACGCTTGCACTTGCCAACTGGTACCGTGACAGTTGTTCATCTGTGAGGGGGCGAGTATTCAGCACATTTGACGGTAATCCCGTCTCTGTGGCCAGTATGCGGGCAAACAGCTGGTCGGCTGTCATCTCCATGGAGTAGTAAGCACACGGATAGCCTGTCTTAGCAGCACTAACAACCATATTCAGTGCGAGGGATGATTTGCCCTGCGAACTGTCAGCAGCAATCACAAACAAATCGGACGGCTGCAATCCGCCCCGCTGGTCTATCATACCAAAACCTGTAGGCGCACCCTGTAAGCGTCTACCCTCCCTATTGGCGTTGATGATGTTCTGTGTGTAGTTGGTGGCTACCTGCGCAATGCTCTGTATCTCTGTGGAGGCTGAGGCGAAGAGGTTGGACAACTGGTCCAATGCTTGGGATTGGATAGTTTCTATCGGTTCTCCCTCGTCCGTCCCTGCCTGTATCATCTGCTGGCCAATACGCCATATCTCCCTGCGCCTTTGGAGTTCTGCAAGTCTTGATACCTGCTGCCTCATCGATGATAGAGCTACATGGTTGCTGATGTCGAGGATGTCCACTGTGGAGACACCCTGTGCCTTGGTCTTGGCGAGTTCTGCGGTTACGCTGATGATGTCCGCTTTCTCGCCTCTATCTACCACCCCCTTAGATACGGTGTAGATAGTTTTGCATTTATAGTCAGTGAATAGTTCTGGGCAAAGCAGGTCGGTATTCTCTGCCCATTCTGCTGGGTAGTTGAGCAATGTGCCTATTACGACTTTCTCGCATAATTCATCAGATAATGGTAATCCGTTCATTTGGCACCCCCCTTCTTCTTGTTGTCCCTGTTGAGCCAGTTGCGTAAAGTTCGATACACACTTCTGTTGTTCTTGGTTATAGGCTTGTAATTTTCCATGCTTCTCAACGTGTCAAATATATCTTCACTCTCATAATTGTGCAATAGGGCGTTAAGTTGTTCCTCTGTGATTTGTTCCTGCATCTTCAGCAGGTGAGGACAATTTGCTTGCAGCCATTGATTGAACTGGACGAACTTCTCCGACTGGGGAGGAGAGGGCAAAGAAAGCTCGTCTTTCTTTGGTTTACTTTCTTTATTTCCTATTCCTATTCCGCTATTGATTTGCTTTTGTTTTGCTATTGATTTGTTATTGTTTGCTTTTGACCTACCTAACTCGCTGATAATCTGTGCATTGCTATTACCAACATTACGGCTAATTCCCTTGCCTTTAACGCCTCCTGACTTTCCAGCCATCGCACGCACTTTAGAGATTTTTTTTCCCTTTTGATAATATTGGCTCTATCAAATCCCAGGCAAGCAAATCGGTAGGACTATCCAAATTTGGCGACTCCTCATTAAAGTAATATTCACTCATAGCACGTACCAATCTGCCATATATCTCGTTGTCGAGTCGTGATAGTGCTCGATGATAACTTTCAAAAAAAGCAAAATGCGCATCTTTATTTCTCATTGCAGCCTCCTTTCTTTGCTCTATACGCCCTTAATCCTACCCATAGCGGAGCATCATCCCTAATTATAAACTCCTCTATAATGTCGCGTATTCTGTGTGGTTCTTTATTCATCCTTAACCCAACTTACCGGCAGCTATCAGTTCATTTATATACTTCTTTTGATACAGATTCTTCTTTCCAACCTTCACTCCTCTAATTATGCCATCCTTACATAAGCGCCACAGCGTCACACGCGTTATGTGTAGTAATTTACACATCTCTGCTGTGGTGTAGTACCCATCATCCTCTCTATCGGATGATATGTTTTTCTCGTTCATTGCCTCGGCAATCACCTGCCGCAGGTCATCCTTATTAACAAACATAATATTATCCATCTTCTTTGCGTTTAAGTATTTATGCAGAAAATATACAAACTTAAAATCGAATTAATGAGTATTTATGCAGTTTTCTTGATTATTAAACATTATTTAACTGTTTTGACCTCGTTTTGTGCATAATATGCAATATTCCGCCCAATTTGGTGCAGTAGTGGGATTAATATCTTTTAATGTCTTTTATTTGGATTATGATATTAATTTTCGTACCTTTGCAGCATGAAGTACAAAGAGCTGGAAAAGAAAGTCAAACGGGCCGGATGCTACGACACCCACAGGCAGATGGGAGGGCATCCGCTATGGTACTGCCCGGCTACGGACAAGTATTTCCGCATGAGCAATCACAGCAGCGAAGAAGTCGCTACAGGCACTCTAAACGCCATTCTAAAGGCAGCAGGAATCAAATAAAAGATAAGATTATGAAACAGATAAAAGCAATCATTGAAAGAGCCTCTGACGGCAATTACAGCGTTTATATGGATGCAGACAACTTGGACTATCTCGTAACAGGGACAGGAAAAACAGTTGATGAGGCAATAGAAAGTTTTAAGGCCGGATATGAAGATACCAAGCGGTTCTATGAGGAAGAAAACAGAAAGTTTGAGGAGGTTACATTCAATTACGAATACGACATAGCGTCGTTCCTCTCATACTTCACAAAGGCTTTCTCGTTGGCAGGGCTTTCACGCATCACCGGCATTAACCAGGGACAATTGAGCCACTATGTAACGGGCAGACGCACACCGTCACAGAAAACCATAAAAAAAATACAGAACTCCGTACATGCCTTTGCCCATGAACTGGAGCAAGTGCACTTTGCCTGACAAAAAATGGGAAAAATATTTTTTGAAGGTGAGCACAAGCCGTCCGTGGTTTCGGTTTCGGGGGGGTGGGGGATTCCCCCTATGTAAAAGTGTGTGTTACTTTACTTCCAACCGCCTGGATATTGTTTCTATCTTCTTTGCATCCTGATTAATTTCCACATTCAACAAAGACATAAGCTTATCTATCTGCTCCTGTTGCCGTCTGATCATAGTTAACAATAGCCGCACATCGTTAGCATTCAAACCGTAGTAATTATTCGTTACATACATGTTTCCACTATCCATATTGAGGACGTTTCTGTCTCCAGTCTGGGTGATGTTGCCATCTACGGATATTTTATTAGAGGCTGTCATCTGAACTGTGTCAAAGACTAAGACAATAAAATTTATCATAGCTCTGTTTATAGAGCATAAAGATTAGTACAATGACACAAGAAGAGTACACAAAGATGCTTGCTGTAGCGAAAGATCAGTTCAAGTCCGGCAAGCCCCTGTTTGGCAAGGATGGTGCATTCCATCAAGTATTAGAGGACTTCCTTAACGCTGCCATGGAGGGTGAGCTGGAGAGTCACCTTGAGGCAACCAATCCGGTAAGCGGTAATCGTCGTAATGGCAAGATGCACAAGCTGCTCCAAACGGAGTATGGTCCCGTAGAGATCGAGACACCTCGTGACCGTGATGGCAGCTTTGACCCCGAAACGGTGAAGAAACGTCAGACGATCCTTGCC
>NZ_FOHY01000027.1:0-25370 GCF_900111525.1 Prevotella sp. kh1p2
CGGAGTTTCTCCTGGGCCAGTTCCTTCTTCAGGCGCTTCAGTTCTGCTTCATGCGCCTTGCGCTCCTCGAGTAGCTGGGCGCGAAGTTCATCAAGTGTGGTTGGCAGTTCTTCGTGTTTCATAAGAAAGGAAATTGATGAGTTGTCGGGGTGGCCGTACGCGCGGAGATATCCGAAGAATGTCGCCACGGGAATGCCGGCACTCGCGGAAAAGGCGCGTATCGACAGGCCACTCGTGAGGTACCGACGTAATAACTCTAATTTTTCGATTTCATTGTACTGTTTCATGACTTTTTACTTTTTTTGTTTGATGTAAACTGTCAACTTATTCAGTACAGGTCAGGACACCTTTATAAGAACGGAAAAAGCAATCTTTAAAACAGGAAGAGCGCATGTACAAAACCTTGCAAGCCATGCTCCGGGCAGCCTCTGCGACTCCAGCGGCACGAAAAAATCTCAGACTCCACCGGCCTGAACATCCTGTTCCGGTTCGTGGAATCTGAGATTTTACTCCTTGCAGGCACTGCTTTCGCATCCTGCGGTTATGTAGTTGCGGCCGCCGTCGGTTTCAGATGGTGGCTGCGCAGGGGCTTTATGCCTCCATCAGCTTGTTGAAGTCGTCGAGCGTGGTTTCCTTCTCGTTCAGCTTCACCACACCCTTCAGGATGGCGGTTAGCTTGCGGTCGATGGCGCGGTCGACAAGAGGCTGCACGCTCTCCTGCTTCTTCAGCAGTTCGGCCGAGTAGTTCTCGATGTACTCATCGGGCACATTGTTCATGCCGTACTGGGCAAACTGCGCGCGTGCTGCTTCCTTTGCGGCGTCCTTCACGTCGGCATCTTCAATCTTGATGTTGTTGGCAGCCACCAGTTGTTCCTTGATGAGGTGCCACGTAAGCTCCTTTACGCTGGCTTCGTAGTTCTTGTTAACGAACTCGTCGTCCTTGTCCTTGTTGTTATTCTTCATGATGCGCTTGAGCAGGGTGTCGGGATAGGTGAGCTCGCCCACCTTCTTCTCCAGGTATGCTCGCACGTCCTGAATGAACTTGAAGTCGGAATCAGTGGCCAGCTGAGCCTTGAGTCCCTCGGCTATAGCCTTGCGGAACTCGGCTTCGCTCTTTACTTTGTCCTTGCCGTACACGTTGTCGAACAGTTCCTGATTGACCTCGTGGGGCTGGAAACGGCTGATTTCAGTTATCTGATAGCTAAAGTCGCCGGTGTGTGCAGCTACCTCGTTGCGCTCTATCTTGAGCAGAGACGACACCTCGGAGTCATTGTCCGGGTAGGCCCTACGTGGGTTGAAGATGATGATGTCGCCCGGTTTGCAGCCGTCGAAGAGCTTCTTCTGGTCGTCTACCTTGATGTAGTCGGGCATCAGCACGGCTGCCTCAACGGTAATGCCGCCTTCCTTCGTGCTGCCGTCTGCATTGAGTTCGCGCAGGTCTCCCTTCAACATGTCGTTGGCTTTGTAGTCTTCGGCCTTGATGTAAGAGCCCGACTGGCGTGCGAACATGTCTATCTGGCGGTCTATGAGGGCGTCATCAACCTTGATGTTGTAATAGTCTATCTTGTCTTTTGCGGTGAGTTCGGCCTTGAATTCGGGCGCCACGGCCACGTCGAACGCGAACGTGTAGGGGCCGTCTTTTTCCAAGTCCTGCGGCTGTTGCTTCTCCGAAGGGAGCGGTTCGCCCAGCATCTGAATCTTGTTGTCTTGTATGTACTTGTACATCTGGTCGCCAACGAGCTTGTTGATGGCGTCCATCTTGGCCGATGTACCAAACTGTTTCTTAATCAGCCCCATTGGAACCATGCCCGGACGGAAGCCCGGATAGTTCGCTTTCTTGCGGTAGTCTTTCAGTGTCTTCTCGACATCATCCTTGTAATCAGCGTCCTCTACGGTTACTGTAAGCAGGCCGTTAATCTTGTCAGGGTTCTCAAATGAAATGTTCATCTCTGATGTTTTTGTTTTTATTTTATTGTTTATTGATGCGTTTTTTGTACCAAGCCGCATTGCCGGTTCTACCAGGACAGGAACGAAAGGCAGGGAATACGGGCCGCCGGGGCTTTGGAGCTGCAAAATTACTCATATTTGGCGTAACAGCCTAATATATAGGTCAAAAATTTGTTTTTTTAACTGTAACCCGCGTGCACCTACAATCCGGCCTGACGGTTTGCCGCCACCAGCCTATTGCACGGCCTCTGCCTCCACCTGTTCATCTTCCTCATTGGGCTTGAAACGGCGGAATACAAAGTTGTCGCTCAGGTAGTTCTTGCGCACCACTGGGTTCTCGGCAAGCTCCTCGGGCGTACCGTGGAAGAGGATGCGGCCCTCGAACAGCAGGTACGCACGGTCGGTAATGGAGAGCGTCTCCTGCACGTTGTGGTCGGTGATGAGGATGCCGATGTTGCGGTACTTGAGCCTCCAGACGATGTGCTGGATGTCTTCAACGGCAATGGGGTCCACGCCTGCGAACGGCTCATCGAGCATAATGAACTTCGGGTCGATAGCCAGGCAGCGCGCGATCTCCGTTCTTCGCCGCTCTCCTCCTGACAGTTGGTCGCCTTTATTCTTGCGTACTTTGGTCAGACGGAACTCTCTTATCAGGCTTTCCAGATGCTCCAGCTGCTCTGCATGCGACAAGCTGGTCATCTCGAGCACCGACATGATGTTGTCCTCCACGCTCAACTTGCGGAACACACTGGCCTCCTGGGGCAGGTAACCGATGCCGGCACGGGCCCGTTTGTACACAGGATAGTCGGTGATGTCCTCATTGTTGAGGTACACATGGCCGTCGTTGGGAATCACGAGGCCCGTAGTCATGTAGAAGGAGGTGGTCTTTCCGGCTCCGTTAGGGCCCAGCAGGCCGACGATTTCGCCCTGCCTGACGTCTATGGAGACGCCGTTGGCAACGGTACGCTTGCCGTATCGCTTCACCAGTCCTTCTGTACGGAGCACCATCCGGTCGTCGGCGCCACTCTTGGTAGTTTCGTCCATGATTGTTGTATTTAGAATGCAAAAGTAGTAAAAATGTGCCTAATAACGGTTACATAATTAAAAACTATTGCTTTTATTGCAGTTTTTTAGCGAATTATGGTTACTTTTGCAAACATCAATCAGCAATTTCAACATGTTCATCATCCACTTACTGCACAAATACCTCACCACTTTCGGTAACTATCTCATGCTCATGGGACGTGCTTTCAGCGTGCCCGAACGCATGCGCATGTTCCTAAAGCGATACGTCAAGGAGATGTCTCAGTTAGGTGTTGACTCCATTCCCATCGTTCTCCTCATCTCTTTCTTCATCGGAGCCGTTATCTGCATCCAGATGAAGGTGAACATCCAGAGCCCCTGGATGCCGCGATGGGTGTCGGGATACACCACCCGCGAAATCATGTTACTGGAGTTCTCAAGCTCCATCATGTGCCTGATACTGGCCGGAAAGGTGGGCTCCAACATAGCCTCCGAGCTGGGAACGATGCGCGTAACGCAGCAGATTGACGCGCTCGACATCATGGGCGTGAACTCTGCCAGCTACCTCATACTGCCCAAGATAGCCGGACTCATCACCATCATGCCGTTTCTGGTCATCTTCTCCTCGGCTATGGGCATCCTCGGAGCTTACGGAACGGCCTACATCGGGCATCTGCTTTCGCCCGACGATCTCACGCTCGGCATCCAGCATGCGTTCAACCCGTGGTTTGTATGGATGAGTGTAATCAAGAGTCTGTTCTTTGCCTACATCATTGCCAGCGTGTCTTCCTACTTCGGCTACACCGTACAGGGAGGATCGGTAGAGGTGGGCAAGGCATCCACTGACGCCGTGGTGTGCAGTTCGGTGCTCATTCTCTGCTCCGACGTGTTCCTCACACAGGTGCTGAGTTAGTACCTCCCCCGACCTCTCCGAAGGAGGGGAGGGCCTCGCGGAATGGCTTTTCGCTTACGGTCAGATGCGCTTGCGCTATCTGACAACAATGAGGTTACGATTGCAACAGGCTGCATTAGCAGCAACAAACAAAATAAATAAGGAGCCCCCACGCACCAAGCGCCACGCCAGGAACACAACCCGCAAGGCGCTCCCCTCCTTCGGAGGGGCCGGGGGAGATACTATGATAGAAGTAAAAAACCTAACTAAATCGTTCGAGGACAAGACCGTTCTCTTCGACATCAACGCCAAGTTCGAGACAGGAAAGACAAACCTCATCATCGGACAGAGCGGCTCGGGCAAGACCGTTCTTATGAAGAACCTCGTTGGATTGCTTGAACCAACCCGGGGCGAGATATCCTACGACGGCCGCGACTTTGTGCACATGAGCAAGAAAGAGAAAGTGATGATGCGCCGCGAGATGGGCATGATATTCCAGGGAGCAGCGCTCTTCGACTCGCTCTCGGTACTGGAGAACGTGCGCTTCCCGCTCGACATGTTCTCTTCCATGAACTACGGCGAGCGCATGAAGCGTGCCCAGGAGTGCCTGGACCGCGTCAACCTGCTCGACGCACAGGACAAGTTTCCCGGCGAGATATCAGGAGGAATGCAGAAACGTGTGGCCATCGCCCGCGCCATCGTGCTGAACCCGAAGTATCTCTTCTGCGATGAGCCCAACTCGGGGCTCGACCCCAAGACCTCGCTCGTTATCGACGAACTGCTGCACGGCATCACGCAGGAGTTCAACATGACTACCATCATCAACACACACGACATGAACTCGGTGATGGGAATAGGCGAGAACATCATCTTCATCTACAAAGGACGCAAGGAATGGCAGGGCACCAAGGACGAAGTTATGAGCGCAACGAACAAGAAACTCAATGACCTCGTCTTTGCCAGCGACCTCTTCCGCAAGGTCAAGGAGGTGGAACTGGAGGAGGAACGCCGCGGAGAAGAAGCCGCGAACGAAGGCTGACGAAACGCAGGAGATTGTTTTTTTTCCTGCTGATGCTCATCCCCTCCTCCGCCTCCCCTTTCCAAGGGGAGGATACCAGTTACTCTTTTCGCTCACCGCTCCTTATTCATCGCTGCCAACAGTCAATCCATCAGCAGCAGCAAAATTACGCTGTTACGCTGTCTTTAATAATCTGCAACAAACTTGCAGGAAGCCTGCAGCAGCGTTTCCTCCCCTTAGAAAGGGGAGGTTAGGAGGGGATGATTTGTCCTGCTGCTTTGCTGATAGCTGCCAAATGCTCATCCCCTCCTCCGCCTCCCCTTTCCAAGGGGAGGATACCAGTTACCCTTTTCGCTCACCGCTCCTTATTCATCGCTGCCAACAGTCAACCCATCAGCAGCAGCAAAATTACGCTGTTACGCTGTCTTTAATAATCTACAACAAACTTGCAGGAAGCCTGCAGCAACGGTTCCTCCCCTTAGAAAGGGGAGGTTAGGAGGGGATGATTTGTCCTGCTACTTTGCTGATAGCTGCCAAATGCTCATCCCCTCCCCCGCCTCCCCTTTCCAAGGGGAGGATACCAGTTTGCCTTTTCGCTCACCGCTCCTTATTCATCGCTGCCAACAATCAACCCATCAGCAGCAGCAAAATTACGCTGTTACGCTGTCTTTAATAATCTGCAACAAACTTGCAGGAAGCCTGCAGCAGCGTTTCCTCCCCTTAGAAAGGGGAGGTTAGGAGGGGATGATTTGTCCTGCTGCTTTGCTGATAGCTGCCAAAAGGTCATCCCCTCCTCCGCCTCCTCTTTCCAAGGGGAGGATACCAGTTACCCTTTTCGCCATTTGTTGCTTTCCTTTTTATCTTTAAATAGCAAGCTGTGAGCAGCTGTTCCTCCCCTTAGAAAGGGGAGGTTAGGAGGGGATGACGCCCACGCAACCATCCTTTTTTACCCAAGAACGCAAGATGTTGGAAATCAGATAGTTGCGTAAAGCAAAGAAAAAGCTGTCCTTCAAGGGCCTTGAATGGCTGCTTCAAGGACGTTGAAGGATAGCTTCAAGCGTGTTGAATGACAGCTTCAAGCATGCGACCGAGGGCATACAGGAACTTCTGGGAGCCATTGAAAGTCCTCAAAAGATGGTTTTTGCACCCTGCGAGGCAGGCAAACATGGCCGCAGGAGGAGGGAAACAAAAGAGCGTGCAGCCATCAGTTGGCTGCACGCTCTTTTGCATCGGCAGGCTCGGCAGGCCGTTCGCGCCCTACCGCATGTACCAAACGCCGCGGCGCTCCACCATCGGCACCACCACTTCTTCGTTGGTGCTGTCGCCATAGGCGAACACAAGGAACACGTTGGCCGTGTGCCGCGCCGTGTCTGCCTTGGCGTTGGCAACGCGTATCTGCTTAATACCGCGGTGCTCCTCCTGCTGCTGTCCCACGAACATACGGGCGTTGGTTATCAGCTGCTCGCGGTAACCGGCGGGGATGCTGTCGGGCTGGAAGCGGCCGTCTACAAACTCTTCGTACTTTCCCTGCAGCAACAGGTCGTAGTAGGTCTTGGCCGTCTGGGCCACAATCTCTTCGGGTTGCGGCTCCCTGGTGCAGGCAGCGGCAAGGCAGCAGGCTGCAAACAAAATCAATAACTTCCTCATATCGCGTAGGTATTGGTCGCCCGCCATCCGGCAGGAGACGGTTTGCAGTTTACTTCTGGCGGATGAACACGTTGATGGGACACCCGTGCATGGACCAGTTTTCGCGTATCTTATTCTCCAAGAAGCGGCGGTACGGCTCCTTTACATACTGCGGCAGGTTGGCGTAGAACACAAAAGAAGGTATCTGCGTGTTGGGCAGCTGGGTGCAGTATTTTATCTTGATGTACTTTCCCTTGATAGATGGAGGCGGCGTGGCCTCGATGATGGGTAGCATCACCTCGTTGAGTTTAGACGTTCCTACGTGGGCGCGGCGGTTCTTGTAAACCTCCTTTGCCGTTTCCAGAACCTTGAAGATGCGCTGCTTGGTGAGTGCGGAGGCGAAGATGATGGGGAAGTCGACGAACGGTGCCATGCGCTGGCGGATGGCGTTGGTGAAGGTATCAATCACCTTCTGGTCCTTGTCAGTCACCAAATCCCACTTGTTCACCACCACCACCAGGCTCTTGTTGTTCTTCTGGATGAGCTGAAAGATGTTCATGTCCTGGGCCTCGATGCCGCGCGTAGCATCAATCATGAGGATGCACACGTCGCTGTTTTCGATGGCGCGGATGCTGCGCATCACGCTGTAGAACTCCAAGTCTTCCGACACTTTGTTCTTGCGGCGGATGCCGGCGGTATCTACCAGATAGAAGTCGAAGCCGAACTTGTCGAACCGGGTGTAGATACTGTCGCGCGTGGTGCCGGCAATCTCGGTCACGATGTTGCGCTCTTCGCCGATAAAGGCGTTGATGATGCTGCTCTTGCCGGCATTCGGACGACCCACCACAGCAAAGCGGGGGATGTCTTCCTCGATGTCTTCCTTCTGCTCGGAGGGCAGCTTGGTGAGGATGAGGTCGAGCAGGTCGCCCGTTCCTCCGCCCGTGGCAGCGCTGATGCACTGCGGCTCTCCGAGGCCGAGTTTGTAGAACTCGGCTGCCTGGTAGTAGTTGGCGCTGTTGTCAACCTTGTTGGCCACCAGGATTACCGGCAGCTTGGCGCGGCGCAGGATGAGCGCCACGTCCTCGTCCCAGTCGGTGAGTCCGGTCTCTATGTCAACCAGGAAGAGCACGAGGTCGGCTTCTTCCGTGGCCACGAGCACCTGCTTGCGGATGGCGTCTTCAAATATATCATCCGATTTAACAACCCAGCCGCCGGTGTCGACGACCGAGAATTCGCGTCCGCTCCAGTTGCATTTGCCGTACTGGCGGTCGCGGGTAGTGCCCGCGGTGTCGCTCACGATGGCCTGCCTACTTTGTGTCAGACGGTTGAAAAGTGTGGATTTGCCCACGTTGGGGCGCCCCACGATTGCTACTAAATTTGCCATAATGAAAACCTCCCCCGGCCCCTCCGAAGGAGGGGAGTGCCTTGCGGAACAAGGGGGTGCTATGCTATTAAGTGATTATTCTTGTTTATCGGAGAACCTCCCCCGGCCCCTCCGAAGGAGGGGAGTGCCTTGCGGAACAAGGGGGTGCTATGCTATTATCTTGTTATTTATTTCTTTTGTTTTCTTTCCTATTACCTGATTGCGCCTCCCCTCCTCCGGAGGGCTCGGGAGATATGTCATTTCCTTATCTCTTTCCACACTTCTACTGGTACTTCGCTCCTTCAAAGTGGCAGGGCAGGAAGTATGCTCTTAGTCCCTCAACATGAGCCGTCAGGCACTCCCCTCCTTCGGAGGGGCCGGGGGAGGTCATTCCTCCTTTTCCTCTCCCGCTACCCGTCAGGCACTCCCCTCTTTCGGAGGGGCGGGGGAGGTCATTCCTCCTTTTCCCCTCCCACTACCCGCCAGGCACTCCCCTCCTTCGGAGGGGAGGGGGAGGTTTTAGTCTGTACTGTACCCGAAGTTCTCCAGTTCGCGCTGCGAGTTGCGCCAGTCTTTGTCTACCTTGACAAAAGTCTCCAGGTAGATGCTCTTTCCGAAGAACGACTCCAGGCTCCTGCGGGCCTCGGAGGAGACCTTCTTCAGCGCCATGCCCTGATGCCCGATGATGACGCCTTTCTGTGAGTCGCGCTCTACATATATCACCGCATTGATGTGAATGTGGTGTTCGTCCTCCTTGAAGCGTTCCACCGCCACCTCCACCGAGTACGGTATCTCCTTGTCGTAGTAGCGTAGTATCTTCTCCCTGATAATCTCCGAGACGAAGAACTTGGCCGGTTTGTCCGTCAGCTGGTCCTTGTCGAAGTAGGCGGGGCTCTCCGGAAGAAGCTCCTTGATGCGCTTCATGAGCATGTCTATGCCGAACTTGTTCTTTGCGGAGATAGGAAGAATCTCGGCGTTGGGCAGCAGCGCGTGCCACCGCTCTACCGTATCGCCGAGCTTGTGCTGGTCGGTCTCGTCAATCTTGTTGATGAGCAGCAGCACCGGAATGGTCATCTTCTTCACCTTCTCGAGGAAGTCGAGGTTCTTCTCGGGGTTTTCAACCACGTCGGTCACGTAGAGCAGGACGTCTGCATCGGCAAGCGCCGACTCCGAGAAGGCCAACATCATCTCCTGCATCTTGTAGTTGGGCTTCAAGACTCCGGGCGTATCGGAGAACACTATCTGCATATCGTCGGTGTTCACGATACCCATGATGCGGTGGCGCGTGGTTTGCGCCTTGAACGTTGCAATGGAAATCTTCTCGCCCACGAGCTGATTCATCAGCGTAGACTTGCCCACATTCGGATTTCCAACGATGTTTACAAAACCTGCCTTGTGCATATCGGTCGTTTTAATGATGGCCTGCAGCGCCCCCGGTGGGATGCCGCAGCGGCGCGAAACAAAAGGAACGCATCCTTTCCCGTTATCAGATAAGAATGCGTTCCCTGAACTATAGCGTCGTAATCGGATTAATGCTTTGTCTCTACAGAAGCTCCATCGTAGGCCCACTTACAGTAAGAGGCGCCGTGGACGAAGCCGGCTCCGAAGGCCGTAAAGATGACATTGTCTCCTTTCTTCAGCTTACTCTCATAGTCCCAAAGGGCCAGGGGAATGGTTGCTGCACTGGTGTTGCCGTAGTGCTCGATGTTAACAGCCACCTTCTCCATCGGGATATCGGCGCGTTTGGTCACGGCTTCGATGATGCGGAGGTTGGCCTCGTGGGGCACAACCCAGTCAACATCATCGGCGGTGAGGCCGTTACGCTTCATTACTTCTACCACATCGTCGCTCATATTGCTCACCGCATAGCGGAAAACGGAACGACCTTCCTGGTAGAGGTAATGCAGTCGGTGGTCGATGGTGAAGTGCGACGGCGGGCAAACGCTGCCTCCGGCCTTCATGTGCAGGAAAGGCAGGCCCTTGCCGTCGGTGCGGAAGTACATGTCCTGCAGTCCTACGCCTTCTTCCTCGGTACCTTCCACCAGCACGGCGGCGGCTCCGTCGCCAAAGAGGACGCAGGTCTGGCGGTCCTGATAGTCGACCATCGACGACATCTTGTCGGCTCCGATGACGATTATCTTCTTGCAGCGGCCGCTCTCTATCATCGACCCGGCGAGGCTGAGCGTGTAGAGGAATCCGCAGCAGGCAGCCTCCAAATCGAATGCGAAAGCATTCTTGAGCCCCAGTTTGCCCAGGACGATGGAGGCCGTAGACGGGAACTTGTAATCAGGAGTGGTAGTGGTAACGATGAGGGCATCAATCGTATCGGGGTCTACTCCGGTTTTCTGGATGAGCTGCTTGGCAGCCTTGCGGGCCATGTAGCTGGTGCCCAGTCCTTCTTCCTTGAGTATGCGGCGCTCCTTGATGCCTACACGCGTCATAATCCACTCGTCGCTCGTGTCTACCATGCGCGACAGTTCCTCGTTGTTGAGGATATAGTCAGGCACGTAGCCGCCTACGCCCGTGATTACCGCGTGAACCTTACCCATTACTCAGCTGTTTCCTTAACGACAGCAACCTTGCCCCTGTAGTAGCCGCAGGTGGGGCATACAGTGTGATAAACGTAATAAGCGCCGCAGTTTGGACATACTGCCAACGTAGGAGCTACTGCGCCATCGTGCGTTCTTCTCTTCAGTGTACGACTCTTTGACTGTCTTCTTTTAGGATGTGCCATAATTGTTTTGAATTTAAATTTTTGTTCTTTATTCTTTTATTTTCAGCAGTGCCGCCCAGCGCGGATCTATAGGCTTGTCGCCCTCCTCATCGTCTCTTCGGGAGGCGGAGTGTTCCTGCAGGACCTTCATCATGGCAGAGTTGCATTTTCCAGGTGCATGCACGTGCCTGATTGGGATGGCGAGTTCTATAAATTCATAGATGAACCAAGCTACGTCGAGTATTCCTTCATCCTCGGCCACAGTAACCAGGTCATCCTCTTCAGCGTACGTTTCGCCGAACTTCACGGCCAGTCTGTTGTCTGCCGAGACGGGCTGTTCCATGTCGTCCAGGCACTTGTCACAGGGTATAATGGCCGTACCTTGGGTGTGGAACTTCAGTTCGAAGAATTTGTCTGTCCTCAAGATGACGACCGTAACATGAAAGTTTCCTTTATGGATATCGGGAGCCTGGACGGCCTCCAGATACCTTTCGTCGAGGTCGTAGTCAAGAACGGTCTGCCCGTCCCTAAGACCATTGAGGTCAATCCGTAACGACTCTAAGCTGGACATATCTACACTTTGGGCTGCAAAGTTACGAAAAACTACGTAAACTGCAAAACAAAAGCCCCGTTTTTTATCGTTTCCGCACTTGCCGCCAGTGTTTTGCGCCCCGGCCGAAGCAAAAAACCGGCGGTGGCGTGTTGGCCGTTTCAGAAACTTTTGCTAAGTTTGCAGACGGCTGCACGGAGGCCTGCAAAAGAGGCCGCAACCACATCCGGCCAACGTGCTCTGTACCAGGCACTTTGCCGAAGGTGCCTTTCAAGCGCCTTGAACGACAGCTCCAAGCGCCTTGAACGATACCTCCGGGCGCCTTGACCGACAGCTCTTAAAAAACACCTGCTCATGAACACTTCTCCCAACCCGCTGAACGAGGCCCTGAAGAGGCTGCTGCCGGCCCTGTTGCTGCTCTGCTGCTGCACCGCCGCCAGTGCCGCCGGCTACACCAAACGCCACGTGATGATACCCATGCGCGACGGCATCGGCCTCTACACCAACATCTACGAGCCCCTCACGCCGCCGCCCGGCGGCAGCCCGATACTCATCATGCGCACCCCCTACTCGCTCGCCCCGTACAACGACAACGCCTTTTCGGCCGCCCACTTCGGGCTCGACAGCATCTATCTCGCCCACGGTTACATCCTCGTTGAACAGAATGTAAGGGGCACGTACCTGAGCGAGGGCGAGTTTGAACAGGTGCGCCCGTTCAACGCCCGCAGGCGGAGAGCGAAGACCGACGAGGCATCCGATGTTTACGACACTGTGGAGTGGCTGCTCCGCCACTGCCGCTCCAACGGCCGGGTGGGCGTTAAGGGCACCTCGTACCCGGGCTTCTACGCCACCCTGGCGGCCTACTCGGGGCACCCGGCCGTAAGGGCCGTGTCGCCGCAGGCACCTGTGTGCGACTGGTTCATGGGCGACGACATCCACCACAACGGTGCTTTCATGCTGGCCGACAGCTACAGCTTCGGCGCCTCCTTCTTCCGCCGGCGCCCTTCGCCGCGCACTACGGCGCTGCCGCCGCTGGCAAGTATCGACACTGCCATTGCCGTTTACTACCGCCGCCCCATTGCAGAGCTGCTCCTGCCGCTGGCCGACAGCGTACCTTTTTGGCGCGACATCGTGGCCCATCCCAACTACGATGCCTTCTGGCGGAGGCGCAAGTCCACCGCCGGAGCAGGCTCCGTGCGGCCTGCCGTGATGGTGGTGGGCGGACTGTACGATGCCGAGGACTGCTACGGAGCATGGGAAACGTGGCGCGGGCTGCGTGCCCGGTCGCCACGGACGGAGGTCTTCCTGGTCCAGGCTCCGTGGTATCACCACGCCTGGAGCAACGACAGCTACCAGCAGTTGGGCTGTGCGTGGTTCGGCACAGGCAGTGCCCGCTACTTCATCCGGCACGTAGAATATCCCTTTTTTGCCTGCTATCTCGAAGACCGGGGCCACAAGCCGACGGCGGTAACGTTGCTGCCATCGGCCGAAACGGCACCGGAGAAGATGAAAGACCGGCCCTCCGACGACCGCTGGCAACGGCTCGACAGCTGGCCGCCGAGGGGTGCGGAGACGATGAGGTTTTATCTCGAAGGCGGTACGGTGACGGCAGACCCGCTGCATCCCGTACCTTATTATAATAAAGGGAACGGCAAGAAGCGCGACAAGAACTACATGGCGGCCGACCAACGCTTTGCCTCCCGCCGCCCCGACGTGCTCACCTGCAGCGGCCCAATACTCACGGATACGCTCTCGCTCATGGGCCCCGTAGACGTGAGCCTGCAGCTGCGGGCCTCGTGCACCGACCTGGATGCAGTGGTAAAGCTCATCGACGTGCGCCCCGACGGCTGCCAGCTGCTGGTCAGAGGCGACGTAATGCCGGCCCGGTTCCGCCGTTCGTTCCGGCGGCCGCAGCCCGTGAGGCCCGGCAAAGACTTCGTGCTGAGGTTCCGCATGCCCGACGTTGCCCACCTGCTGCTGCCCGGCCATAGGCTCATGGTGCAGGTGCAGTTCAGCTGGTACCCGCTGGTGGCGGTCAATCCGCAAACCTTCCTGCCCAATCCCTACAAGGCTCAGGCCGGCGATTACAGGCCTGCACGCATATCGCTCGTAAAAAGTAAGAAGAGTTGTTTAACCCTTACGGTTAAACGGAACTAAGCAGGAAGCTCGATGCGGAAGGTAGTTCCCTTGCCCACCTCGGAGCTCTTGACCCATATCTTGCCGTGGTGATACTCCTCTACGATGCGCCTGGCCAGCGAGAGACCTAAGCCCCAGCCACGCTGCTTGGTCGTAAAGCCGGGGCGGAACACGTTGCCCAGGTCCTTCCGGCGTATGCCCTTGCCCGTGTCGGCCACCTCTACAACGGCCTTCCGTCCCTCCTCCAGCACGCGCAGGGTAATGGTTCCAGGCGCGCCGCCCATAGCGTCGGCGGCGTTCTTGCACAGGTTTTCGACCACCCACTCAAACAAGGAGGCGTTCAGCTGCACAACGACATCGTGGGCGGGCAGTTCCTCCACCACCTTCACCTGCCGCGACGTGCGGCGCTCCATGTAGTTGGCCACGCGGTGCATGACCTCGTTCAGGCTCGCCGGAGCCAGCTCCGGCAGCGACCCAATCTTAGAGAAGCGGTCGGCGGTAAGCTGCAACCGCTTCACGTCCTTGTCCATTTCGGGTATCAGGTTGTCGTCGGGATAGTTCTCGCGCAGTATCTCCATCCACGCCATGAGGCTGGATATGGGGGTGCCGAGCTGGTGAGCCGTCTCCTTGCTGAGCCCCACCCACACCTTGTTCTGTTCCGCCCGCTTTGACGTGAGCAGTGCAAAGATGGCTATGACCACAAACAGCAGCACCACGCCCAGCTGCACATAAGGGTACAAGGCCAGCCGGCGGAGCATGACGGAGTCGTCGTAACACACGTTTACATGGTCGGTGCGGAGGCTGTCGTCCAGCTCTATGGGGATGACGTTGCCCGAGTTTTTCAGCTCCCGGCCTATGATGGCAGCCTGCCGGAGGCTGTCGGCACGGTTGCCGGCCTTTATCTTCAGGTTGCGGAAAGTCTGCACATTGCCCCGCGCATCGGTCACGATAACGGGAATGGTGTTGTTGCCGTTGAGCACCCGCAGCACCAAGTTGAGGTCTGTATGCTCGTCGGCAGTGTTCAAGGTGCGCATGGCTTCGGCCCACACTTCCATCTTCTTGCGCTCTTCTGTTTCGAGATCGCGTATCAGGAAGTGCGATACCACGAGCGAGGCCACCGCTATCAAGACGGCTGCCAGCACGAGGACAATCTTTACCTGGCGTATTCTGTCGGTCCACTGCATCGTATTCCAATAACGCCAAAGCTGTTTATATATTGCCCGCTCACGTAATTTCAGAGGCCCGATACGGAAATTACAGCCCTGAAAAGTTGGCAGTTTGCGAAAAAATATCCATCTTTGCAGCGGGAGGTTGGCCACTGGCCGAAGCATCAGAGGCCGCCTCCGCCATGAACAGAGAACCCTAAAAGCCAAAAGAAAATGAACAAAACCAAAACGCTGCTGGCCCTTTTTGCCGGCTTAGTAGTCATTATCAGCGCCTGGCTGCTGGCGCGCGGCGCCACCAACTTCCGCAAGGAAGACCCCACAATCAACGTAACGGGCATGGCCGAGAAGCAAATTACGAGCGACCTCATTGTGTGGAACCTCACCCTTAACGCCAAGAACGACACCCGGGCCAGTGCCTACGCCGCGTTCAAGGGCGCCGCCCAGACCCTGCGGCGGTACCTCAAGGCGCAGGGCATAGCCGACTCCTGCCTCTCGACGAGCAGTGTAGACATCTCTGCCCAGACCAAATCGTTCTACAACTCCAAGCTACAACAGTACGTAAACATCGACGACGGGTTCGCCGTGTCGCAGACTTTCACCGTGCGCTCCACCAATCTGCCGCTGGTGGAGAAGGTGTACCAGAACATTTCCGAACTCTACAACGAGGGGCTCAACTTCAGTTCAAACGCCCCGTTGTACTACTACACGCGGCTCAACGACCTCAAGATGGAGATGCTGAACAAGGCAAGTGCCAACGCCTACGAGCGCGCCCAGACCATTGCCAAGGGCAGCCACGCCTCGATAGGGTCGATGGCATCGTCGTCGATGGGCGTGTTCCAGATTGTTGGTCTCAACAGCGACGAGGAATACAGCTGGGGAGGAACCTTCAACACCAGCAGCAAGGTGAAGGTTGCCAGCATCACCGTGCGCACTACCTACGAGGTGGAATAACCCCTGCAGGGCAGCTCCGGGAGCGGCCCTCAGCTGCCCCGGCAACCCTGCCCGCCGGCCCGCAGTTTGCCGAAGCTATGCTTCAAGCCTCTTGAATGCCCTCATCAAGGGCCTTGAACCTATCCTTCAAGGCCCTTGAACGATACCTCCGCCAAACCGCCCTGTACAAAGGGCTGGCGGCGAGGCATGCCGGCGGCGGGCGCCCACCGCATCCGGCACTGGCTTCATCGGCACTTGGCATTACGCCATGTTCCGCTTCCGTGGGCGGAACTGTTTTGCTTGCAGAGGGGCGAATGTTTCCTCCCCATTCTCAACAGAACATGACGCATGACGATAAATAAATGGGAAAAAAGCGGCTAAGCAGATATTATTTACTATCTTTGCAGGCACTTACAAAAGCAAGTAGCCTGCAGAATGGAACGTGTACTCCAAATTCTGGCGCTCATCTTCATCCTTTCCGTAGGATGTCCGGAGCAAGGTCTGGCCGCCGAAAGCGGGCAGCAGGACGTGGAGATGCGTGCAGCGGCTTTCCTCACCAGGCAACTGCCGGTGGCCGTACCTGCCGACCCGCAGCCCGTTTACCGCGTGTGCAGCTCGCGCCCGCAACGGTTGCTGCCCCCGTTCGGCAGTTCACGGCATACGGTTAGCGGCCACCGGCTACTCGCCCACAGAACTTTTTACTCATCCTTCAGCCTTTACGGCGGGCGGGCACGCATGGAAACGGCGCCCTTTCCGTCGGATGCTTCGTGCGATTATTATGTCTTCGCACTGAAGCATCTGCTCTGTTAGCCCCCTTGGCTATTCTTACCCGCCAAGGAGAAAGCGGCCGGCGGCAACGCGGACTGGCGCTTTGGCCGCGCTCCGGAAGGCGGCATTTACACATTTTTCATTATCAACAAGTGAGGCAGCATGCGCAAGCCGGGCTGAAAAACCAGGCGGCCGAGCGCTGCATGACGGCCTGTTGCGGCTTCCTCACGGCAAAACAAAGATACAATTATGTCAAGTATAAAAGACTTCAGAATGGCAGAAACCCTGCTCAACAACGACAATATAGAGATAAAGAAATCATTCTTCGGCCTGCAGCGCAGCGCCTGTTACAAACCTACGGGCAGCCGTCTGCGCGCCTTCTACGCCGAATACACGCCCGAGGAGGGCGCCAAGCTGGAGCGCATCCTAAGCTCTCCCGTCGCCGAATGGGAAACTCAACTGGGCAACAAGCGCCCACAAACCACGCCGATGGGCAACATGATACTCGAAGGATGTGCGTCGGAAGACGGCAGGTTCGCCGTTCTGCACCTGTTGCGCTACCAGGATTTCCACATAGTTGAGGTATTGAAGCCGATGGCTTTTGAGGAACAAGAGGCTGCCATCGTAAGCCGGCTGTTTTAGGATAGCAGCCTGCAGTTTGTAATAATCTCCGGGCAACGGGCCTGGAGATTATTTTTTTATCCGGCCAATGCCTGCATCGCCGGCCGTAACATTGCCGTTTGTTTGCCCTGAGCACTGCCGGAAGGCTTTTGCGAGGCTGCGCTCTACGGTCAATACTTCTTTATTCTGCTTTTGTGTACATAACCGGTGGTCCCGTCGGAGGTTTTTACTTTCCACCAATCTCCTTTTGAATTGATTACATCAACAGGACTGTCAGAGGCTATGCGCTTGATGATTTTAGCCGACGGACTTCCCTTCTCACGCAGGTTGCAGTAGCCATCAGGGTCAACGATGTGGTACCACACCATGTTCGCATCATAGGTATCAGCTTCATCTTCGTGCGAAGCGGCTACGATGTTCATGAGCTCCTCCAGCTGTTTGTTATTGTAGTAGTTCTTTGCCTTTAGTCTCTTTGCTATATCCGGATTGCTGGTGAGCACGTTGCTAACGAATTGATACGACTTTGCATACCGCAAATCAAAAACCTCTTCATCATGCTTACGGTCATAATCCATCAGGCACGAGATTAAGTAAACTAAGCACTCATCCTTTACTTCGGGCTTGTAATCCAATTGTTTGTAAGCACCAATGTAGCTGTAAATAAGGTATTCGAAATCTTCTGTTTTCTTTTTATCCGTGCAGCAATACTGATAGATGTCGGCGATAAAGTTCTTTCTGAAGCCTCGCGACTTGTTGTGATAGAACAATATATCCTCCGTGAAGCCTGTATAGACATCCGTCTGATGTGCAAAAGCTATTGCCTTTTTCGTTAAAGCAGGCTTTCCTTCATAGTCAAGGTTGTACACCACTTCTATTGCTTCATCCGGATGATTGCCGAAATACGCCAAGGCAGCATCGTCGTCGTTGAACAGCAGCTTGTTGTAAGCTACGAGCTGGTCGCCCAGACCGTTTTCTTTTGTTGCCAACATTCGCCTTGCCGCCGCCTCTGTTGGCGCTCCGCTGACTTCCGGCTGATAGAATAAACCTTCGGCATTGGTAAACATCAATCGCGCCGGTTCATTGAGGCTGTATTCCACATGAGGCAATATGCTGCGGGCGTAGTCTTCTGGCGACTCGTTTAAGGAAACACCGAAGAGGAACAAACACTTGTTTCGGAACTCTTGATACGAAGGTTCCTTGTATCCGTTCTTCCTCATAAAGTCCCTAAGTATCTCTGTTTCCGTCCTTTCTCGCTCATCCCAACCATGATGCAGGTATTTGGGATTGACACTGAATTCGGCCGCACCAACGTCAAGGTCGCCACTCTCGGGAATGCGGTACTGCCCCCACGCGCATTTCTTGCTTTGTTTTGTCGTGTAGCTTTGCCATGTTCCGGCATACTGGTTATTGCAATATCCATCTGCATCGGCAAATATATCATCATATACAATTGTGTCCTGAGGGGTCTGATACCAAAAGAACAAGAGGTAACCAGAGAAAACGCCGCTCCCTGCTTCGTTGCGGTTTTCCTCAAATCTGTACTTTCCAACGCTGCAGCCACGCCTTTTGAACTTACCTTCCATGGTATCATCAACGCCGTACATGGGATGGATGAACTCCCTGTTATCCAGTATTTGTATCGTTCCATGGAAATGAGAGAGGTTCTGTCTGACGGTAGATGTGCCGGTAACATCATACTGGTTGCTGCCTTTACGCTGCACTTTAATGAAATCTATCTTAAGTTTTTGATAATCAGAACCAATGAACCCGATGAAAGGATCGTCCTTTGCGGACAAGATACCGGAGAAGTCTGCATCGACCGTTACGGTCCTGGAGTCTGCCGTCATGTCCCGAATCCATTCGGGAAAGTCTGATTTCGCGCTGCTTACTCCTTCTTGTTCCCGCTCATGAAGGCAATCACCAACTGCCAGATACCGCCCTGCCACGGCAAAGTCAGGCCCCGTTTTGGCCTGTAGCTCATACGGAAGTGCCACACCGACGCCGCCCAGCACCGATGCCAACAACAGCATACATGTTTTTTTCATCATTCGTTTTTTATTATTCATGCCTACGGTTTAATTTGTAACATGGTTCACCACGTACTGCAACAGTTCCTGATGAACCGGGAGCTTTCGGTCTTTTCTTTTTGATGCAAAGATGTTCTCACAGCGTTCCCTGTCAGCAAGTGAGTTGGGGTTGCGGGTTATCTGGTCGAGCATCAACCTGTTGATGGCAGCCGATTTGTTATAACCATAGCCCACGAACAAGCCACGAAGAAAGTCTTCATCATGTTTCAACAGCCAATTGAGCGCAGCCTCGCTGTCATGAAAAACAAGCTCATTCCGGTAAAAAAGTTTTTTGCACCAGTCTTCAGTATAATAGATTTCACCCGTATTGATAAGGTTTGGGTCGTAATCATCTACAAACATAGTCTCCAGTCCCTTGATACAGACCACCTCGTTAATCGCAGGAAAGGTTGTTATATAATTATAGTTAGGAACAAAGATGATGCTCTTCCAAAACTCAGGATAGCCATTCTCGGGGTTTATGGTCATCAATTTTGTCTGCTCGAACCGCTCGTCAGGATTTCCGTTCTTGAATATAAACCGCCGGAAATGCTCGCGTTGCAGAGCCTTGTTGCTTGCTGTAATGTCAACGCCATAATACTTTTTGATGGCGTTTCGTGCGGTCTGGCTGTCAACAAACTTAAATCCTTGCCTGCGTAATGCTTCAGAAATCAGTTCAATAGCTATGTCGGTGTATTTCACCTTCTCATGATTTGACATGACCAGAACTCCATCCATGCCCGCATCTTCCAGCTTTTTATAGTATTTCCTGATTTGTTTTTCATACACGCGCAGCACATCTTCCTTGCCGGGTGCTGCCGAGGCAGCAGCTTCCTGATGCCGGGCAGTCTTGGATTGTGCCTTGCAACTGCCTGCAAGCAGCAAGAAGAGCAGGGGCAATATGATGTTTAAAGCCTTCATGACTTACGCTGTTTCTGTTTCATGCAGGAAAGTATGGCGTGCTCGAGCATTCCCATTTCTCCCCTTGCTCACGGAAAGTTTTCGGCACAAATATAGACATTTGCCTTGATACCTGCAAATTTTCAGCTTACGTAAATACCCATTGGCGGCCCCAAGAACAGTCCGCCGGCGGGGGCAAGAACACACCAAAGCAAAGCCACCAAGCAGTAAAAACGGCCTTATTTAGGGAAAAAGACTGTAATGATAGGCATTTCCCTATGCGTGAACCGTGAAGTTTTAGTACCTTTGCCGCCACAACAAAGATAATAAAACAGAAAGGAATAAAACAATGGAGAACTTAAATTCTGAACGTATGGGATGCTATCGCAACTCGAAAAAGCAGACAGTAAGGACTGTCCTCAGATGCTGCATGCTGGCCATGTTGTTTACTTTAGGCTGTGCACAGCAAGTAAAGGCGCAGGGATTCCTTAAGGGACTGATGGATGTAGACGTGATTAAGCACGACGGCGGACTGGAAGAGCAGGTGCGTTACCTGCCGTTCAAGGGCAAGACGGGGCGCATTCACTTCTACTACTTTGCAGCAGAAAAGGACGCGGCCGAGAAGTATATAGAGAAAAACAAGCTGACCAGAGTCTACTCGGTTGACCGTGAATACGCCCGCCAGACGGCCAGCACGGCACGTGCCGAACTCACCAAAGCCCTGAAAGCCGTGCTCACGGCCGACCAGATTGCGACTTTCAACGCCCTGAAGAATAATCCCTTTGAGGCCAACATGTACGTTTACAACAAGGAGCACAAGTGCTTCGCCATGTTCATCGTATTCGATGGAGCAAACAAGTGCATCAATGAAGACCAGATTCGCAAGGTGCTCGAGCAGCTCGGCAACGTGAAGCTGCCCGTTCTGCCAACCAAAGGACTCAAGACGCAAAAGGCCTATTATGTCTTCGAGCCTGCCATTCATAAGGTTTTGTAAGGTTTAGTTGAACAACAAACCCGGCGGCACACCATGAGCATTCCTCACGGCGTGCCGCTTTTTTGATGATGATTAGAGTTTTTCCAAAGGGCAAACCGGTATCCTCCCCTTTCCAAGGGGAGGCGGAGGAGGGGATGACCTGCGGCAGGAAAGATTGCCTCCTTAAACCTAAAATGCAAAACTTTGATATTCAGCCACTTACAAACAAAGTGGCAAAAGGTGCCTTTCAAGCCTCTTGAATGCCACTATCAAGCGCCTTGAACCTATCCTTCAAGCCCCTTGAACGATAGCTCCTGCAAACCGCCCTGTACAAGGGGCCGCAGCGAGGGGCAAAGGCGGCCGACAAAGGAGCCACCGCCCAACAGGCAAATCACCGGAAAGAGCACTTTTGCTGCTTAGTTCCAAATACGGAACCCGCATCTTATCAGCATTGTAAATGGATTGTTAACCGTTCTTCATCCGGATGACACATGTTCTTAACACAGCCTGGCTACCTTTGTCCCGGTTTTTTACAGACAGCAAATAAGATTTATGTTAAGAATGAAGAAAGGCGTAATGGGAATAGTGGTTGTGCTGATGTCGATACACTGTCTTGCCGTATTTGCCGCTGAAGGGACGGCAAACCCCGACTTGGGTTCTATCAAGGGAAAAGTGATGGATGCCGACAGGCAGACTCTGCCCGGAGCTACAATTACGATAGAGGGAATGAACGTAGGGGCCACCAGCGACGTGAATGGCGACTACACCTTGCCCAATCTCAAGCCGGGAACCTACACCGTCAGGATTTCTTATGTGGGTTATACGCCTGTTACGAAAGCTGTGAGCGTGAAGAAAAACGGAACCGTGGAGCAGAACTTTCTGCTCACGGAAGGTGCCGAACTACGTGAAGTGACGGTGGTAGGGGCCTTCTCGGCCCACCGGCGCGCCATCCAGCAGCAGAAGAACGAGATGGGAGTGGTGAATGTGGTATCGGCCGACCAGGTTGGTAAATTCCCCGACTCCAACATCGGCGATGCCCTGAAGCGCATCAATGGCGTAAACGTGCAGTACGACCAGGGCGAGGCACGCTTCGGACAGGTGCGTGGAACTTCCTCCGATTTCACTTCCGTGACCGTAGACGGCAACCGGATACCCTCTGCCGAGGGCGATACGCGGAACGTGCAGCTCGACCTGATACCTGCCGACATGGTACAAACCATCGAGCTGAACAAGGTCGTTACGGCCGATATGGACGGCGATGCAATAGGCGGAGAGATAAATCTCATTACGAAGAACACCCCCAACCACCGCGTTATCAGCGCGATGGCAGGCACCGGCTACAACTGGATTAGCGGCAAGCCGCAGTGGAACCTGGGCTTTACTTACGGCGACCGGTTCTTTGACAACAAGCTCGGAATGATGCTGGCTGCCTCTTATCAATATGCTCCGGGAGGCTCGGATAACACTGAGTTCGAATATGACGTGGACGAAGATAAGGTTATTCTGACCAAAGCCGAAGTGCGTCAATACTACGTTACACGCCAACGCCAGAGCTATTCGGCTGCCTTCGATTACAAGTTCAACATCAACAACAGGCTCACCTTCAAGGCTATTTACAACCGCAGGCACGACTGGGAGAACCGTTATCGCGTTACTTACAAGAAGCTGGACGGCAAAGCCAACAAGCAGAGTGTGGTGTTACAGACCAAAGGAGGTGACGACGACGAGGACCGGAACCGGCGTCTGGAACTCCAGCAAACGCTCGACCTCTCGCTCGGTGGCGAACATCAACTCGGCGCTTTGGGAATGGACTGGGGGGCATCTTACTCCCGTGCCACCGAAGACCGGCCCAACGAACGCTACTTCGGCATCACGATAAAAGATGCGCACAGTGAGTTCTTTGAGGACGTAAACGGCAGGCAGCCGTATTCCACGAGGCCAATACCTGCGGTAAACAGCGATTGGGAGATTGATGAACTTACCAACTCGGACGAGAAAATACGCGAAAATGAATGGAAGATGAAGCTCAACTTTCGTCTTCCCCTTGGCGAAGCAGCCCGCTACGGTGAGCTGAAGTTCGGCGGAAAGTATGCAGCAAAGAAGAAAGAACGCGAGACGCACAACTTCGATTATGCCGATGCGTACGACGGAGACTGGCTTTCGCACCTGACCCCGCAAATCAGGGAGGACTTCATGCCCGGAAGTCAGTATCCTGTAGGAACTCCTTTCATCAACAACACCTACCTGGGTTCGATTGATTTCGGCCGGATGAAGGGAGAAGAAATACTGGAAGATGCCGCCGGAAACTACAATGCACGCGAGAATGTGCTGAGCACCTACCTGCGCTACGACATCAGGCTGGGCCGCCGGTCCAGCTTGGTAGCCGGCTTGAGAATGGAACGCACCAACGTGAAATACAGCGGTTTCAACTGGATTGTGGATGAGAACGAGGACGAAAGTCTGGCTGCCACGGGCCGGCAGTCGCACAGCTACACCAACTGGTTGCCGAGCGTGCTCTATAAATACGATGTGAGCGAGCAGCTTAAACTTCGCGCCTCCTTCACCGAAACGCTGGCGCGGCCCAAGTATTCGCATCTTATTCCGAACGTGAATTATAACATGGCCGACCAGGAAGCTACGATTGGCAATCCCCGCCTGAAACCTACAACCTCCTATAACTTCGACGCGAGCGCCGAATACTACTTCAAGAGCGTGGGACTGGCCAGCCTGGGAGTGTTCTATAAAGACCTGCACGATGTAATCGTTGAAGAGTCCTGGAAGGGCGGCGCAGCAGAGATTCCGGTAGCGAACGACTACAGAATCTCCAAGCCTGTTAACGGTTATAACGCTTCCATCTTTGGTGTAGAGCTGGCATACGAGCGCGATTTCGGGTTCATTACCCCCGCATTGAGCTGCCTCGGGTTCTATGGAACCTACACCTATACGCACAGCAAGACACGCGATTACAAGTTCGAGCACCGCGTAGTAGCCGACGGAGAGAACATCAAGATGCAGGGCACGCCGGCTCACACGGGCAACGCGTCGCTCTATTTCGACAAGTGGGGGCTGAACATGCGCCTGTCGTACAACGTTGCTTCAAGTTTTGTAGACGCAATGGGCACCGAGGCAGTGCTCGACCGTTACTACGACAGCGTGAATTATCTGGATATTAATGCCAGCTATACCTTTGGAAAAAAGACAAAAATAACTATCTTTGCCGAGGCTAACAACTTGTTGAACCAGCCCTTACGCTACTATCAGGGCAACAAGGACCGCACCATGCAGGTTGAATACTACGGCGTAAGATGCAACTGCGGCGTGAAGATTAATCTCTGATGTGACAGACCAAAGGCAATAAAGGAAATATGAAAAAGATACAAACGATACTGATAGCGCTGGCTGTCATCCTCTCTGTCGGAACCATTCACGCCCAAACACCGGCAGAATGGGAGCAGATGAAGAGCGACCTGACCTTCTACATGGTCAATGACAACGGCCGCAATGGCTATTACGACCAGAAGACAATTGCAGAAACAATGGGAGTGATGGCCGAAACCGTTGAGCCCGAATGCGTGGTAGCTGTGGGTGATGTGCACCACTTCAACGGTGTGGCTTCGGTGAACGACCCTCTATGGATGACAAACTTTGAACAAGTCTATTCTCATCCCGAGCTGATGCTCGACTGGTTGCCCGTTCTTGGCAACCACGAATACCGGGGCAACACGCAAGCTTGCCTGGATTATGCGCAGGTAAGCAGGCGGTGGGCGATGCCCGCGCGCTATTACACGAAGGTACTCGAAGACAACGGCGTGACCGTAAGAATCGTTATGCTGGACACATCGCCCATGATAGAGAAGTATCGCCGTAACTCTACGACCTATCCCGATGCGTACAAGCAGGATTATCAGGCACAACTCCAGTGGCTCGACAGCGTGCTGACCAATGCAAAGGAGGATTGGGTTGTTTGTTTCGGGCACCATCCTATCTACGCCGAAACGCCTAAGAGCCAGTCGGAACGCACCGACCTGCAGAACCGTCTGCTGCCGGTACTGAAGAAACACGCGAAAGTTGTGGACATTTATGCTTGCGGACATATCCATAACTTTCAGCACCTGAAGATGAAAAACGACCCAATCGATTACGTCGTTAACTCCTCTGCGTCGCTCTCCCGGAAAGTTCGCCCCGTTGAGGGAACAGTGTTCTGCAGCCCCGAATCCGGCTTCTCGGTGTTCTCCGCCTCAAAGGCAGCACTCACCATCTACATGGTCAATAAAGAGGGCAAGGTTCTGCATACGGTAACTAAGAACAAACAGTAACTTCCGGGCACGAAAAAAGCCTCCAAGACATTGCTGTCCTGAAGGCTTCGATACGAAAAGGAGGCGGCTTCCTACTCTCCCGCATTGCATTGCAGTACCATCGGCGCAAGTGGGCTTAACTTCTCTGTTCGGAATGGGAAGAGGTGGGACACCACCGCAAAAGCCACCTGAAAGGGTGACGTATCGTACACAGACAATGACTGAACCACCTAATCTTGCGATTGGAGGTTGAACTTCCCTACAACTGAAGCACGGCTGCCGGATGAAAGTTTCGGGCAATTAGTAGCGCTCGGCTTTGACGTCGCCGTCTTTACACCTGCGCCCTATCCACGTCCTCGTCTGGGACGACCCTCATAAGGAGT
>NZ_FOHY01000012.1:0-114050 GCF_900111525.1 Prevotella sp. kh1p2
CGCGAGAGATGAAAAGCACTAGAGATGCTTTTTATACTCATTCCAATGGCGTAACATCGCAATAAATTTCTTAACTTTGTCATTGAATTCTGTAGTTTAACGTTTATCCGCCAGTCAGGACGGCAACACAAAACTACAAAAAAGCCCCTGAATGGCAATCGCATTCAGGGGTCAATTTTATTTTGCCGCAGAGGGTCATTCTTATTTTGCCCGTAAGGGTCAACGTCGCTTGCCCTCGGGGGTCAAACGCGCTCGGCTTTTCCAACATCAGAAAATTGCTAAACTATTTGATGAGAATTTTTGGGTGACGCAATGACGAAGTCAGGAAAATCCTCAATCCTTTTTTAGAGAACATAGCAACAGATATTTGCCAAACATAATGAATGATGAGAACACCACGAACGCCGTCAGGCACGGAATGCACGGCATTCACTTTTCGACTGCAAAACGCCTTGTGCGTAAACGTTTCGTTAGCTGACATTGCAAGACGTCAGTTTGTACCCACAAACTGCTCTTGCTCCCCTCGTCAGACAGTCGAGGAGATTAGACCGTAATCACTCCGTTCTCATCGGTCAAGGTTCAGGAATTAAGCAACAACAAATCATCTACAATGATTAACTTTCAAGGAAACTTATATGAACAGATACAAAGGAAAATCTGCCCGATGGCAGCAACAGGATAAGGAAGGGCAGCAGATGAACAAGACGGAGTTCATCAAGGTAAGATGCACCTTAGAGGAAAAGCAGCGTATCAAATCAAGGGCGGAAAGCGCAGGGCGGAAGTTCTCTGATTACTGCCGTGAGATACTCCTTAACGGCGAGGTAACAGCCGTCCCCAAGATGACCGACAACGAGAGGGAAGCCATTGCCATTCTTGGGCAAATAGCAAAGTTCTATGCACAGATTTCCAACCTCATCAAGGTCAAGGACGAAAGGTGGGTACTCATAACAAAGAACCTTTCCCTATGTGCAAAGGAAGCATTTAAGCGGTTTTACGACCCACATTTTCGCGTGGACGATGAGATATATAAGGTCTTAAATCTAACAAGAGATGATAGGAAAATGTAAGGCGATAGCCCACGGAAGCACCGCCTTGGACTATATATTCAGAGAAGGGAAACTCGGACAACATCTTGTTTCCAATCATCTCTACGGAACTACACCGAAGGAGATTTACGGGGAAATGAAGATGGTCAGCGATTACAACACAAGGTGCAGGAACAAGTTCCTGCGCATTGAAATCGGTATTGCACCGACAGACGAGAAAAGGCTGAGCCTCGAATCAGTCCGCAACCTTGCATCGAATTTTACCAGACAGATGGGACTTGAAAATCACCAGTGGGTGGCGGTAACGCACAAGGATACCGACAATATGCACATCCACATCATTGCCAACCGCATCAGCCTATATGGAGAGGTCTATGATACCACCTTTGTGAGCAACAGGGCAGCGAGGGTAGCAGAGGAACTCAGCCGTAAGTATGGCATGACCATTGCAAAGGAAGTCAAGGCGAAAAAACAGCATCAGGAGCCAAAAGCCAACCCGACAAGGGAGCAAACCAAGAAAGAGATGCGACAAATCTGTTATAATCTGCTTAATAAGTACAAGGGTACAGATATCACGGGGCATTCCATGTTCCTCTACGAGTTGAACAAGAATGGTGTGGCTATCGAACGCATGAGAAACAGGCAGGGCAAAGTCTATGGCTTGAAGTTCTCATACGAAGGACAATCCTTCAAGGCATCCGAAATCGGCAGGGAGTTCGGCTATCGTTCCCTGCAGAAGAACTTTGAACCAATCAACAAAGAAGAATCAAATAAATCATATCAAACAATACAAGAGGTAACCGAAAAGAAAGAACAATCTGACACAGGTTATCAACTCGTACCCAAGAGCCGTTCCTCAATCTCACGAGATAATGACACCTCACAAGTGCAGAATCCCATTGGTGCAGTGGCAGACACCATCGTTGGCGCAGCCGATGAAGTCGTAGAAGGATTGGGCGATTTGATTACACCAACCGCACAGGGCGATGACTATGCCGAAGTTGCGTGGCAGCGTAAACTCAGAAACCAAGCCAACAGGAAGAAGAGACGTGGAAGAAGATTATAATCCACACCTGAGAAAAAATGCAAAAAGAAGAATATCTCATTAAAAACGCTTGTTATTCGGTAACAAAGTATTATCTTTGCAGACAGAATAACAAGCGTTCTTTGTTAGGCAGAAAACAGCGAAGCCAAGTAGCTCGCTCGTTTCCAAATCGTTACCTGTTTAGTTATACCAACATGGTAACTCCGTTATTTTCAATAAGTTGTATTTTAGGAATTATCTTGCGACGCACATGTTCAGCATGCTATATTTTATCGTTCTTGTTCCTTCAAGGCACGCGGCAGCGAACTGAGTGCCACTTTCCACTTCTCGTTTCTGCGCACAGCAGTGAGCGTGTAGGAGGCTTCGTCGGTTAGGTGAGCCACCGTTCCAATGGTATCCATGCGCAAAAAATCCCTGACACTGATGTTTACCGTAGCCGTAGTATCGTTGTCGGCATAGGCTATGTCCTGAATTTCACACTTTGCACCTTGGGCTTGGGCTTTCAAAATATCTACGTCCTCCTGGTGTACCTGGCTTGCAGCATAACGCAGCCATCGTCCACTTTCCGGGGTACAATATGCTTTGGCAGCTTCAAACCGCCAGTTATAATAATTGGTGGCAAACGAGTCGACGGTTTCCTTTAACAGGGCTTCGTCGTCCTGATGGTGGCAAGCCCCGAGCGAAGCTGCCAGCAGGCAGAATGCGAAGAGAGAGAGGGCGAATGGCAACTTGCGAAAAGACATAACTCAATCATTAATTTTGTACAAAGGTAAAGAAATAATTTTGTAGTCTCGAACCTTTTTTTTACTTTTGTAGAAAATAAGGAGCGATAATGCTGAAATTTATTTCTTTCGGCAGTGGTAGCAGTGGTAACAGTTATTTCCTATATACAGAGACAGACGGATTGCTCATTGACGCAGGCGTTGGTGTCAGGGCACTCAAGCGACATTTCAAAGAGTACGGATTGTCGTTGGCGAATGTCAAGAACATACTTGTTACCCACGACCATGCCGACCATGTTAGATGTGTTGGTAATTTGAGCAGAGATTATGACATACCTGTTTATGCAACGGAGAGAGTACATCAAGGAATAAGGAACAACTATTGTGTAAAATGCAAGATATCTCCGGAGCGAACAAAGATTATAGAGAAGGGTAGTACTTTCCAAATCAATGACTTCACGATAACTTCTTTTGGCGTGCCGCACGACAGTACCGACTGTGTGGGCTACCAGGTGAGGTATAATGACGTCTGCTTCGTAGTTATGACCGACGTCGGACATGTGACTGATGAGATGAAACCATTCATTGCATCGGCCAATTATCTGGTCATTGAGGCCAACCACGACGAGGAGATGCTTCTGCGCGGCAGTTATCCCAAACACTTGCAGCAACGCATCTTGAGCGATAACGGGCACCTTTCTAATTATAACTGCGGCGTGGCCATAACGGAGAATGCCACGCCGGAGCTCAAGCATGTATGGCTTTGCCACATCAGCGAGGATAATAACCATCCCGAACTGGCACGCAAAACGGTGGAGCAAGTTCTCAGATCGCATGGCATTATAGCCGGTACAGACTTCCAGTTGGAAGTGTTGCGGCGTAAAATTCCATCCGAAATATACGATTTGGTTTAGTCTCGGCCCGCTCTATTCTTTATGGTTCAGGCACTCCAAGTAATACCCCAACTTGTAGAGTTGGAATGTAATGAGCCGTGGGTTGGCACCGCACAGATTGCTGCGCCAGCGGTTTCGCGTGCGTTTAAAGAGCCCGGAAAAGAGTGTGTCGAGATAAAGTTTGCGCAAGGATGTGCTGATGTGGTCCAGCCGTGAGTACCCGGACAAATCTTGCCTGATGTGTGCAAGGGTTCTGATAGCCTCTTCCGTTTTCTCTACGAATGTCTTGTTGGTTTCAAAATGCGAATAGGTGACGGGGTTCTCGATGTGGCTGATGCTGATGCCTTGTTCCTTGAGCCGCTTTCCAAGCATGACATCTTCGTATCCGTAAGCCTGCATCCGCTCGTCCATTGGCGTGCTGCGCATGACGTCGCAGCGTATCATGAAGTTGCAGGAGCGGAAGTGTTGGTTTGCATGCCGGCGCCTTTTGGCCAGCGTTTGTGTGTGGCAGTAGTGGCGTTCGTACGCATAACGCAGGTTGTGTTTGTAGGTTCCGGCCTCGTCTGCAACCTTAAATCCGCCGTAAATAACAGGTTGACGGTTATTGGTAGCACTGAGATAAGTAGATACAAAGGTGGGGTTGTTTATCTGCACATCGCTGTCAACAAACACGAGCCAATGGTATTGGGATTCTGATGCGAGAAAGTTTCTGATTGAAGCTCGGCCTACATTCTGCCGTCTGATGATGTATCGGCAGTTTGTCAGGTTGTTGATGGGCTCGTTACGTGCAATTACATCAGCCTGCGTAGAACCGTCATCGGCAACAATCACTTCATACCCGAAGCCTGCAATGGCTTCAGCTTGCCGGGCAATGGCAGTAACCAATGCCACGCAAACGCTGTTGTAAGTGGGTATGAGGAAAGATATTCCGCTTTTCATCGGCCGTCGTTAACGTGTCAGAGTTTCTCTTTCAGGTACTTGCCCGTTATGCTTCCCTTGCAGGCTGCTATGGTTTCAGGCGTTCCGGCACATACCAGGCCGCCTCCCTTGGCACCACCGTCGGGTCCCAAGTCAATAACCCAGTCGGCGCACTTGATGACATCCATGTTGTGTTCAATGACTATAACGGAGTGTCCGCGCTCTATCAGTGCGCTGAAAGCATGGAGCAGCTTCTGTATGTCGTGGAAGTGGAGTCCCGTTGTTGGCTCGTCGAAGATGAAGAGGCTGGGCTCCTGTTTCTCCTGTCCAATGAAGTAGGCCAGTTTAACGCGCTGGTTTTCGCCGCCGGACAGCGTACTTGAGTTCTGTCCGAGCTTGATGTAGCCCAGTCCAACTTCCTCAAGCGGTTGCAAACGGGTAACTATATTCTTCTGTTTATAGGTATTGAAGAAGGCTATAGCTTCTGAAACGGTCATGTTCAGCACATCGTTGATGTTCTTCTCATGGAACCTCACGTCCAGTACATCGTGCTTGAAGCGTTGTCCGTGGCAGGCATCACACTCCAGTACAAGGTCGGCCATGAACTGCATCTCAACCGTAATGACGCCTGCCCCCTTACATTCCTCGCACCTGCCTCCTTCTGCATTGAATGAGAAATACTGCGCCGAGAACCCCAGCTGCTTGGCCAGAGGCTGCTCGGCAAACAGCTGCCGGATGGCATCATAGGCCTTTACGTAGGTTGCCGGATTAGAACGTGTACTCTTGCCGATAGGGTTCTGGTCAACGAACTCTACGTGTTTGATGTGTTCCCAGTCTCCTTCCATGGCGATGTACTCGCCCGGAATGTCGGCAACTTCATCAAGATGACGTTTCAGGGCAGGGTAGAGGATGCCCTTGACCAAGGAAGATTTGCCCGATCCGGAGACACCGGTAACAACGGTGAGCACATTCAGCGGGAACTTAACGTCAATGCCTCGCAGGTTGTTCATGCGTGCTCCTTTAATCTCAACGGCCATGTTCCAGCTGCGCCGCGACTTGGGCGTGTCAATCGTTTCAGTCCCTGTAAGGTATTTGATGGTGTAACTTCGAGGGTATTTCTTCAGGAGTTGGTCGTTCTTCAGTGTCTTGTTTATCTCTTCGGTGTCACCTTCGAAAACGATTTCACCGCCGTTTGTGCCCGCATCAGGCCCCACGTCAATCAGATAGTCGGCTGCACGCATGATTTCTTCGTCGTGCTCCACCACCATCACAGTATTGCCGAGACTCTGCAAATCCTTCAGAACATGGATGAGCCTGTCGGTATCCCGGCTGTGGAGACCTATGCTCGGTTCGTCGAGAATGTAGAGAGAACCGACGAGAGAACTGCCGAGAGATGTTGTGAGGTTAATTCTTTGAGACTCGCCACCCGACAAAGTATTCGATTGCCGATTCAGCGTGAGATAGCCCAAACCTACCTCATTAAGGAATTGCAGACGGCTTTTTATTTCCGTGAGCAGCCGTTTGGCCACGTCGGCGTCATGCTCGCTGAGTTGGAGAGAGCTGAACCACTCGGTCAGATTGGTTATAGGCATCTCTACCAAATCCGTTATGCTCATGCCGTTAATCTTCACCCATGTGGCTTCTTTCTTCAGGCGCGTGCCATGACAGTCAGGACAAGTTGTCTTGCCTCTGTATCTGCTCATCATGACACGGTACTGTATCTTGTACTGGTTCTCCTTTACCATCTGGAAGAAGCTGTCAATCGAGACCTGGTCGTGGATGTCGAGTTTCGCTTCCGAAGGCAGCCCATGCCACAGCTGGTCCTTCTCTTTACGCGAAAGTTCAAAGTACGGCTTGAATATAGGAAAGTTATCCCGCTGTGCCCTGCGGCAGAATTCGTCCTGCCATATCTTCATCTTGTCGCCATGCCAGCACTGCACGCAACCGTCATAAACACTGAGCGTAGAATTGGGGATGACGAGTTTCTCGTCAATGCCGATGATATTGCCGAACCCCTCGCATGTAGGACAGGCGCCAAGTGGCGAGTTAAAGGAGAACATATTGTCGTTTGGTTCCTCGAACTTCATGCCGTCGGCTTCGTACTTGGTTGAGAATTCATAGCACAGATTAGACGGCAGGAACATGAGCTTGCACCTTCCGTCGCCCTCGTACATGGCCGTTTCGGCGGAGTCCACGAGTCGTGAGAGCTCGCTCTTCTCGTCAGACACGCTCATCCTGTCTATGACTATATAGATTTCTTTGTCCCGGATGCCGTCCTCGTTGCCGCCTGCCTCTTCCAGAACGTCGTCTATTCGCTTCACTTCCCCGTCCATTAACAGGCGCGAGTAACCCTCCTGAAAATCCATTTCGAGCTGCTTCAGAACCGTTCTTCCTTCGGTTATGTGCAGCGGAGCCAGCACCATGAACTTGGTACCTTTGGAGAATTGCCGCGTACACTGTATGATATCTTCGGTAGAGTGCTTCTTAACTTCCTGCCCGGATATAGGCGAGTAGGTCTTGCCAATGCGCGCGAAGAGCAGGCGCAGATATTCATATATCTCGGTAGAGGTGCCTACGGTGGAGCGTGGATTGCGCGCTATGACTTTCTGCTCGATGGCTATGGCCGGAGGCAAGCCTTTGATGAAATCGCATTCGGGCTTGCTCATGCGGCCTAAAAACTGGCGGGCATAGCTCGAAAGAGATTCTACATACCGCCTCTGTCCCTCGGCGTACAGCGTATCGAAGGCCAATGACGACTTGCCGGAGCCTGAAACACCTGCAACGACAATGAACTTGTTTCGTGGTATCCGCAAGTCTACGTTCTTCAGATTGTTGGCTCTCGCTCCCTTTATCTCAATATATTTATCCATGTACAATACCTTGTGATTGAGTATGCAAAAATACATTATTTTGTCCGAAATACAAAACAAACCTGCCGTTTTGTTCTTTCATGCTGCCGGAGGCAGACATTGCAGACCGTGGCAAGCAGCATTTCTGTATCCGGATTACGGAAAGGAGGGCAAGCGTAAAAAGTGAAGAAAATATTTGGTGGTTCTGAAAAAAGTAGCTACCTTTGCACTCGCAAAACACGAATAATGGCTCCGTAGCTCAACTGAATAGAGCATCTGACTACGGATCAGAAGGTTCCGGGTTTGAATCCCAGCGGAGTCACCAAGTTCGTTATTTGCAACCAAAACGGTTAGGCTCCGTAGCTCAACTGAATAGAGCATCTGACTACGGATCAGAAGGTTCCGGGTTTGAATCCCAGCGGAGTCACAAGAGAGTCGTAAGACTCTCTTTTTTTGTTTTCCCAACTCTCATGCTTTTCGTTTTCATTCCTGCTCTTCTGCGGTGCTGAAGCTATGCTCCGTGAACTTTCGACAAGTGTCGCATTTATATTCGACAAGTGTCACACAATCGTGCGACAAGTGTCGAAAGTTCCAGACCGGCATTATCAAGGAACCTGAACGGACAGATGGAGACCTTCGTTTTGCATCTCCCGGCTGCATCAAACAACAACCCCCGACAGTCAACTGCTGACTATCGGGGGCGTGTGGATTTGTTTTCTGCTTCGTGCAGGCTAACCTGTCAAGCCTTACATTTTGTTCTTCAGCTTGTCTACATAGGCGTCGATAACCGCTACTGCGGTGATGTTGATGACGTCACGCACAGAACTCTCGAAATCGGTGAAGTGGATTGGCTTGTTGAGACCCATCTGGATGGGGCCTATAATCTCTGCATCAGGGTCGAGAGCCTGCAGGAGCTTGTAGCTTCCATTGGCCGAACTCATGTTGGGGAACACCAGCGTATTGACGTCTTTCCCCTTGAGGCGGGTGAACGGATATTTGCTGTCGCGCAGCTCCTTGTTGAAAGCAAAGTTCACCTGCATCTCTCCGTCGATGGCCAAATCAGGGAATTCGTTTTGCAACTGCTCAACTGCCGCGTGCACTTTGGCCGGACTTCCAATCTCATCGGTGCCGAAGTTGGAGTAGCTAACCATTGCAATGACGGGCTCCTCATTGAAGAACTTCACGCTGTGAGCACTCAGCCGGGCTATGTCGTAGAGTACATTCTCGTCGGGATGGCGGTTTATCAGCGTGTCGGCAATGAAGTAGACACCGCGTTTCGTGTTGAGAATGTGCATCGTACCGAAGGTGTTGAAGCCCTTGCGGATGCCGATTACTTCCTTTGCCACCTTGATGGTGTTGGAATATTTGGTGTACAGACCGGTAATGAAGGCGTCGGCGTCGCCTTTTTCTACCATCGACATGCCGAAGTAGTTGCGCTCGTACATCTTGTCGTAGGCCTCTTCGAAGGTGTATCCTTGGCGTGCCCGCTTCTCGGCCAGATGCTTGGCGTAAGTGGCGCGGCGTCCTTGTTCTTTGTCGGCACGCATGTCTACGATTTCAATATCAGTCAAGTCGAGCTTCAGCCGGGTAGCCAGACGGTGCAGACGGTCTACGTTTCCCAACAGAATAGGTTGGCAGATACCTTCCTGCTTAGCCTGTACGGCTGCCTTCATCATGGTTGGATGGCCGCCTTCGGCAAATACCACACGCTGCGGGTGCATGGCCGCGGTGGCGTGAATGGTACGGGTGAGCTTGGTCTCTTGGCCCAACAGCTGGCGCAGGTGTTCCTTGTATTCCTTCCAGTTGGTGATGCACGTGCGGGCAACTCCGCTCTCAATGGCGGCTTGGGCCACGGCAGCAGAAACCTCGGTAATGAGCCGCGGGTCTACTGGTTTGGGAATAAAGTACTTTGAACCGAACTGTAAATCGTTGACATGATATACCTCGTTCACAATGTCTGGTACGGGTTGCTTGGCCAGCTCGGCAACAGCCTCGACGGCGGCGAGCTTCATTTCCTCGTTGATAGCTTTGGCATGAACGTCTAAAGCACCCCTGAAAATATACGGGAAAACCATCACATTGTTAATCTGGTTGGGGTAGTCAGAACGTCCGGTGGACATCAGTACGTCGGGGCGAGCTGCCATTGCGTCCTCATAGGAAATCTCCGGCACGGGGTTGGCCAACGCGAATACCACCGGGTTCTCGTTCATCCGGCGCACCATGTCCTGCGTAAGGACATTGCCCTTGGACAGTCCTACAAACACATCGGCACCCACTATAGCCTCTGCCAGTGTGTGTACATCGCGCCGGTCGGTGGCAAAGAGAGCCTTTTGGGGTGTAAGGTTGGGCCGGTCGGAAGTAATAACTCCCTTGGAATCGAGCATCACGATGTTCTCTTTCCGGGCTCCGAGAGCCACGTAGAGTTTGGTACAGCTGATGGCGGCAGCGCCGGCGCCGTTGACTACTATCCTGACTTTGGCAATATCTTTGCCTGCTACTTCGAGCGCATTCTTCAGTCCGGCTGCCGATACGATAGCCGTTCCATGTTGGTCGTCGTGCATGACGGGAATGTCCAGCGTCTTTTTCAGTCGTTCCTCTATATAGAAACACTCAGGAGCCTTGATGTCTTCCAGGTTGATACCGCCGAAGGTCGGGGCAATTTTCTCTACCGCCTCGCAGAATTTCTCGGGGTCTTTCTCGTCGACCTCTATGTCGAACACATCGATGCCTCCATATATCTTGAAGAGGAGTCCCTTGCCTTCCATGACCGGTTTGCCGCTCATGGCGCCAATGTCTCCCAGTCCCAGCACGGCAGTACCATTGCTGATAACAGCTACCAGATTGCCTTTGTCGGTATATTTGTAAACATCGTCGGGGTTCTTTTGTATTTCCAGGCAAGGATAAGCCACGCCCGGAGAATAGGCTAAGCTCAAGTCTGTTTGGGTATGATAGGGCTTGGTTGGTTTTACTTCAATCTTACCTGGCCTGCCGGTCTCATGATATTCGAGGGCAGCCTCTTTCGTAATCTTTACCATATACGCTTTATGATTTATGTTAAATATTCTATGTAATCTTTCTCTTTGTCGTCAAACAGGCCGTAAATGCTACGGTACGCCTGGCTAATTTGACCACAAAGATAACAAAAAACCGATAAACTGAATGAAGTTTTTCCGATTTTTTATATCTTTGCATATAATAACAAAAGATTTCGGAAATGAGCAACTCAACGCTTTATCGCCAAGAATTGAAATCCCGGATTTTAATTGCTGCCATGCAGGAGTTTAAAGTCAAGGGCATCAAGTCTGTTAAAATGGACGATATAGCCAATCTTTTGGGCATATCCAAGCGTACACTTTACGAAACCTATGCAAACAAAGAGGAGCTTCTTTACGAAGGAGTTTTAAGGGAAGAAGCCAGCAATGATGCCTATATGCGCCAGTTCGCAGCCAAGCCGAAACACCATGTAATGGACATCTTGGCCGAATTCTATCGCCTGCAAATAAAGAATCTGGCGAATATAAACCCCTTGTTCTTTTCCGATTTGCATAAGTATCCGCGCATTATCTCTTTCCTTTCAGAGAAGCACAAGGTAAAGGAACAGAAGTCGCATGAGTTTTTCCGGAAAGGAGTAGAGGAGGGTTACTTCCTTGGAGGCGTGGATTATCTGATTATCTACAGGCTGGCAAATGCAGCCATGCAGCACGCCATGCAGACGCAAATGTACAAGGAGTTCGACATGGACAGGCTGCTGCGCAACACGATTATCCTCTTCATTCGAAGCATCTGCACGCAGAAAGGCATCGCCATGATAGATAACTTCGAATGGAAGTAGCGTTTCTTGCCGCGCGGGGTTAGATTCTGGAAACCTGCTTGACCCCCTTTACGGTCCGTAGTTTCTTGATAAGAGCCTCCAGACGTGATGTGTCGTCGAGCATTACCACCATGTTTCCACTGAACAGACCATCGTTGGAATCGATGTTAATGGAGCGCATGACAATCTTTTCTTCCTTGGATATGATGTTGGTAATGTTGCTTACGATACCGATATCATCGTTACCTATTACGCGCAAGGTTATGCTGTACTGGCTTGAACCTTTGCCGCTCCACCGTGCCTTTACTATTCTGTAGCCGAAACGGCGCCGCAACTCCGGTGCATTCGGGCAGTCCTTGCGGTGTATCTTGATGCCTCCGCTGACAGTAACAAACCCGAAAACATCATCTCCATAGATGGGATGGCAGCATTGGGCGAGCGAATAATCCACGCCTTTAAGGTTCCTGTCAATGACCAGAACATCGTCATTCTGCCTGGCTATGTCCTCATCAGGATTGTCGTATTCAAATTTTTCTGCGCTTTCCGCTGCTTTCTGCATCCCTGTGTTTTGCGAGTGGTCGCGCAGTTCGATATATTGTTCAATGATGGAGTTGACATCCAGTTTTTCGTCTGCAATCTGTTTGTAGAAGTCGGAGATTTCCTTGAACCCCATCTTCTTAATGAGATGGTTCATAACACTTTCCTCATACTCCACCTTCTTGTTCCTGAAGCGCCTTTCGAGCAGCTCTTTGGCATATAAGCCATCCTTGATGGTGGTCTCTTTCAGGGCCAGGCGGATTTTGGAACGAGCCTTACTTGTCTTGACTATCGACAGCCAGTTGCGGTTTGGTTTCTGATTGCTTTGGGTCAGAATCTCAACAGTGTCGCCTGAAGAGAGCTGCTCTCTGATAGATACATTCTTGCCATTGATGCGTGCCCCCACGCAGGTATTGCCCACACCGGAGTGGATGTGGTAAGCAAAATCAAGCACCGTGGCACCTTTCGGGAACTTGAAAAGGTCGCCTTTTGGTGTGAACACGTACACTTCATCTTCGTACAACTCCAGTTTGAACTGGTCCATGACCTCAAGACCGTTGCCCGCTTCGAGTGCTGCCCTGATGCTTGCGAGCCAGGTGTCGAGGCCACCTTCACTCTTGATGCCTTTGTACCGCCAGTGAGCAGCAAGTCCGTGTTCGGCTATGTCGTCCATGCGTTCAGTGCGAATCTGCACTTCCACCCATTTGTTTTCAGGTCCCAGAACCGTGATATGCAGGCTTTCGTAACCGTTGCTTTTAGGCACCGACAGCCAATCGCGCAGTCGTTTGGGATTTGGCTGGTACATATCTGTTACGATGGAGTAGGCCTGCCAGCACTGCATTTTTTCTTTCTCGACCGGAGAATCGATGATGATGCGGATGGCGAACAAATCGTAGATGCCCTCGAAACCGCATCCCTGCTTCTTCATCTTCTGCCAGATGGAGTGAATGCTCTTTGTCCGTCCCTTCATGTGGAACTTGAGTCCGGCATCCTGCAGGCGTGCCTGGATAGGAGTGATGAAGCGCCGGATGTATTCGTCACGTGCCTTCTTCGTAGCATTCAGCTTCTCCTTTATCATATAGTAGGCATCGTGTTCCAGGTATTTCAGGCTCAAATCCTCCAGCTCGCTCTTGAGCGTGTAGAGGCCGAGCTTATGAGCCAGCGGGGCGTAAAGATAGCTGGCTTCTTCCGAAACCTCGCGCTTTGCTTCCTCGTTCTGCGTGTCCCGTATCTGTCTCATTAGGTTTACTCGGTCTGCAATCATAATGAGAATAACCCTCATGTCCTCGGCAAAGGAGATGAGCAGGTTGCGGAAGTTCTCGCTCTCGATAACAGGATTCTTCTTGTAGAGGTTCTGGATTCTGACAAGTCCATGAATGATATGGGCCACATGGTCGCCAAACTGCTTTTTGATGTCCTCGAAACTCGAACTGCCATCAGACACATTGGGGTAGAGGAGGATAGCCAGCACGCCGTCTCTTTTCAGTCCTATCTCGCGTACGGCAATCTCTGCGGTTTGCAATGCGCTTAATATCGAGTTGAGACCAAACACGTCCCGCTTCATGTTACCGGCCTCCACGGCACGGCGCAGATAGTCGGCGAGCTTCTGCTCGTCGTCTTCCTGCAAGGTTTCTCCAATATAGTCCTTTAGTCTCTTGTATATTGCCTGAGCCTCGGAAATCTCCTGAGGCGTGAATTCAAAACCATTCTCCATGTCCTGTTATTTATTTGTGCAGCCACACAGGGTTTGCTATAATGCAAAGATATTGCTTTTTATGCGAAAAGATTTCATGTTTTCAGAAAAACTGATTATATTTGTGGCACATTTACCTGGAACATGATATAAACCTAATAATTATGCTTTCTAACAACGACTTGAAACAAATCTCCCTGCGCGGGATTACAGCGGAGCAAGTAAATCACCAGCTTGAGCAGATACGGACGGGCTTCCCTTTCCTCCGATTGGAAGCTCCTGCGGCTATCGGCAAGGGCATCATGGCGCCCGACAACAACGAACGCGATGCCTACATAACGGCATGGCAGGATTATAAACAGGCCGGACACAAGATTGTGAAGTTTGTCCCGGCATCGGGAGCGGCCAGCAGAATGTTCAAAGACATGTTCGCTTTTCTGGATGCCGACTACGATGTACCCACTACGGACTTCGAGAAACAGTTCTTTGACAACATCAAGAAATTCGCTTTCCGCGAGGCTCTGTGCGACAAGTGCAGGCAGAACACGGGCAAGAGCATCATGGAGTTGATACGCGACGGAGAGTATAAAGCCGTAGTGGACAACATGCTCAACGCCGAAGGACTTAACTACGGACGCTTGCCCAAGGGCTTGTTGCTATTCCACAACTATGACGACGGGCCGCGTACATCGATGGAAGAGCACCTGGTTGAGGCCGCCCTTTACGCCGACAGCAATGCCGAAGCCAACGTACACTTCACGGTGAGCCACGAGCACTTGGAACTCTTCAAGCAGAAAGTGGCCGAAAAGGCCGAATTCTATGCCAGGAAATACGGAGTGAAATACAACATCTCCTTCTCCGAGCAGAAACCTTCTACCGACACGATAGCCGCCAATCCCGACAATACTCCTTTCCGCAATGCGGACGGCTCGCTGCTCTTCCGCCCCGGAGGGCATGGTGCGCTGATACAGAACCTCAACGAGATAGATGCTGATGTGGTGTTTATCAAGAATATAGACAACGTTGTGCCCGACCGGCTGAAGGACGATACCGTTACTTACAAGCAGCTCCTGGCAGGCATACTCGTAACACTGCAGGCCCAGGCGTTTGAGTTTCTGCGCATACTCGACAGCGGAGCCTACTCGCATGCACAGCTGGAAGAGATGATTCGCTTTGTTCAGCGCGACCTGTGTTGCCGCAAGCACGATATCAAAGAACTGGAGGATGCCGAACTGGTGAGCTACCTGCGCACCAAACTCAACAGACCCATGCGTGTGTGCGGCGTGGTGAAGAATGTTGGAGAGCCTGGCGGCGGACCGTTCCTCACCTACAATCAGGACGGAACTGTGAGCCCGCAGATACTCGAATCGAGCCAGATAGACAAGAACAACCCCAGCTACGTGCGCATGTTTACCGAGGGAACGCACTTCAATCCGGTAGACCTTGTATGCGCAACCAAGGACTACAAGGGCCATAGGTTCGATTTGCCTAAGTTCGTTGACGCCGCAACGGGCTTCATCAGCAACAAGAGCAAGGACGGAAGAGAACTGAAAGCACTGGAACTGCCCGGCTTGTGGAACGGCGCCATGAGCAACTGGAGCACGGTGTTCGTAGAGGTTCCGCTGTCTACCTTCAATCCGGTAAAGACCGTGAACGACCTGTTGCGCGAGCAACATCAGTAGCAGTATCTGTTGCATCAGTGCCCTCCGTAGGCTCCGCCGGTCTGCTAAGGCATTGTCAAATACACCTTTCGGCAACTTTTGACAAGTGTCGAACAATCGTGTGACACTTGTTTAATAATCGTGTGACACTTGTCGAACGATAAGGAGACCATCTCCTTACAACAGTGAGGCCATCTCACTACAACAGTGAGGCCATCTCACTACAACAGTGAGGCCATCTCACTACAATAGTGAGGCCATCTCACTACAATAGTGAGGCCATCTCACTACAACAGTGAGGCCATCTCACTACGACAGTGAGGCCATCTCACTACGACAGTGAGGCCATCAATTGTATGCAGAAAGAGCAGGATAGAGCACTTAGGCAGATAGAACGCAAAAGGCGTGCAACCACAATCAAGTTGCACGCCTTTTAGGTTTATTTGAACGTAAGTTCGTCTTTCGCCGGGTTCTTCCCTATGGCGATGGTGTCGCCGGGATGAACATCGCCGGATAGTATCTTCTCGCACAGGCCATCTTCGATGTAGTTCTGGATGGCTCGCTTCAGCGGACGGGCTCCAAACTGGACATCGTAGCCCTTGGAGGCCACGAACTCTTTGGCCTTGTCGGTTATGGAGAGATGATAGCCCATGTCCTCAATGCGCTTGAAAAGAGACTTCAGTTCTATGTCGATAATCTTCTTGATGGCGTCCATGTCCAGCTGGTCGAAGGTGATGATTTCGTCCAGGCGGTTCAGAAACTCTGGCGCGAACTGCTTGCTCAGGCTCTTCTGAATGATGGAGCGGGCGTATTCCTTGTCGCTCTCGTTCAGGCTCAAGCCGAGCGTTCCGTTGGCATTGAAGCCTATGCCGCGCCCAAACTCCTTGAGCTGGCGGGTTCCCGCGTTGGATGTCATGATGATGACGGTGTTGCGGAAGTCAACCAGTCGGCCGTTTCCATCGGTCAGTCGGCCCTCATCCAACACCTGGAGCAACAGGTTGAACACGTTTCCGTGCGCCTTCTCTATTTCGTCCAGCAGCACAATGGAGTAGGGATGGCGGCGTACGCGCTCCGTCAGCTGGCCTCCTTCTTCATATCCCACATATCCGGGAGGTGCTCCGATGAGCCTTGATACGTTGAACGACTCTGTGTATTCGCTCATGTCAATGCGGATAAGCGAGTCGGTTGAACCGAACATAAACTCGGCCAGCTTCTTTGCCAGATACGTTTTGCCGACGCCGGTCGGGCCCAGGAACATGAATGCACCGATGGGGTGGTTGGGCTCCTTGAGGCCTACGCGGTTACGCTGGATGGCTTTCACCATCTTGTCGATTGCCGGATCCTGGGCAATGACGGCCTGTTTCAGCTCGGCTGCCATGCCTTTCAGCCTTGTGCCTTCGGCTTCGGCCATCCGCTGCACGGGTACACCGGTCATCATGCTCACTACGTCGGCCACGTCTTTCTCGGTAATGACCTCGCGGTTGTCGGTATCTCCCTTGGTCCAGTTGTCCTGCATCTGCTGCAGTTCTCGCTCCAGTTCGGTCTGTTTGTCTCTGAAACCTGCGGCCAGTTCGAAGTTCTGGTTCCTCACGGCAGCCTGTTTCTTCTCCTTTATTTCATCTATCTGCTTCTCTTTGTCAGTAATTTCCTGCGGAACCTTGGCGTGCTGCAGGTGTACGCGGGAGCCTACCTCGTCGAGTGCATCAATGGCTTTATCGGGGAAGAACCTGTCAGTTATATACCTTTCTGTCAATTTGACACAGGCTTTCAGTGCGTCATCAGTGTACGAAACGTGGTGATGTTGCTCGTACCGGTCTTTGATGTTCTCCAGTATCTGGAGCGTTTCGTCGGTCGTGGTGGGCTCGATGAGAATCTTCTGAAATCTGCGTTCCAGCGCTCCGTCTTTCTCAATGGAGTTGCGGTATTCCTCCAGCGTGGTGGCGCCAATGCACTGTATGGTTCCGCGGGCAAGCGCCGGCTTCATGATGTTGGCCGCATCCATGCTGCCCGGAGTGCTTCCGGCACCGATGAGGGTGTGTATCTCGTCTATGAAGACGATGATGTCCGGGTTCTGTTCCAGCTCCTTGAGCAGGGCTCGTATGCGCTCCTCAAATTGTCCGCGGTACTTGGTTCCTGCCACAATGGCGGTCATGTCAAGGCTTACAAGCCGCTTATTGAACAGTATGGGCGATGTTTGGTGCTTGTTGATGAGTTGTGCCAGCCCTTCTACAATGGCACTCTTGCCAACGCCCGGCTCACCTATGAGGATGGGGTTGTTCTTCTTTCGGCGTCCCAGAATTTCGGTCACGCGCATTATCTCCTTGTCACGGCCGACTACGGGGTCGAGCTTTCCTTCGGCTGCAGCCTGCGTAAGGTCAGTCGAAAAGTTGTCGAGCACCGGCGTCTTGCCGTTTCCCTTGCGGGTTTGAGTTGTGGTATGGGCCTGTGTACCGCCGTCACTTGATTTGGAAGACTTCCACTGTTCGTCGTTCACTTCCTCGTCTTCGTCAGGCAGTCCGATACCGTCTTGTATGGTTTTGGCTTCCTTGTGCAGCAGTGTCAGCGTGTCCTCGTAGTTCATGTTGTTGAATTCCAGAACCTCCTTGGCACCGTTGTTCACTTGGTCATGCAGGATGGCAAGCAGCAGATGCTGCACGTCAACCATCTGAGTGTGCTGGATGCGGGCTTCAAGAACTGCGAGTTTCAGAATGTTGCTGGCTTTTTCGTTGAGCACGAGCTCGGTCGTCTGAAGCGGTTCTCCTATCTCGTCCTGACGTACACGCTGCTCCAGTTCTTCCTTTACAGCGTCTATGTTCACGTCCAAACGGCGGAACAAATCAATGATAAGGCCGTTTCTTTCACGGATGATGCCAAGCAGCAAGTGCTCCGGACCAACCGAACGGCTGGCCAATCGCGTTGCTTCCTCACGTGAAAAGGCGAGTATCTCAGACACTTTGGGTGAAAATTGACTGGTCATATATCTTTTTACCTTTCTTCTATAGTTATACTTCACAAAAATAAACAATCATTTGATAGTGAGCAAATGTTATGCCAAAATATTTTGTGTCAGCGTGTTTTTTATGTGAGAAGTACTGCTATCTGGCTCTCATTCATAGTAATAAAAAGGTGGGAAACGACAAGCAAAAGCATAAGAAAGGGTGATGTGGCATGCACAAAAGTACGGCCTCTTGTAGCTTTTCTGCTACGAAGAGGCCTTGAAATTGTCGTTTTGGAATATAGTCCAGAACTGTTTAGCCGAACAGACGGTGCGAAACAGACTTGCCCTTTATCTTTTCTTCCTGAGTTGCAGCTCGGGTATCTTGACCTTTTGGCCTGCCTCAGCGGTCTTGATGCCGCCGTTGAGTGCTTCGACATAGCACTCCATGCCCGGACCTAAGTAGGTGCGGCTGATGGAAGAGAGGGTTTGTCCTTTCTTTACCGTTACGGTATTGGCCACTCCTACAATGCGGTAAGCGCCTGTACGCACACGTGGATCGCTGTCGTAAGGGCTTGCGACAATTGGCTGTTGTACCTTAGCTTTGGTTGCAGGCTGTGCCGGAGTCTGGGTGTTCTGCTGCTTCGGCTGGCTTTGTGCGGCTGTTTGCTGGGTAACTGCAGGTGCTGATGCGGCAGGCTTTACGGCAACGGACCGCCGTGCAACTGCTCTTTTAGCTGTAACGGATGGCTTTACTATGGGATTGGGAACACGATGTTCAGCCTCCAGGTGCAGTATTCTGTTGTCGCGGATGGATATTTGTCGCCCCACGTAGTAAGCTCCGCCTATCACGGCAAGCAGAAGCAGCGCCACGCCGGCAATGAGTCCTTTGATGAGCTTGTGGCTGCGTGCGATTTCCTCACGGAGCTGATTGTTTGCTACTGTTAGGACTTCGTTTTCCGAATGCTCGCGGGCAGTTTCCCATTTTCTGGCTATGTCTTGCTCGGTCGCATTGGTCTGCTCTTCTTGGGTTTCGACGGTAGGATTGTCGGAGAAGTCTACAAGTGCAACTTCTTCCTCCTGATTGTCGTCTTCTGTTACATCTTCCTCAATCTCGTCTTCCGCTGTTGGTTCTGTCATTGGTTTCGATTGTGCAGAATACTCTTGCTCTGGTTCCATGGCAGAGAGTAGGGAGGCAGCGACGGCAGGAGACTCAGGCTGGCTCTCGGCGACTGGTTCAACAGCCGCGATTTCAGCAATGGGTTCCGGTGAATTTGCCGGTTCCGCTGCGGGTTCTTCATCTTCCGACTCTTCTTCCGACAGTTCGGCGGGCATTCGGTTATCTATATCGCTGAAGTCTACGCCATCGTTAACGACCGTGGTCTCGAACTGTGAAAACGGCCGATTGACCAAATCGCGCATGGAAACATCAGGAGTGAACGATATCTTTTCACGTCCTTCGATGACGATAGGTTCTCCGGTATTGACGTCGATGCTTTTACGCGGACTGACGGAGATGACCTTGAACGTGCCCAGTCCTTTCAGTTTGACTTGCTTCTCGTGGCGGAGAGCTTCGTTGAGCACCTCGAACATCCGCTCTACAAACAATTCCGCATCCTTCGTATCCAGTCCATGCTTATTGGCCAGAGCCTGTGCCAATTCGGTTATTCCAACTTTGCTCATGCCTCAAGTCCTCCATTTTTTAATTCTTCCTTGATGGCAGTAGCAGGCTTGAAATTAAGAACGAGCTTTGGCGGTACAAGCATGCGCCTGCCTGTAGATGGGTTGACAACAATGCGCTCGAGGCGCTTCTTGACTTCGAAGCTGCCGAAGGCGGGAACCGACAGGGCATCGCCGTCTTCAAAGCGGGCTCCCATTTCCTCAATGACAGTACGCACCAGTTTCTGTGTATCCTGCTGTGTATAGCCGCACTTCGAAGCTAATTCTGCTAAAAACTCCTTGTTGTTCATAGGTCATCCTCGTTATTTGGGTTACTGAATACATTCACCGTAAAGGTCGAAAGCCTCGCTGGAAGTTATCCTGACATCATAGAAGCTGCCCACACGGAGCTTGCGCTTGGCTACGGGGATAAGAACTTCGGGGTCAACCTCCGGCGAAGAGAACTCTGTACGCCCCACATAGTAGTCTCCTTCTTTTCTATCAATGATGACTTTGCATACCTTTCCCACTTTCTCAGCTTCAATCTCCGCGCTGATTTCCTGTTGTACGGCCATCAGCTCGTCCAATCTGCGCTGCTTGATATCCTCGGGAACATCGTCAGGATAGTGCCGGGCGCTGTAGGTTCCTTCTTCCTCGGAATAGGCGAAAGCCCCCATCCGCTCGAACCGGGCCCATTTCACAAGGTCTACCAACTCCCGAAAATCTTCCTCTGTTTCACCAGGAAAGCCAACCATTAATGTAGTGCGGATGTGGATACCGGGAACAGACTGGCGAATGCGCGTCAGGAGGTCGATGGTTTCCTGCTTGGTCACACGGCGGTGCATGCGGCTGAGCATGTGGTCGGAGATGTGCTGCAGAGCTATGTCAAGATAGTTGCAGACATTCTGTTTCTCGCGAATAACGTCGAGAAGCTCCAACGGGAACTGGTTAGGGTAGGCGTAATGCAGCCGCACCCACTTTACACCGGGAATGTCGGCTATGGCAGCTATGAGTTCTGCTATCTGCCTGCGGCCGTCAAGATCAACGCCGTAGTAGGTCAGCTCCTGCTCAATAATCTGGAATTCCTTTACTCCCGCCTGCACCAACTCTCTCACTTCCTGCAGTATCTCGGCCTGGGGGCGCGAAACATGTTTGCCCGTAATGAGCGGAATGGCGCAGTAAGCGCAGTGCCGGTCGCATCCTTCGGCTATTTTGATGTAGGCATAATGGTGCGGCGTAGTAAGGTGACGGCGCCCGTCGCATGAGGGAACGTCGGCCTTGCCCAATTCCTGCAACAGCTGCTTATAGTTGAACTTGCCGTAGAATTTGTCAACTTCGGGGATTTCGGCTTCGAGCTCTTTCTGGTAGCGTTGTGAGAGGCAACCCATGACGTAGAGCTTGTTGAGCTGGCCTTCGTTCTTACGTTCAACGAATTCTAGTATTGTATTGATACTCTCTTCCTTAGCGCTCTCAATGAAGCCGCATGTATTGATGACAGCAATCTCACCTTGCGGGCGTTTGCTGTCGTGCGTGCAATGATAGCCGTTGGCTTCAAACTGTTTCATCAGCAGCTCCGAATCGACCAGATTCTTGGAGCAACCCATTGTAATGATGTCTATCTGGTTCTTCTTCATCATTCGTTAAATAGGGAGTCTACAAATTCCTTGCGGTTGAACAACTGCAAGTCCTCCATCCTTTCACCGAGCCCGATATATTTCACGGGAACTTTCAGCTGGTCGCTGATACCGATAACCACGCCGCCCTTAGCGGTTCCGTCAAGTTTGGTGATGGCCAGCGATGTGATTTGTGTAACGGCCGAGAACTGCTTAGCTTGCTCAAAGGCGTTCTGCCCGGTGCTGCCGTCGAGCACCAGCAACACCTCGTCGGGAGCTTCGGGAAGAACCTTTCGCATTACCTCCTTGATTTTCTTAAGCTCGTTCATCAGTCCCACTTTGTTATGCAGTCGGCCGGCTGTGTCTATGATAACCACGTCGGCATCCTTGGCCTTGGCGCTCTGCAGCGTGTCAAAGGCAACGGAGGCGGGGTCCGACCCCATTTGCTGCTTTACCACCGGAACACCAACACGGTCGCCCCAAATCTGGATTTGCTCCACGGCAGCTGCCCTGAAGGTGTCTGCGGCGCCAAGATATACCTGCTTACCGGCCTTCTTGAACTGATACGCCAGCTTGCCTATAGTCGTGGTTTTACCTACGCCATTCACGCCAACTACCAATATTACGTATGGCTTATGGTCGTTGGGGAGGTCCCAGTTGTCGTTGTCTTCCGAGTTATTCTCGGCCAGCAGGGCAACAATTTCGCTGCGCAGGATGCCGTTCAGTTCCGAGGTAGACACGTATTTGTCCCTCGCCACCCGTTCTTCTATGCGCTCAATAATCTTGAGCGTGGTGTCAACGCCCACGTCGGATGTAATGAGCACCTCTTCCAGGTTATCCAGAACTTCGTCGTCAACCTTCGATTTTCCGGCTATCGCACGGCTCAGTTTGTCAAAAACACTTTGCTTGGTCTTCTCAAGACCCTTGTCAAGCGTCTCTTTCTTGTTCTTGTTAAACAGTCCGAATATCCCCATAATAGCAATTATTTTTTGCAAAGATACTGATTAAAAATGAAAAACTTGGCAGATTGAACAAGATTTGTTGATAACCGAGAGGATAACAGCTGCTAATTTAACGCCTGAAAAGCAGGTCTCTGAAGTGCTACAAGACCACACCGCATGATGAACTTTACTCCGACCAATGAGACAAATCGGGAAAGGCGTATGTTTGCAGCCGCCGTGGCGAAGCTGTCGTTCAAGACTGTTGAAGGATAGCTTCAAGCGCCTTGAACGGCAGCATCAAGCGCCTTGAAGAATAGCTCTTTAAAAGCAGGACGATATAAGAAGCAGTATAATTCTGTAATTCAAACACTTACAACAGCATGCTGCAGAAAGACAGAAAGGAAATAGGAATAAACAAAAAAGAGCCCGGGCTTTTCCCGGGCTCTTTATTCCGCCAGCCATGTGGCAGTGCTGTAATGGCTTAGTACATGCCCATGCTATGAAACAGGAATGATATGCCATAGCCGGCAATGGTTGCAGCAACGACATGAATCATACCGGGTGCCATGAACGAGTGGTTGAGCAGGTACTTTCCGATGACGGTAGTGCCGGAGCGGTCGAAGTTCACCGTGGCGATATCCGACGGATAGTTCGGGATGAAGAAGTACCCGTAAACCGACGGCATGATACCCAGCAGAACCCAGCCTTCAATACCCAGAGAGTATGCTAGCGGCAACATGGACACCACAACGGCACCCTGCGAGTTGATGAGTACCGAAACAGCGAAGAACGCAAAGGCCATGGCCCACGGCCACTTCTCAACAATACCGCTCAACATGAGGTTCATCTCGTCGGTATAATTGTCAAAATAGGTGTTCGACATCCATGCAATACCATAGATGGCAACAACTGCCACCATGCCGTTCTGCCATACGGCACCGGAGATGGCGGCCTTGGGCTTGGCTTTGCAGAAAATAATCATCAGCGCTGCTGCTGTAATCATGATAATCTGAATGACGATGTTCATCGACAGATGTTTGGACACGCTCTCCGTTACACCTGCAACCACCACGCCGGCTTTTGCCAGTTGTTTGGCCGACTCGGTAACGCCGCCGGCCAGGGTGATGCTCTCCGGGCCTCCTTTCACAGTCTGTATTTCGTTCCAGGCGGGCAGAATGTTGTGCCCCATCATGGTCAGAACGGAGAAAAGAACAATGACGACAAGGGCGCCGAGGAAGATGTAAACGGCATTCTTGCTCTCTTTTGAAATCTGCTTATCAAGCGTTGTAGCGCTGTTTCCATAGATGTAGGCATACTGAACGGGGTCCTGAAGCTTCTTCTGGAACTCGGGATCCTTGTCAAGGTCTAAGCCGCGGTTCCAACTGTAGATAACAGCCATCAGGATGCCGACGATACATGCCGGGATGGTAACCATGATAATTTGAATGTTGCTGACGTTGAAACCATTGTCGGCAGAAATAGATGAGAAAGCTACTACGGCCGCAGCGATGGGGGAACAGGTAATGCCAATCTGCGAGGCGATACTTGCAACGCCGCACGGACGCTCCGGACGGATGCCTTTTTTCAGTGCAATGTCGCAGATAATGGGCATCAACGTGTAAACCACGTGCCCCGTTCCAACGAGCACAGTGAGTATAAACGTGGTGAAAGGAGCCAGAATGGTGATGCGGTCAGGGTGCTTGCGCAACATTTTTTCTGCTATCTGTATCATCCAGTCCATACCTCCCGAAGCCTGCAAGATGCCGGCACAGGTAACTGCTGCTATGATGATGTAGATTACATCGGTAGGAGGATTTCCCGGTTTTAACTGAAAACCGAATACAAGAATGGCCAGGCCGATGCCTGAAATGGCGCCAAGCGCCAGGGAACCGTAACGTGCTCCAATCCAAAGTGCTACCAAAACAACAAGTAGCTCGATAATCATTAGAAATGTCATAGATTGTTATAATTTGTTTGTTGTTAGATTTTAGAATTGTTCTTGTCCGTTTTTGCAAAAATAACCAAATATTGCCAACGTACAAAGATTTAACAGACTTTTTTTCATTCTTTATGCTTCAGTTTTCTTGTGTTTACGCACACATTGCCTATTTCGTGAGTTGACATAAGTCAAGAAATTGTTGAGAAAAGGCAATTTACTGCTTTCGGAACAACTCGTTTTTTAATAATAGAATTATCTTTGCAGGGTAGTAGAGATTATGTTGTCTACAAAAAAGGCTCCGATAGGACAGCGAATGCCAGACCGGAACCTATGTTTGAGACAAAAGAAAAATGAGAGAGAATGAATAAGGCGGTAAGATTACTCTTATCGCCTTACTTGTTTCTTGTTGTTGCCTGCGTGCAGGCAGACTGCCTAATACTGCCGGAGAACAGATAGCAGTTCGTTGTTTTCGGCCTTGTTGCCTACGGTTATTCGCAAACAATCCTTGCATAAGGCCACCTTAGTACGGTTTCTTACAATGATACCGCTCTCTACCAGGTAGTTGTAAATGGCTTGTGCATCGGTCATCTTGGCCAGAAAGAAGTTGGCATCCGATGGATACACGGCTTTGCAAATAGGCAAATCGAGGAACGATTTCATGAGTCTGCCACGCTCCAGCAGCAACGTCGTCACCCATTTCTCAACGTCAATGCGTTCGTCGAGAGCCTCAATGGCATGCTCCTGGGTGAGCAGGTTGACGTTGTAGGGATACTTCACCTTATTAAATAAGTCTATTATTTCCTTGCCGGCAAAGGCCATGCCCAGTCTTATGGCTGCGTTAGCCCAAGCCTTACTCATGGTGTTTAGCACGATGATGTTGGGATATAGGGCTATTTCCGACCTGAATGTCTTCTGCGAAGAGAAGTCACTGTAGGCCTCGTCTATCACTACGATGCCTCCAAAAGCGCCGAGCACCTTCGCAACTTCGTTGCGGTCGATGTTGTTACCCGTAGGGTTGTTTGGCGAGCATATCCATATCAGCTTTGTCCGTTCATTGCAGGCCTGCAGCAATTTGCCGGCTTTCATCTGGTAACTGTCATCCAGCAGCACGGGCCGGTACTCCACTTCGTTAATGTCGGCACATACTTTGTACATACCGTACGTGGGCTCTATGGCTACCACATTGTCCTTTCCGGGGCGGCAGAATATCCGGTAGCACAGGTCGATGGCCTCGTCGGAGCCGTTGCCCAGAAAGATTTGCTCGGCCGGAACGCCCTTTATTTTTGCGAGCTTGGCCTTTAATTCCGTTTGTAACGGGTCGGGATAGCGGTTGTATGGCTTGTTGTAAGGGCTCTCGTTGGCATCAAGAAATACGTGGGCAGCGTGCCCGCTGTACTCGTTTCGGGCACTGCTGTAGGGCGCCAGGTTCCAGATGTTGGGCCTGACCAGTTCTTCCAGTTTCTTCATCTTATCACTTTTTTGACGTTTATAGCCCGATGTTGTCCATCCGCAGCTGCATGGCATGGGCATGGGCGTGCAGCTGTTCCTCTTCTGCCATGATGACTACGGCTTTCCCGATGCTGCGTATGCCCTCCTCATTCAGCTCCTGGAAGGTTATCTTCCTGTTGTAGCTGTCCAGATTTACGCCGTTATAAGCCAAGGCATACCGGTGCGTTGGCAACGTGTGATTGGTGCCGCTGGCATAATCGCCGGCGCTTTCACAGGCGTATTTTCCGAGAAACACGCTCCCTGCATTGACCACTTTCTCTGCCAGCTGTGTATAGTCGGCCGTGGCAATGATGAGATGTTCGGGCGCATAAGCATTGCTGAGAGCCACGGCTTCGGCCGTGTTACTGACGAGAACCAGCTTAGAGTTCTGCAGAGTCTGGGCAGCTATCTCCTTACGGGGCAGCAACCGGAGTTGCTTTTCCACTTCGTTCTCAATGTCATGAAGCATCTGTTCGGAGGTTGTTATCAGCATAACCTGCGAATCAGTACCATGTTCGGCCTGCGAGAGCAGGTCGGCCGCGGCAAAGGCTGCATTGCTTTGCGCGTCGGTTATGACGCATACTTCCGACGGACCGGCCGGCATATCGATTGCCACATCGTGCAGGCTAACCTGCTGTTTGGCTGCCATGACGTACTGGTTGCCCGGGCCGAATATCTTGTAAACTTTGGGAATGCTCTGCGTTCCGTAAGCCATCGCCCCGATGGCCTGTACACCTCCGGCCTTGTAAATGCTGCTCACGCCTGCAATGCGGGCAGCAACAAGAATGGCAGGGTTCACCTTTCCCTCTCTGTTTGGCGGCGTGCAGAGCACTATCTCCCTGCAACCGGCAATCTTGGCAGGGGTTGCAAGCATCAGCACAGTTGAAAACAGCGGTGCCGTTCCACCCGGTATGTAGAGGCCGACTTTCTCTATCGGCACGCTTTTCTGCCAGCAGCTTACGCCCGGAGCGGTTTCTTTCTTCGTGCTTTTGAACAGCTGGGTTTCGTGGAACGACTTGATATTGGCATGTGCCAGATGCAGAGCCTCCTTGAGTTCTGCCGTAACCAGCAGCTCTGCTTCGTCCATTTCGGCCTCCGTAACGGCGAGAGAGGAGAGCTGAACGTGGTCGAACTTCTCCTCGTATGTTTGTACCGCCTTGTCGCCATTCTGTTTTACATCAGCCAGTACACCCGCCACTGTGGCATTGAGTTGGGATACGTCCAGGTGCGGACGCTCCACAATCTCGTTCCAGAGGTCGCGAGACGGATACTTGTAGATGGCCTCTCCTAATTTTCCTGTTGTTCGGCAAGAGGTAAACTCTTGTTGTTCAGAACTGTTATCTATACTCATTGATTTATTGCTTTAGGTTTGTTTTGTGTTGCAGTTACCCTTTCCATAGGGCTATAAAATCATCTTCTCGATAGGCGTAACCAGTATTCCTTGGGCTTCGAGCTCCTTCAGCTTGCCGATGATTTCCCAGAAACGCTTCTCATCCAGTACCGTGTGGATGGAGCACCAGTTCGGATCGGCCAGCGGAATGATGGTGGGGCTCTTGATACCCGGCAGCACATTGATGATATCCTGCACCCTGGCACGGGGCGCGTTCATCATCACGTATTTCTTGTCTTGTGCCGAGCGCACGGCCTCGAAACGGAAAAGCACCTCGTCGAGTATGCCCTTGTTCTCCTGGCTCATTTGCTTGTTGCCTATCAGCAGTGCCTCACTTTTGAGCACTACTTCCACCTCTCGCAGGTTGTTATGCACAAGGGTAGAACCCGAACTCACAATATCAAAGATGGCATCGGCCAGTCCGATGCCCGGACTAATCTCCACACTGCCGGTTATAACGTGAATGTTGGCATGTATATGGTTATCATTCATGAACTTGCGAAGGATGTTGGGGTAGGACGTTGCAACCTTTTTGCCGTCGAACCACTGCAGCCCCTGGTAGTCAATGTGCTTGGGTATGGCGAGCGAAAGACGACACTTGCTGAAGCCGAGGCGCGAGATGATGTCGGCATCTTCCTGCTTCTCGATGAACTCGTTTTCGCCCACAACGCCAATGTCGGCCACTCCGCTGGCCACACTTTGTGGTATATCGTCGTCGCGCAGATAGAGAACTTCGAGCGGGAAATTGTCAGCCTGCACCAGCAAAGTACGCTTGGAGGGTGTTATCTTGATGTCGGCCTCGGCCAGAAGAGCCATCGTGTCCTCATACAAACGGCCCTTTGATTGAACTGCAATACGTAGCATAATCGTCTAATTTTCTTAAATGTAGGGGCAAAATTACGCTTTTTCAGGCTTATTTGCAAGAAATGTATTACTTTTGTGCGGTTGAAGATGAGTTTAAGATATATATACATTATATTTTCATTGCTGCTGACCGTGAGTTGCTCGGAGCACAAGGAGAAAGCGATGACGCCCTGGGGAACGCCCGTGGGGGGCGATACGGTTGCCGTAACCGGCAGCTTTACACTTGACGACATAGTGAGTAATGGCGAGATGATAATGCTGACGCTCACCGGCCCTGATAATTACTACGACTACCGCGGACGAGGTATGGGAACGCAGTATCTGCTGTGCGAGAAGTTTGCCCAGCAGTTAGGCGTCTCTTTGCGCGTTGAAGTATGCAAGGATACGGCCGAACTCGTGTCGCGTCTGCAACAGGGCGAGGGCGATGTTGTGGCCTTTCCCCTGCCCGGAAACACACGGGGAGTGAGGCTGTGCGGACTCTCCGACAATGGCCGCAGATGGGCTGTGAGAGATGAAAACAAGGCGTTGGCCGACACACTCGACCGCTGGTATCGCCCCGAAATGCTGGCCCGGATAAAGAAGGATGAGGCTTTTCTGCTCTCTTCGCGCAGCATCACGCGCCACGTTTATTCGCCCATGCTCAACCGCTCGGCCGGTGTTATCTCGCAGTACGATGCTTATTTCCAGAAGTATGCACCGCTTGCCCGTTGGGATTGGCGCCTGATGGCTGCCCTGTGCTATCAGGAATCAACCTTTGACCCTAATGCCCGGTCGTGGGTAGGAGCCTGTGGACTGATGCAGATTATGCCGGGCACGGCCGACCATCTTGGCCTGCCGCGGGCCCAGATATACCATCCCGAAGCCAACATAGCCGCTGCGGCCAACTATATACGTGAGCTCGATACCAAGCTGCGCGACATTTCGGACCGCATGGAGCGTACTTATTTTGTACTGGCTTGCTACAACGGCGGCTTCAACCACATACGCGATGCCATGGCACTGGCCCGCAAACATGGCCGCGACCCGCACAGATGGGGCGAAGTGGCACCCTTTGTGCTGCGTCTCAGCACGCCCGAATGTTACAATGACCCTGTGGTGAAGTATGGCTATATGCGAGGTTCGGAGACAGTGGACTATGTTGAACGCATCCGTTCCCGCTACGCCCAGTATCGCGGAGTGGCCACAGGCGGCTACTCCACCCACTTCGGCACGCCTGCCGTACCCCAGAAGGCACGGCGCAAGTACCGTTTTCATATTTAAGCATATCATTGCTTGTTATAGCACGAATTCTTACCGTAGCGACTGTAAACAGCTGTTCTTCCGTTCAGCGGCAGCGCTATGAGTATCTCAAAACGGCCTTTCTCGGGTCGTTTTAAAGATGCTTTCGCAGTGTTGATTGATGCCTTCAGGAACTTTCGACACTTGTCACACATATCTGTGACACTTGTCGAACAATCGTGCGACACTTGTCAAAAGTTCCCGTTACAGTCAGTTTGGTACCCGCATGCAGATATTTTAGTGAGTTGCCCGGTACCATGCCGTGTTTTGTAACGGAGTGGTTACATTCGGGTTCTGGGTGGGGTCGGAGATTGTGATACCTGAGAAAGAAAGCACGTCGGTGTACTGGATATCGTAGTTGGAATAAATCCGCTGGGTTGCTTTCTTGTAAGGAACGAGCAACTGCTCCGCGTTTAGGTAGCTGTCCAAGAGTGTTGCGTCGCTGCACAGAAGCCTAACGTAGCTGCCCATGTCGTAGAACACCGCACTGCTGTAGCCGTCTAAACGCTGTACAGCGGCCAGTTTCGTCGGGTCGAAGGTGTAGCGGCTGTTGATGGTTTGCATGATTTGAGCCATGTTTTCAGTCTGACGGCAGTTGATAACGCTCAATGTGCCGTAGGGATAAGGCTGTCCGTCGGGGCCAACATAGGCTGAATAGAAATTGTAGAAACCATCGACAATAGCGCCGTAGTCGGGCTCTGAAGGAGTAATGTATCTCCAAATGTCCTTATAAGGCATGCCGGCTGCCATGATTTCGCTGGTTGATGCAATGAGAAAGTCGGTTACATCTTTGAGGTCATAGGCAACTTCAACGGCCGCCATGTAGCAGTCGTCGAACGAAATGAACTGCATGTGCATGCCTGCTTGGCGTATGCCGTCAGCCAGAGTCGGAATTTCAGTCTGATAGGTTGCAGTAGCCCCGCCGAAAGCTCTGCTCTTGGTTTGTGCCGGATTGGAGCCTTTGGGAAGCCAACCGGAACCGTGGCAGCCTATGAGCATGTCGTAGATATTGGCCGGAGCGTAGCTTTTCACATCCCGAAGGATGGAGGCCAGGTTGGCAGCCGTGGTGTAGTCGAAGTCTGTATAGCGTTTCAGCGTGTCGCGCAGGCATCTTCCATCCCTGTACTTCACTTCAACCAGTGCAGAGTAATGCGCTGATTTAGAGATGAAAACGAGCATTCTGTTGTTGCCCAAGCCTCCTTGAGTCCCGATGGCTGCCTCCATGTCGCGAATGTTATCCATGAAGTTACCGTACAGGTTGTTGGCTGTGGAATGTTCGCTCGCCGTCCACGGCATATAAACAAAAATCGTTTTCTCCGTAACATCGCTGCCGCCAGGACCGTCTTCACTGTCATGACAGGAAGTAAGTCCACCTAAAACAATGGCGCACAAGATGTAAAAGAGAAAACGATTCATAGCCTTTGTCTGCATTTGTTCTTCTTACTTTTTCGTCAATTCTTCGATAGAAGCCTTCAGGGCGGCTATCTTTTCCTCTGAGTCGCTTTGTTTTTTGCGCTCACGGGCCACAACGGCCTCGGGCGCATGGGCTACAAAGTTCTCGTTGGCGAGCTTCTTCTTTATGCTTGCCAGGAAGCCTTCGAGGTGCTCAAGTTCCTTTTTGGCTTTCTCAATTTCGGCCTCAATGTCTATCAGATTGCCTACAGGCACGGCGTATTCGTAGGTACCTACCATGAATGCACTGGCGTCGGCAGCCTTCTCGGCAGCAACATTGACAGCCTGAAGGTTGGCCATCTTGAGGATAACTTCGTTGTAGGCTTCGTATTGGTTCTGTCCGATGGCTTCCAACGTCAGCGGCTCTTTGGGCGCAATGTTCTTCTGGTTGCGAACCGTACGCACACCGGACACAATCTGCTTGACGGTTTCTATATCCGCAGCCAGCTGTTTCTCTTCAGCCGTGGGTGCCGGGATGGCGAGCGTGGCGCGCATGATGCTTTCGCCTTCTTGGCGCTCGTAGATGTGCTGCCAGAGCTCCTCGGTAATGAAAGGCATGAAGGGATGCAGCATCTTCAGCAATGAGTCGAAGTAACGCAAGGTTGCTTCGTAGGTCTGTTTGTCAATGGGTTTGCCGTATTCAGGCTTTATCATCTCCAGGTACCAGCTTGAGAATTCATCCCAGAAGAGGCGATAAACGGTCATCAGAGCTTCGGAGATACGATAGCTCTTGAACTGTTCGTCCATGATTTCGCTGGTTTCCTTCAGCTTGGCTTCAAACCATTTTGTGGCTATTTCATTGGCTTTTGGCTGCTGGACGTCGGCAGTCTGCCACCCTTTGATGAGCCGGAAAGCATTCCAAATCTTGTTGTTGAAGTTGCGTCCCTGCTCACAGAGCGTCTCGTCGAACAAGATGTCGTTGCCTGCAGGGGCTGAAAGCATCATGCCCATACGCACGCCGTCGGCACCATATTTATCAATGAGCATGATGGGGTCGGGCGAATTGCCCAGGCTCTTGCTCATCTTGCGTCCTAACTTGTCACGTACAATGCCCGTAAAGTACACGTGGCGGAACGGCATCTTGTGCCTATACTCGTATCCGGCCATAATCATACGGGCCACCCAGAAGAAGATGATGTCGGGTCCTGTTACCAAGTCGGAAGTGGGGTAGTAGTAGTTGATGTCTTCATTGTCCGGATTGTTGATGCCGTCGAATACAGAGATGGGCCACAGCCACGAGGAGAACCACGTGTCGAGACAATCGTTTTCCTGCTCAAGGTCGGCGGCTGTCAGTGTCGGATTCTTTTCTTGAGCCTGGATTAAGGCTTGTTCTGCCGTCTCGGCTACAACGAAATCGTTCTTGCCTTCGGCGTTCTTGAAGTAATAAGCGGGAATTCTGTGCCCCCACCAGAGTTGCCGGGAGATGCACCAGTCCTTGATGTTCTCCAACCAGTGGCGGTAAGTGTTCTTGTATTTCTTGGGATAGAACTCTATCTCATCATTCATTACAGGATCCAAGGCTATGTCTGCAAAGTGCTCCATCTTGAGGAACCACTGCGTAGACAGCTTCGGTTCGATGGGCACATTGGTACGTTCGGAGAAGCCTACCTTGTTGTCGTAATCCTCCACTTTCTCCATCAGCGAGGCTGACTCGAGGTCTTTGGAAATCTGCTTGCGCACATCCATGCGATCCTGGCCAACGTACATGCCGGCTGCTTCGGATAGGGTACCGTTGTCGTTAAAGATGTCTATGGTCTCCAATCCATGTTTCAGGCCGAGTGCATGGTCGTTTACATCGTGAGCAGGTGTAACCTTCAGACAGCCGGTACCGAACTGAATGTCAACGTATCCGTCTTCGATAACGGGAATGCAACGGTCCACCAGCGGCACGATGACATGCTTTCCTTTTAACCAAGTGTTCTTTACATCGTCGGGATTGATGCACATGGCGGTGTCACCCATGATGGTTTCCGGACGCGTGGTAGCCACAACGGCATAGTAACCGCGTTCGTCCTGGTGCATCACATTTCCTTCGTCTTTGCGCGTAATGCCTGCTTGGTCTTCGGGAGCTACATAATATTTAAGATAATAGAGTTTGGAGTGTTCGTCCTTGTAGATAACTTCTTCATCCGAAAGGGCGGTCTGTGCCATAGGATCCCAGTTCACCATGCGCACGCCGCGATAAATATATCCCTTGTTGAAGAGGTCTACGAAAACCTTGATAACGCTCTTTGAGCGGGTCTCGTCCATTGTAAACGCAGTGCGATCCCAGTCGCAACTTGCGCCCAATTTGCGCAACTGCTTGAGAATAATGCCGCCATGTTCGTGCGTCCAGTCCCACGCATGCTCCAGAAATTGCTCGCGTGTAAGGTCTGTCTTCTTAACTCCCTGCTCTGCAAGTTTATTTACCACCTTTGCCTCTGTTGCGATAGAGGCGTGGTCGGTGCCCGGAACCCAGCAAGCGTTCTTGCCCTCCATTCGAGCGCGACGTACCAGAATGTCCTGTATAGTGTTGTTCAGCATGTGCCCCATGTGGAGAACGCCCGTCACGTTTGGCGGAGGTATAACCACGGTATAGGGCTCTCGACCATCGGGTTTAGAACTGAAGAGTTTGTTATCCAGCCAGTACTGATACCATTTTGACTCAACTTCTTTTGGGTCGTACTTACTTGCTAATTCCATTTAATTATTCTCTATTTATGATATTCTTTATAAAAAACGATGCAAAGTTAGTCATTTTTGATTAGAAATGACTACTTTTGTATTTAAATTATGTCTAAGATGCACACGAGAGAAGAAAAGTTGAAGGCCTTCGGAAGATTGCTGGATGTACAGCATCGCTTGCGAGTAGAATGTCCGTGGGACAGGAAACAGACGAACGAAAGCCTCCGCCCCAACACGATAGAAGAAGTATTTGAGCTTGCTGATGCCTTGATGAAAGACGACTGCAAGAATGTAAGCAAAGAGTTGGGCGACGTTATGGAGCATGTCATGTTCTACTCCCTGATAGGCGAAGAGACCGGAGATTTCGACATAGCCGACGTCTGCAATCAGGAAGCCGACAAGCTGATGTTCCGCCATCCGTTTATTAACTGGAAGCAGGAGCAGGGGAACTGGGGCATTGACAACAAGCCTTTTACGGTGAGCTGTTCCGAGATGGAAATCAACGAACAAGGTCAGGCCGTTTATAAAGATGTGTCCGGCACTTTAGCAGACAAGCCTAAAACTGCCGGCGAGGTAGAACAGACTTGGGAACAGATTAAACAGAAGGAGAAAGATGGCAACGAGAGCGTGCTTTCGGGAGTACCGGATGCGCTGCCCTCCATCATCAAAGCCTACCGCATACAGGACAAGGCACGCAACGTGGGCTTTGACTGGAAGCAGAAAGAAGACGTCTGGACAAAGGTGCGGGAAGAACTGGAAGAGCTGGAAGTGGAACTGAAAAAGGAAAACAAGGAGAACTCTACCAAGGAGCTGGGCGACTTCCTGTTTAGCGTCATCAATGCAGCGCGTCTCTATCATCTGAATCCTGACAATGCGCTTGAGCACACCAACAAGAAGTTCATCTACCGTTTTAATTACATAGAGCAGAAAGTTAAGGAAGCCGGAAAGCAGTTGAAGAACCTTACCTTGGCCGAGATGGACGAACTCTGGAACGAAGCAAAAGAAATGGAAAAAGGAAGAAAAGACTGAATAATAAACGACCAATAATTATGAGAAGACTTTTTTATATTGCGGCAGTTCTGCTGGCAGCTTTGCTCATCACAGGATGTAAGCAAAACAAGCCCGTAAATCAGATAGCCGAAGTTGACAGTACAGCCGCTGCACCCACCATAGCGGACAGTACGGTATATGGCGTTTGCGGCGAAGGAACATCCATGCACGCGCTGGAACTGATAACAGATACCGGCGACACGCTTACTTACATGGTCAACACGGACGAAGAGGAAAACGTGAAAGGCGGCTTATTGGCCGGCGACCGTCTGGCTGTGGTCAGCACGGAGGTTGATGGCGAAAAGGTTGCCCGCAACGTCATTAACCTGACAACGCTGCTGGGTAAATGGACAAGTATAGACAAGAACTTCGAGATAGAAGAGGGTGGAGTCGTAAAATCGAACGTAAGAGCGGAGTCGAACCCTTGGACCAACTGGAAAATCCTGAACGGGAAGCTGCTGCTCAACAAGGATACGTTCACCATCAATGAGCTCGGTGCCGACAGTCTTTACCTTGAGAACAAAAACGGCATCTTTGCTTACAATCGACAGAAGTAGTGCCATGGAGCGGCCGTTGCGCAGCTTCGCTCAAGCAGGCATGTTTAGACAGTATTCCATTGGAACCTTTTAAAGTCCACATTCTGGGGTGTGGCTCCGCCTTACCCACATTAAAGCATTTCGCATCATCACAGGTTGTGGAGATACGAGAGAAGCTGTTTATGGTTGATTGTGGCGAAGGCACGCAGATTCAACTGCGCCGTTCTCGCATCCGTTTTACCAAAATAAGCGCTGTGTTCATATCTCATCTGCACGGTGATCATTGTTTCGGCCTGATGGGTCTTATCTCCTCCTTCGGCATGTTGGGGCGTACAGCTCCGCTGCATGTGTATGCTCCGGCTGAGTTTGAAACCATGCTGCAGGCCCAGATAGATCTCTTTTGCCACGGATTGGAGTACGAAGTCAGGTTTCATGCAGTGGACACAACGGTCAGTCAGGTAATTTACGAAGACAAGAGTCTGACCGTTGAAACCATCCCTTTGCAGCACCGGGTGCCTTGCTGCGGCTTTCTGTTCAGAGAAAAGCCCACTCGCAGACACATCCGTCGCGACATGATAGATTTCTATCACATCCCCATAAGTCAGATTGATAACATTAAATGCGGAGCCGACTGGACTACGGTGGAAGGCGACACCATTCCCAACGCCCGGCTGACAACCGACCCCGACCCCGTACGCAGCTATGCTTATTGCAGCGACACCAAGTATATGCCCACGCTCCATAAGCTGATAGAGGGGGTGAACCTGCTTTATCATGAGAGCACTTACGACAGCAGTTGTGCCAATAGGGCAGAACTCTTCTATCACAGTACGTCGCAACAGGCTGCTATGGTGGCTCGCGATGCCCATGTGGGCAAGTTGTTGCTGGGCCATTATAGTGCCCGATACGATGACGAAACGGCCATTTTACAGGAAGCCCGCGCTATTTTCCCCCATTCAGAATTATCGCAAGAAGGCATGTCGGTCAGCGTTTTGTGACCACGTTCGTCAGTATTAATACCGAAATAAGTTTGTACTCACTATGTGAATGTGACCTGCAAGGGTTTCCATTTGCCCCCTTCCGTATTCCTGAAGTTATCCTTCAGGAACTTTCGACACTTGTCGCACGATTGTTTGACAAGTGTCGAATTCATGTGCGACAAGTGTCGAAAGTTCCAATAGGCATCAACTTACACGGCGAAAGCAGCTGCACAACTACCTTGATGCAACGTGCTTCAGGCTGAACGTGCCATGAAATACGTTGCCTAAAGCCGTTCATCCTCAGCATGCGTCAAAGATTAAAAAGACTTGATTATAGCCAAATTAGGAGCGTAAACTTGATTTTGTCATGTATTTATTTTGCATTGCGGCCGAAAAAGTGTACTTTTGTGCTTAAATAATTAATCCTTTGTTTTATGTATAGAACGAATACTTGTGGAGAGTTGCGACTCTCTGATGCTGGTAAAAACGTAACACTGTCCGGTTGGGTGCAGCGAATCAGGAAAATGGGCGGAATGAGTTTCGTCGATTTGCGTGACCGTTATGGAATTACACAGTTAGTGTTCAATGAGACTGATAACAAGGAACTTTGCGATGCCGCCAATGGTCTGGGCCGCGAATACTGTATCCAAGTGAAAGGCGTAGTGAGTGAGCGGCAAAGCAAAAATCCTAAAATACCAACGGGCGACATAGAGATCTTGGCTCGTGAACTGAATGTCTTGAGCCCAAGCCTCACTCCTCCTTTTACTATAGAAGATAAAACAGACGGCGGTGACGAGTTGCGCATGAAGTACCGCTACCTCGACTTACGCCGCACGCCGGTACGCAGCAATCTGGAACTTCGCCATCGCATGACGATACTCATACGCAATTTCCTGGATGCAAGGGACTTCATAGAAGTTGAAACCCCTATTCTGATAGGCTCTACACCCGAGGGGGCACGAGACTTTGTAGTGCCTTCGCGCATGAACCCCGGCCAGTTCTATGCCTTGCCCCAAAGCCCACAAACCCTGAAGCAACTGCTGATGGTGGCAGGTTTCGACCGCTATTTTCAGATAGCCAAGTGCTTCCGCGATGAGGATCTGCGGGCCGACCGCCAGCCTGAATTTACGCAAGTAGACTGCGAGATGAGCTTTGTTGACCAGGATGACGTGATAAACATCTTCGAAGATATGTGCCGAACGCTCTTCAGGGAGATACGCGGCGTGGAGCTGCCAAAGCTGCAGCAGATGACTTGGCACGATGCTATGAAACGCTATGGTTCCGATAAACCGGACCTTCGTTTTGGCATGGAGTTCGTGGAGTTGAAAGATGCGTTTGCCGGAAAAGGCACGTTCAGCGTATTTGACGAGGCTCAATACATTGGCGGTATCTGTGTTCCAGGCTGTGCCGACTATAGCCGCAAACAGCTCAACGAGCTCACCGACTTCGTAAAACGGCCGCAAATAGGCGCCAAGGGACTCGTTTTTATCAAGTACAACACCGACGGAACGGTAAAGAGTTCGATAGAAAAATTCTATTCGGAAGATGTTCTGCTCGACGTCAAACAGAAGATGGGAGCTAATGATGGCGACCTTGTTCTCATCTTGAGTGGCGACAATGCCAACAAAACTCGTGTGCAGCTCTGCTCGCTTCGCCTTGAGATGGGCGACAGATTAGGCCTGCGGGATAAGAATGTCTTCAAGTGTCTGTGGATTGTTGACTTCCCCCTGTTCGAGTGGAGCGATGAAGAACAGCGCCTGATGGCCACTCATCATCCCTTTACCATGCCTAATCCGGATGATATTCCTTTGCTGGAAGAACATCCGGAACGTGTTCGGGCCAAGGCCTACGACTTTGTTTGCAATGGCATAGAGGTCGGCGGCGGAAGTCTCCGTATCCATGATACGAACTTGCAGGAGAAGATGTTCAAGATTCTTGGCTTCACTCCGGAGCGGGCAGAAGCACAGTTTGGCTTCCTGATGAATGCTTTCAAATATGGTGCACCACCTCACGCAGGACTCGCCTTCGGCCTGGACAGATTTGTAAGTATCATGGCCGGGTTGGATTCCATTCGCGATTGCATTGCTTTCCCGAAGAACAATAACGGGCGCGATGTGATGCTCGATGCTCCTTCTGCACTCGAAGCCGGCCAGTTAGAGGAACTGCAACTGAAGCTGGATATTAAGACCAAATGATAAAGAGTACGTTATCCGTTCGATAATGGGCACATATTTCTGATATTGCGGAGGTTTTCTTGCACGAGTCAAGATAGCCTCCGCTCTTTTGATTTGAGTTTGCGCATTGTTATGTCCTTGAAATGCAGGCAATAAGGAGGTAATATAGGGGAAAATGCTTGATTTACATCAAGAAATTTAAAAATAACGGACAAACAAACTGCTTTTGATGTAGATTGTGGTAAAAATATTCTGCAAAATGAATATAAATTATTAATTTTGCACCGTATTAAGAGCAAAACCGTTATTAAAACATAAAGCGGCATTATTAATTTTACAAAGATTATGGCAGAAAAGAATGCAACAAAGAAGGTTGCTGCACCAAAGGCAACAACCAAGAAGGCACCAGTTAAAAAGGCTGCTCCTAAGAAAGCTGTATTGGTTTTGAATGCTGAAAACGCAGGTTTCAAGGCTGGTGATGTTTACCAGACATTGGCAGCAGCAGGAAAGGCTTATACTGTAGCCGAAATCGCTAAGGCTGCTAAAATCACAGAAGAGGAGACTCTGCTGGGTATTGGATGGCTTTTCAAAGAAGGCAAAATCAAAGACGAGGACAACAAGATTGCTCTCGCGTAAATACCACTTTTACAAAAAAGGCCGCGCTGAATAGAGTGCGGCCTTTTTTGTCGACTTCTACATTGTTATATCTCTTGCAGAAATAATACTTCATTGGTCTTGGATTACGATAAAGCTATACTGCGCGCACTGTACCGGGCAGGTGAAGAAGGATTGTCGGTAGGCTGTACTACGCATCGCGTATTCAACTCTTTAAACGATTTTTTCTGCCCTTTGTCCTACGAAGAGGTGTACCGCTACGTTTCCCGATATCTGGTTCATAATTCGCACAATCCTGATTCTCTAATCGAAAAAACGGCCCAGAGAGGCGTGTATCATCTCAATTTCCATTCTTCGGAAACCCAACAACTGATGCTGCAGTTTGATGATGATGAGGAAGACGAGACCGATGCAGAAGCGGAAGATACACAAAACCAACCCTCGCTCTTTGACTAACCCAATCTTAGGGCTGCACCATCAGGTCATAATGAATGCAGAATTGAAGCCAAAAAGGTAATGTGAAGAAACTTTTGACAAGTGTCAAACGATCGTGCGACAAGTGTCGAATTCTTGTGTGACACTTGTCGAAAGTTCCCGAAGGTATATCTTCAACACGCCGATAGGCTTCTCTATGAATGCAGAACGTAACCTTTTTATTTTGACCTCATGCAATTCATCAATAAGATTTCTGCATGATTATTTCCGTGGTAGCTTTTTTTTTTCTATATTTGTGCTCAACTTTTCTTAATTAAAAATAGATTATGGCTCAAGAAAACAATCATTTGGTCATTATGGCAGGCGGCGTAGGAAGTCGTTTTTGGCCTATGAGTACAGCCGAGAAACCTAAACAGTTCATCGATGTACTGGGTGTTGGGCGTTCTCTTTTGCAGCTAACGATGGATCGTTTCAAGGGAGTCTGCCCTCCTGAGAACGTGTGGGTTGTGACCAACAGGACTTATGCGCCGCTGGTGAAAGAGCAACTTCCGGAGGTTCCTGCTGACCATGTGCTCTTGGAGCCATGCCGTAAGAACACGGCACCCTGCATCGCTTACGTGAGCTGGCGCATCAAGTGCGTCAATCCGAAAGCCAATATCGTTGTGTCGCCCAGTGACCACGTCGTTACGAATGAGGCCGAGTTCCGCCGGATTATTGCGTCTTGTCTGAAGTTTACATCAGAGTCTGACGCCATAGTAACCCTTGGCATGCACCCAACTCGCCCCGAGACAGGCTACGGCTACATTCAGGCTGACCTGACTACCAGCTCTCCCCGCAATCCGGAAATATTCCGGGTGGACTCTTTCCGAGAGAAACCCGACATGCAGACTGCCCTGAAATACATCAAAAACAAGAACTACTTCTGGAACGCGGGTATATTTATCTGGAGTGTGAGCACGATTGTCAACGCTTTCAGGGTTTATCAGCCGGCTATCAGCAAGATATTCGAAGGCATGCAGCATGTCTATGGCACGGAGCTGGAACAGGCAGAAATCGACAAGCGATATCCTGAATGTGAAAGCATATCAGTAGATTATGCCATCATGGAAAAGGCAGAAGAAATCTTTGTTTGTCCTGCCGACTTTGGCTGGAGCGACCTCGGAACATGGGGCAGTCTGCTTATTCAGACCAAGCACGACCTCTACGGAAACAGCTGCATCGGCCCGAATATCTCCATGTTCGACAGCCATAACTGCATTGTTCATACGCTTCAGGAAAAGAAAGTCATCGTTCAGGGGCTCGACAATTATATTGTAGCCGAGAAGGATGGCGTGCTCCTGATATGCAGTTTGAGCGAGGAGCAGCGAATTAAACAATTTTCGGGAGAAGAATAAGGATTGTTCTGCCTGTTGGGAACATCCTCTGATAAAGAAAAATCTCAGCTTTTAGCCACGACTTTTTTATGAGTGAAGTGGCTGAAAGCTGAGATTTTACATTGTTGGAAGACGGTTTGGGCGATGTTGCAAGATGCAAGCCGCGAGCCAAGAAATAACCAGTTGGCTGCCAAGTAGGCCCCTCCGTTTAGTCGAGGTTCAAGTTCTTGCGCCTGTTTAAATACCATTTTGCAAGAAAATACACAAAGGCCACAGCTACTGCTGCAGCAATAACAACCTTTATATACTCTCCATATTCCATTATCTTATCATTGAGTTGCTCCTCGGGTACCATCGAGTGCAGATACCACCCCAGCGCTGCGAGGATGCAATTCCACACTCCCGCTCCAAGTGTAGTGTAAAGCAGAAACTGCCAATACTTCATTTTGGCCAATCCGGCAGGGATAGATATCAGGTGTCTGATGCCCGGAATGAGCCGTCCGGTAATAGTGGCAACCATTCCGTGGTTGTAGAAATAGCGCTCACTCTTTTCTACCTTAGCCTGGTTCAGCAGGCAGATATGCCCCCATTTGCTGTTTGCAAACTTGTAGATGATAGGTCGTCCCAGGTAGTATCCGCCTATGTAGTTGATTGTGGCACCTGTATCAGCTCCAAGTGTAGCAAAGAGTATGACGAGCCAAATGTTGATATTGCCTCCGGCGGCATGATAAGCCGCGGGAGAAACAACTAACTCCGATGGGACGGGAATAACGGTACTTTCCAGCAACATCAGCAGGAAGATAGTCCCGTAATTCAGGTTTCCCAGTAGGGTTGATATCCAATTCATGCTTTATTCTTTAAGTATTTATAATAGTCTTTGGGCTGCAGGTCGTCCGGGAACATGTCGCCCAGTACAGCCTTCGCCTCCTGCGGGTTCAGTTCCACGGCTTTCTTTACTGCCTTCATAAATTCTTCGTTCCGATTGAGTTCCTTGCAGCACACTGCGTAGTACGACCATCCGGTGTCCCAATCGTCACCTGCGGTTTCAAATATCAGCTTCAGTATTCTGTAGGTTGCCTTGAGGTAGCCGCTCTCAAAGAGCGAGATGGCAATCTTGTACATGATGACCGGGTTCTCGTGCGAATGCCTGACAGCCTTGCTGAACCACTTAGCAGCCTCCTTCTGCTTGCCGTGTTCGGCATACAGATGTCCCCGCAGTACCATCAGCTCTTCCTGATTGCTGTTGGGTTCGCGTTCAGCTTTGTCCACATATTCTAATGCTTTGTCCAGTCCAATGTGGCGTGAGAGCAGGAAAACAAGGTGCAGATAAATCTCCAGATGGTTCAGTGAGTCCTTTGGTAACAGTCTTGAAGCCTGTTGCAGGTGCTCAATAGCCTCCTGGGACCTGTTGAGATTGGCCAAGGCAATGCCTTGGAAGAGTTCGCCCGAGAAGTCATTAGGGCATAGCTTGCTGTATCGCTGATAGTATTCGAGCGCTTCCTCGTTGTTTCCCAGGCTCAAGAGACCGTTTGCCTTGTTCAGAAGAGCTTCCTCATCGTCGGGATTGATGGCCAGCGAAAACTCGCTGCTTGTGATGGAATCCTGAATGTTGTTGCTCATGTATTGCGACGACGCCAAGCTATTCCAATAGATGTTATCGTACGGATTCTTGTCGAGCAGCTCGTTGAAGATACGTTCTCCTTCCTCATAGTTACCCTGTCCGATGGATATTCTACCCATTGCCTCCTGGTAATCTTCGCTCTCTTTGTCTTCCGATAGCTGCAACCACAGCAGCGCCATGTCATTCAGGTTGTAATCGGTGTACATGTTTGCCACGTCGAGAACGAAGTCCTCGCGTTCTTCCTTGTCTATTTCGTGATAGCAATTCTTCAGGAAATCGTCGGCCTCCTGTATCTTATTGTCAACAATCAGTATTTCGGCTTTCAAGTAGAAGTAGTCCAAATCAGCTTTGTCAGCTATCTGTTCAGCATACATTTCAGCTTCTTCTGCATTGCCGTATTCCAGCAAAGCGGCCCTTGAACGAAACACAAGAGGGGCCGTAGCGCCCGGAAAAACCGAGATGGCATAGTCTATTGTCTCCATGGCTTGTTGCAGTTGACCTTTGGAGTGATAGTACTCTGCTATGTCGGTAAGTTCTTCTGGCTCTAAATAAACGGAGCTGCCGGCATTGCGGGCAGCTTCGTATTTGTTCAGATTATCCTTGAATTCCTTCTTGTTAAAATAGCTGTCGGCCATTATTTATTCAGTTTTGCCCAAGTGTCTTTTAAGCCAACGGTCTTGTTAAAGACCGGATGCGCAGCCGTGGAGTCGAGGTCTGCCATGAAGTAACCAATGCGTTGGAACTGCAGATAGTCGCCCGGCTTCTTGCCGGCGGCATAGTTCTCAACGTAGCAGTTGGTGTAAACGTGCAGCGAGTCGGGGTTAAGAAGCTCGTGGAAGTCGCGCTCATCGGCCGATGGATTCTCTACATAGAACAGCCGGTCGTACTCTCTGACCTCTGCCTTGACGCAATGGTCGGCCGAAACCCAGTGTAGCGTACCCTTCACTTTGCGGTTTGCACCCGGCATACCGCTCTTGCTTTCGGGGTCGTACTCTGCCTGTATCTCGGTTACATTGCCCTCGGCATCCTTGGTGCAACCTGTACATTTAATAATGTAAGCGTTCTTCAGCCGGACTTCTTTGCCAGGCGATAGGCGGAAGAACTTCTTAGGAGCATCTTCCATAAAGTCGGCCCGCTCTATCCACAGGTTCTTGGAGAAGGTGATGGCGTGTGTACCGTCGGCCTCGTTCTCGGGATTGTTGACCGCTTCCATTTCCTCGCTTGCGCCTTCAGGATAATTGGTAATCACCAGTTTTACCGGATCCAGCACGGCGCTAACCCTGCAGGAACGCCTGTTCAGGTCGTCTCTTACGGCAGCCTCAAGCAGTGCCACGTCGTTCAGTGCATCGAACTTGGTGTAGCCGATGGAGTTGATGAACTCACGGATGCTCTCAGGCGAGTAGCCGCGACGGCGCATGCCGCATAGTGTAGGCATACGTGGGTCGTCCCAACCGTTAACGAGGTGCTCGTCAACCAGCGTGTGGAGCTTGCGCTTGCTCATAACGGTATAGGTGAGGTTCAGCCGGTTAAACTCAATCTGGCGCGGCCGGAAGTCGTTCAGCCCCTTGGCAGCTGTGCCGTCGTATTCCTTGAGGAAGTCCACGAATTTATCGTACAAAGGGCGGTGGGGCACAAATTCCAGCGTACAGATGGAATGGGTTACACCCTCAAAGTAGTCGCTCTGGCCGTGTGCAAAGTCGTACATAGGGTAACAGTGCCACGTCGTACCGGTGCGGTGATGGGGTGTCTGGATGATGCGATACATGATGGGGTCGCGGAAGTGCATGTTCGGATTGGCCATGTCGAGCTTGGCTCGCAGCACCATCGAGCCTTCTACAGCCTCGGGGGTGTTCATCTTTTCAAACAGTTCCAGGCTCTCTTCCACCGGCCGGTCCCGGTAAGGACTGGCTACGCCAGGTGTTGTCGGCGTACCTTTTTGCTGTGCTATCTGCTCCGAAGTCTGCTCGTCAACGTAGGCATTGCCCTGCTTTATCATCCATACGGCAAAGTCCCACAGCTGCTGGAAATAGTCGGAAGCATAGTATATATTTCCCCACTTGAAGCCCAGCCAGCTGATATCAGAGAGAATGTTGTCAACGTATTCCGTGTTCTCTTTGCTGGGGTTGGTGTCATCGAAGCGCAGGTTGCAGACTCCGTTATATTTTTCAGCTACGCCGAAGTCCATGCAGATAGCCTTGGCATGGCCGATGTGAAGGTAGCCGTTAGGCTCCGGTGGAAAGCGGGTCTGTATCCTACCGCCGTTCTTACCGGCAGCAAGGTCTTCTTCAACGAGCTGTTCCACAAAGCTCAGGCTTTTCTTTTCTTCGTTAGCGTTTTCTTCTTTTACTGACATAAACTATATACCTTATTATATTTACGTGCAAAGATAGTGCAAGTTGTGGGAATATCCAAGAAGAATTTAAACTATTTACGTTTTTACCCCAAGTGTGCGGCATACGCCCTGCCGGCACATTGTAATGCAGCCAGCACGCCCTGCCGCTGCGTTTGACAACGAGGGCTGATGATGTGAAAGAATGAAAAACAAAAACTGAAAACATGTTTTATAACATGCAAATAAATTTGTATAAAACTTAAAAACCCTATATCTTTGCAAACGTTATCCTGAATACAATCTTTTTACCTTAAAGAGAACTAATACCTATTGAGATAGAATGCCTCCCTCTGTGAAGCGGGGGGCATTTCTTGTTTGTTACAGGTCACACCTTGTTTACAACTTAAAATAATCGTTACAAAAGGTCTCGCTGGTTTGTGATATTTGCTGTCAAGACTACATGTGGGCCGAAATACGCCCGTATGGAGCCACCTCCTAACTTGTTGATAACCAAGAGTTTCGTTTTTATTCCGCATTTTCGGGTTGCCCGAATGAGGCTTTCAAGGCCGAAAAAAGATTGTTTTCTGCCTGCCGGAGCATGCTTTCGGCCGCGTTGAAAGCATCCTTCAACGCCCTTGGAGCTATGCTTCGGGAATGCTGGAGCATAGTTTTAAGCAGGCAGAGGGTAAAGAACAAGGGGGTAAAAAGATAAAAACCGCTTCTCCATTTTCTGTTTCGCAGATTTCGGAGAGCGGTTTTTTACGTATGAATTCTTGACATTAAGCTCCGTTCCCGGTTGCATGCTGCCGGCATGGCAACCACTGTCAGAGCAGTTACTTGATGCCTCTGTGGTTCAGTGCGGCGGCATATTTGGCCGCATTGCGCAGATGTTCGTCGTACGTACGGGCAAAATTGTGCGTGCCGCTGAAGTCTTCCTTGGCGCACATGTACAGGTAGTCGTGCTTCGCGTAGTTGAGTACGGCGTCTATACCTGCCACCGACGGAATGCGGATAGGTCCCGGTGGGAGCCCCACATTCTTGTACGTGTTGTAGGGACTGTTGGTGTAGAGCATGTTGTTATAGATGCGGTGCAGGTCGAACCGCCTCAGGGCAAACTTGATGGTGGGGTCGGCCTGCAGGGGCATTCCGTTGGGATATTCGGCATCGCGGTACTTCAGCCTGTTGTAATACATGCCGGCTATCATCGGCTTTTCGCCGTCGTTGGCCGTCTCCTCGTCTATAATGCTGGCCATGGTGATAACCTGCGTCTTGCTGAGACCCATCTGTTGGGCCTTGGCCGTGCGGTCATCGTTCCAGAAAGCTTTGGCCTCCTTGTCCATTCGGTCCAAGAACTTGTCTGCCGGTATGTTCCAGTAAACGTCGTAAGTGTTAGGTATGAACATGCAGGCAATGGTCGTTGTGTCGTATCCATACTTGCGGCAGGTGGCCTCATCGGTCAGTTTGCGGTACAAAGTGGTACTGTCTAACATGAGCTTTTGCGAGAGCTCGCCGGCCAGCCTGTCGAGAGTTCTCACCGAGGGAATGGTCAGATTGACCGGTGTCTGCATGCCGTTTTTCAGATGGCGGAACACTGTCAGAGCGCCGTCGCCCGGCTGTATGCCGTATCTACCTGTGCGTACCTTCTTCATGTAGGCGCTGTGGCGGGCCAGCGTGCTGAACCCCTGCAGGCCATGATGCGAGGCTACGGGCGTGAGCTTGGCAAATACGGAGTCAACATTGTCGTCCGGGTCTACGTAGACATAAGCCGTTTGAGGGCTTGCCAGGAACGAGGAGAAGAAGTAATAGTAGACAAGTCCGCCTATTACCATCAGGCACAGAACTGCCGGAATGAGATATTTTTTTCGATGTTCTTTATTCATAAGGATATTCAAATATAATCGTTGCAAAGATACATGAAGTTATGCAAACGTGCAAATGTTTTATTCCTTTTCGGCCGAAGGCTTTTTCCGTTTGTGCAGAAACTTTGCTGGCATCGGCATGTAGTTTAAGGAAAAAATGGTAACTTTGCGATTGAGAAAACGATATCGGTATGAAATTAAGGTTCTCCATCCATTACGGCACATCGTGGGGACAGTCCCTGCATGTCGTCATTTCGTATTATGACGCCGATGGACGTTGTCGTTCGCACAACCTGCCCATGCAAACGCAGGACGGCGAGGTGTGGACAATGGAAACCGATGTCATGGAGTCGCGGCGCCGGCCGCTGTCGTCGGTTGATTATTACTATCGGGTCGAGGATGGCGAAGGCAAGGTTATCCGTACGGAATGGAATCTGGTGCCGCGCCGGTACAGTGTGGATACTACCAAGGAATACCTGTTCCCTGACCGGTGGAGGGATGTACCTCTGCAGCTCCATCTGTACAGCGATGCCTGTCTCACTACCACAGGCCGGCAACGGCAGGATGGGGTTGAGGTGCTCAAGTTGCCGCTCTTCAGGCGGACAGTTGTCTTCCGCGTCTCTGCTCCGCAGCTGGGCAGGGGCGAATCGGTAGGTATCTGTGGCAGTCATCCGGCCCTGGGAGACTGGAATCCGGCTAAATTTCAACGGCTCACGCCGATAGGCAACTACGAATGGGTGATTGCCGTCAATGCCTACGGACTGTATCTGCCGCTGGAATACAAGTTCGTGGTGATAGATGATGCTGCCAATCAGCTGAAGCAATGGGAAGAAGGAGAGAACCGTACAACGGGCAATGGCGGGCTGGCCGACGGCCAGGTGCTGGTGCTTTACGGCGAGAGCCTGCGCGTGAAGGAGGAACTCTGGCGATGTGCCGGGGTGGTTGTGGCTCTCTCGTCGCTGCGTTCGGAGCATTCGTTCGGCATAGGCGACTTTGGCGACCTAAAGCGGTTGGTGGATTGGGCGTCAGCTACAGGCCTACGGATGATACAACTGCTGCCGCTGAATGATACCAGACCTTACGATGCGTGCAGTGATTTTAATCCCTATCTCGGAGTTTCCCAGTTCGCTCTCCATCCGCTGTATCTGGATTTGGAGGCATTGGGAGAACCGAAAGACAAAACTAAAAAGACTGCGTTCAGGCGTCAGCGCAGAGAACTCAACGCGTTGCCGACTATAGATTTTGAAGCTGTGGAACGAGTGAAAAAAGCCTATGCAGACCATCTCTTCAAGGCAAACGGTAGTAGAGTGCTTGCCTCCGAGGGCTTCAAGCGCTTTTTTGAAGCTAACCGTGATTGGCTCGTGCCTTATGCGGAACATGTATCATGTAGCGGCTATCCGGTTGAGGAAGTGTGGTTTGTGCAGTATTTCCTTAACCTCCAGCTTACCAAAGCCGTTTCTGAAGCGCGCCTTAAAGGCATTTCCATCGTAGGCGACTTGCCCTCGGGAATATGCCATGACAGCGCGGAAGCTGTTCTGCATCCCGAGTTTTTCCATGCTCACGCATGGATGGGACATTTCCCCGGTGCCGGCGAAGACGACATGGCACCTGCCGATTATCAAGTAATGGACTGGAATTGCAATGGCAATTCCTATGCTGCCGACTTGCTGAAACAGTGGTGGAACCGACGGCTGGAGTACATGGAGCAGTTCTTCGACGGTATCTGCCTGGAACATGTAGCCCGTTATTTCAGGGTATGGGAAGTTCCCGCCGACCAGCTGACGGCGGTCATGGGGCACTTTGTACCCGCGTTGCCGTTGAGTATCGAGGAAATAGAACAATACGGACTGACTTTCAGGTGTGAGCTGTTCACCCGGCCATATATTTCGGATAAAATACTGGATAAAACGTTCGGTATCCACTGCCGGTATGTAAAAGACAAGTTCCTTGACAGCATCGATGGCGGACTTTACAAGCTGAAGGGCGAATACAGCACCCAGACCCGCGTTCGTGAGCATTTTGCCGGGCTTACCGATGAGAACAGTCTCTGGATTAGAGACGGACTTTACAGTCTGATAGCCAATGTGCTTTTCCTGGAAGATGGTACGCTGCAGGACATGTATCATCCGCGTTTCGGAGTCTTCTCATCCCCCGTTTACGAGGTGTTGAAAGGTGAAGAGAAAGATGCTTTCATGCGATTGTACAACAGCTATTATTACGAACGCCACACCGACTATTGGGGTTACACGGCCAAGAAGAAGCTCGGCATGATTGCCAATGCAACCCGCATGCTGATAATAGGTGATGACTCTGACGAGTCCTCGGAACAAACAGCCTCGGTGCTGGATGATTTCCGCATTCTCTCAGTGGAAGTGCAGACGCGCCCGAAAGCCCGCGGTAGCGAGTTCTCACATCTAGAAGCCAATCCGTACCGTAGTGTAGCAATAGCTTCTACGCCTGCCATGCCACCTTTCAGGCAATGGTGGCAGGAACATCCCGGGCATGCCCAGCGCTATTACATAACCTTGTTGCAACAGGAAGGGAGGGCTCCCAGGAACCTGCCGGCTCATCTGGCAGAGAAAGTTATAGCCCGTCATCTGTACTGTCCTTCCATGTTATGCTTGCTTGCTCTGCAGGACTGGCTGTCAATGAATGCCGACATACGGCCGGCAGAAGCCGCTACGGGGCATGCGCGGGCGCACTCGGACGAATACCAGCCGTGGCATGTCAGGATGCCGATAACCATCGAAGAGCTTTTGAAAGCAAACCAGTTTAACAATAAAATACAGACAATGGTCCGGCGCAGCAGGAGGTAAGGCTGCGTTGGTGACGCAAAGAACATGAGGTACAATACATATATATTCGATTTAGACGGCACCTTGCTCGACTCGCTTCAGGACTTGGCGGCAAGTTGCAACTATGCGCTACGATGGGCTGACATGCCCGAGCGCAGCATGGAAGAAGTAAGGAAATTCGTTGGAAACGGAGTGAAAAAGCTGATGGAGCGGGCTATCCCCGGCGGAATGGATAATCCGCGGTTCGACGAAACTTATCAAACGTTCAGGAAACATTACATGGTGCATAACCTTGACACGACGAAGGCATATCCCGGTATCATGGAGTTATTGGCGACGTTGCACAAAGAACATCGCAACATGGCTGTGGTTAGCAACAAGTTCTACGCTGCAACACAGGACCTGTGCCGCCATTTCTTCGGCGATTACATACAAGTGGCAATAGGCGAAAGGGAAAACATCAGGAAGAAACCTGCCCCCGATACCGTGACAGAAGCACTGAGACAACTCGGCGTTTCTGCCGAAAATGCAATCTATGTGGGTGACAGCGATGTTGACATCGAGACTGCACGTAACTGCGGAATGCCGTGCGCCAGTGTCTTATGGGGATTTCGCAGTCGCGAATTCCTGATAAAACACGGGGCAGAACATCTGATAGCAAACCCTTTGGATTTGCTGGATATCAAATGATGGAATGTGAGTCAAAGTATTGTTGCGCAGCATCCTTGTAGCTGTCGGATATTGGTAGGAACTGATCTCCGAATACAAGACGGAATCTGTCTACCATCTGCACCTTTGGCATGTGCACGATGTAGGACCGATGAATGCGCAAGAACTCGGGATGAGGAAGTCCTTCTTCCAGCTTTTTCATGTTCATCAGGCTCATGATAGGCTTCTGGTCAGGGCCTAAATAGATTTTGACATAGTCCTTGACGCCTTCAATGAAGATAATGTCATCCAAGTTGATGCGAACCAACTTGTATTCGCTTTTGACAAAGATGAACCGATCCTGCATGTACGTATGTTTCATGTTGGCTTTCGTAAACCAGCTGAGACCTTTGTTGGCTGCAGCGATGAAATCTTCGTAGCTGATGGGTTTGAGCAGGTAGTCGAGTGCATCGACCTTGTATCCTTCGATTGCATACTGGCTAAAAGCTGTGGTGAAGATAACCTTGATATCCTTGGAGAGTATCTTGGCAAACTCCACTCCGCTCAGCTCCGGCATCTGAATGTCAAGGAAAATCAGATGTACTTCGTTGGTCTTGATGTCCTTGATGGCTTCTATCGCACTGTTGTAAGTTCCGACAAGATGCAGGAAAGGTGTCTTTTTAACATAACTTGTAAGCAATTCAGCTGCCAATGGTTCATCGTCAATAATTACGCAGTTCAGTGTCATAGATGATTATATTATTTGTATAAATGGTTTTATCAGAGTTGGTTATTTGTTTCCATTCGTATTTCCCTGGATAGAGAAGTTCCAAACGACGCCTAACGTGCTCGAGTCCAATGCCGTGTCCGCTCCTGTCAGCATCCGACTTTGGATAGTTGCTGTTCTCTATGGTCATGCTGATGTGCTGCCTGTCGGCCTCACAATTGAAGTGTATAAAACTCTTCTGGGTAGGTGAGATGCCGTGTTTGAAGGCATTTTCCAACAAAGGAAGCGCAATCAGAGGAGCTATTTTTATAGCATTTTCGTCCTTCACGCTTGTTTCAAAGGTCAGTTCTACACGCTCCGGCAACCTTATCTTCATCAGGTTGATGTAATTGCGGTAGAATTCCAGTTCGTTTTCCAGGCCGACTGCTTGCTCTTGGGTTTCGTATAACATGTGCCGAAGCAGTCCGCTCAACTGTAGGAGAGCCTTCTGCGCGCTGTCCTGGTTAATGGCAGTAAGCGCGTAGATATTGTTGAGCGTGTTGAGCAGGAAGTGCGGACCAATCTGCGTTCTGAGCACTTCGAGTTCGGCATGTGTACGCTCCAGTTCGGCTTTATTCTTGATATCTTCTGACTCTGCGTAGTGTTTAGAAAGCACGATAGCCGTAGCTACGGTTCCTGCCACCCACATATTGAACATGTCCCTCAGCAGGTAAAACACCTGAATCTTCACTTCAGGTATATCAACTCTGGTCAGATGCTCGAACAACAGGATAAAGAAAGCCAGCGAAGTGATGAGAACGCTGTTGATGAGCCAGTAGATGCCGGCTCTGGCTTTCATCAGATATCGCGGAGCAAGATACAGGAAATTGGCGAAAAAGACAATGAACAAAGATATGTGAATAAGCAAAGTTCCCATAAACTTGTTCCATTCAAATGCCTCATGGTAGTTGATAAACATGATAGGCATCAGGAAGATGGCAACCCATACAATGGTCAGCACAAGCAAACCGGGTCTTTTGAAAATACTCTTCCTTGTCATTGTCTTTGTTGGTTCTTAGGAGTCCCGGCGACATTCGCCGCCATTCAGTAACTGGCTGCAGAACATCCGTACAGTCTGCAGCCATAGGCCGGTCTCTTGTTTATTGGACTATTCTTGTGAAGAAAGGTTTATTTCACAGACCGGTATTAACATAAATTAATTCGATTGTTACTTGAAATCCTGCAACCTGGCTATGTATTTGCCCAGTATATCGAATTCTATGTTGACTACGCTGCCTATTTCTATTGTCCTGAAGTTGGTGTGTTCCCGTGTGTAGGGGATGATGGCAACCTTGAACGTGTTGGCAGTAGGTTCGCAGACTGTTAGCGAAACGCCGTTCACGGTTACCGAGCCTTTGTCTACAGTAAAGTATCCGCGACGGGCCATCGCCTTGTCCGCCTTGTATTCAAAGGTAAAGTAAGTAGACCCGTCGGCATCTTCCATGCCGATACATGTGGCCGTTTCGTCTACGTGTCCCTGTACAATATGGCCGTCAAGCCGCCCGTTCATCAGCATGGAACGCTCTACATTGACAGCAGAACCCACCTGCAGCAAGCCGAGATTCGACCTGTCTAAGGTCTCCTTCATAGCTGTAACGGTGTAGGTTCCGTCTTCTATCTTGACCACCGTGAGGCAAACACCGTTATGCGCAATACTTTGGTCAATTTTCAACGCATCGACAAATGAGCATTTAAGCGTGAAGTCCACATTGCCCTCATACTTCCTGACGGCTACTACGGTAGCCATTTCTTCTACAATACCACTGAACATACTATACCTTATTTAATAAATAAAAGGCAGGAGAGCCCTCCTGCCTTTTGTAATATAAAAAGGGTTGCACGACGATGTGATGAAAACTCCGAGTTTAAAAGATTTGAGAGTTTCCCGCCTTTGTAATCCACCGATGCCGAAGCATTTAGTTGCAGATGCAATTTATGTGGCCCGCCATGAGCAAAAGAAGCCTTCTCGGTTTTCAATTTAATTTGATGAGTATCCCTATCGAATCGATACAACCCCAATAGCTAACTCCTTTCTGTTGCAAAGATAGCACAATCTGCAGATATTGACAAGTAAAACGCACGTTTTTTTCACCCGTTCCTATAAAATGATTATCTTTGCAGTAAACAAATAACTAAATCTAATGAAATCGGATATTGAAATCTCACGCGAGCATAAATTGCAGCGCATCGGCAAAATTGCCGGCAAGTACGGCATTCCTGTTGATGAGCTGGAATATTATGGCAAGTACATAGCAAAAGTTCCGCTTGCATGTATTGACAACCGTAAAGTGGAGCAGAGCAATCTCATTCTGGTAACAGCCATCTCGCCGACCAAGGCAGGAATAGGCAAAACCACCGTAAGCATTGGCCTCTCGATGGCCTTGAACAGGATAGGCTACAAGTCGCTGCTGGCCTTACGCGAGCCCAGTCTTGGCCCCTGTTTCGGCATGAAGGGCGGAGCAGCGGGCGGCGGTTATTCGCAGGTTCTGCCCATGGAGAAGATAAATCTCCACTTTACCGGCGATTTTCATGCCATCACCACGGCCCACAATATGATTACGGCCATGCTGGATAACTATATTTATCAGCACCGCGATGAATGTACCGGACTGAGAGAAGTGTACTGGAAGCGAGTGATGGATATCAACGACCGCAATCTGCGATACATCGTTACCGGCCTTGGAGCCAAGACTAACGGAGTAGTGAGTGAGAGTGGTTTTGACATTACACCGGCCAGTGAAATCATGGCCATATTCTGTTTGGCACAGGACGAAGACGACTTGCGCCGCCGTATTGAGAACATTCTGTTGGGCGTAACCATTGACGACAAGCCTTTTACGGTCAAGGATTTAGGTATTGCCGGTGCCATCTGCGCCTTGCTGCACGATGCCGTTGCACCAAATTTTGTGCAGACCATCGAGGGCACAGGTGCCTTTGTGCATGGTGGCCCGTTTGCAAACATAGCCCACGGATGCAACAGTATCATCGCAACCAAGATGGCCATGACCTTCAGCGACTATGTGGTGACTGAGGCGGGCTTCGGTGCCGACCTTGGTGCTGAGAAGTTTCTGGACATCAAGTGTCGCAAGGCTGGCATCCATCCGCGCGTAACCGTGTTGGTTGCCACGCTGAAGGGGCTAAAGATGAACGGCGGGATGCCCGTTGGCGCGATAGACGAAAAGAACGACGAAGCCATTCGCCGGGGACTCGCCAATCTGGACAAGCACCTCTCAAACCTGCAGTCTATGGGCCAAACGGTTGTAGTTACGCTCAACCGCTTTGGCACCGATACGGATGCCGAAATCCGGATAGTGGCCGACCATTGTGCTCAGCTGGGCGTTGGCTTTGCCGAAAACAATGCCTACATGCAAGGCGGAGAGGGGACAGCAGAGCTTGCCCGCTTGGTGGTTAAGGCCATTGCGAAAGAACCGTCACGTGGAATTAAATTCGCATACAGCGAGGATGACGACGTTCAGACAAAGATAAACAAGATAGCCAAGAACATATACGGAGCCGGAAAAGTCATTTTCAGGCCGGCTGCCATGAAGGCCTTGGAGCAGATAGAGGCGTGGGGAATGAGCAGCTACCCCGTGTGTATAGCCAAAACTCAATATTCGTTCAGCGATGACAGCAAGCTCTACGGCGTACCCACAAACTTCACGTTCACCATACAGGACTTGATAGTCAATGCCGGAGCAGAAATGATAGTAGCCGTAGCCGGTGAAATCATGCGCATGCCCGGACTGCCCAGGCATCCTCAGGCCGAACGGATAGACGTGGTGAACGGCAGAATTGAAGGGTTGGAGTAATTTTCTGAATATTATACAAGTCTTTTTCAATTAAATGTTATATTTGCAATGGATATACAAAATATGGAGGACTTGTTATGAAACGATTACCTAAAAGTCACAACGAGTTGGAATACGAACTCGATAATGTTTATCAGGAAGACGAACGTGAATTGGAAATTATAGACGATTCTACCGAATGGAAAGTCGATTAAAACCAACAAGAGGAGTGCAGGTTGCTGCATTCCTCTTATTGTTTGCAGCGGTTACCCAAGGCTTAGGCTTGTTGTCCTAAGTCTTGCCCAAGTGGCTGTTTGATTCGAAATTTTATCAGCAGCTATATCCCATCATCTGCATTTAGCGGCAGCATGCCTGCCGTGATGCCGTTATCAGGATGTTTTCAGAGTGCCATCTGCCGCCGTTCCGAACTTTCGACAAGTGTCACACGATTGTTAGACACTTGTCACACATGAATTTGACACCTGTCGAAAGTTCCCTAACCATAGGTTTTACACCCGCCATCAATTCTCTTGATACTTAAGCAGATATGAATAGTTGGACTGTATGTGGGTGAGGTCGCTCACTTTGTTTTGGTAAATTACTTGATAACAGCCACCCTGTCAAATAAAAAAACGGATAGTCTGACAGAGGCTATCCGGAACAGTAATCTTTCGTCGGGGCGACAGGATTCGAACCTGCGGCCGCCTGGTCCCAAACCAGGAGCGCTACCGGGCTGCGCTACGCCCCGCTGCTATCGGGCCGAATGGTTTCGTCGGGGCGACAGGATTCGAACCTGCGGCCGCCTGGTCCCAAACCAGGAGCGCTACCGGGCTGCGCTACGCCCCGCAGAAAAACACCATTCGTCGTTAGCGGTTGCAAAGGTAGTGTATTTTGTTGAGGTAGCCAAATAATACCAGTGTTTTTTTAGAAGCCACCTGAACGGGGCCAGATGACTGTAGGATAATCGTTTTGGAGCTGGACAGTAGCCCGTGCAGATGCGATGAAAAGGCCGAAAATTGCCACTTCTTTTGCCTCTATTGTCTCATTTGCCGGAGCGCCAAGAAAGCGGAAAAACAACTGGAAAAAGTTAGGCGGCAGTGTATTAATGTCACGAAAAAAGACCGTACTCTCTTACGGGTACGGCCTTATATGGAATTGTTTCCATGCGGAAACAGAAGTAGTAGGACTTTATTTGATGATTCCTTGTTCTACAAACACCTTCTTCAGTATTTGTACGCCACGCTCAACCTGCTCTTGGGTGTGGCTTGCCATGAGGGCAAAGCGAACCAGCGTGTCTTGTGGAGCACAGGCGGGAGGTATAACCGGGTTGATGAATACGCCGGCCTCGAAAGCCAACTTAGTAACGAGGAAGGTCTTTTTGATGTCACGCACGTAGAGCGGAATAATGGGACTTTCGGTTTCTCCAATCTCAAAGCCTTCTTCACGGAAACGCTTCAGAGCGTATTTGGTTACATCCCAGAGGTGCTCAATGCGCTTGGGCTCGTTCTGGATAATGTGCAGTGCTTCCAGCGCTGCTGCTGTGGCAGCAGGCGTATCGGATGCACTGAAGATGTAAGTGCGGCAGGTGTGCCGCAGGTAGTTAATGGTATCCTTGTCTGAAGCGATGAAACCGCCGATAGAAGCAAGGCTCTTGGAGAATGTGCCCATAATGAGGTCAATCTCGTCGGCCAACCCGAAGTGGTCGCAAACGCCACGCCCCTGCTTGCCGAAAACACCCAGACCATGAGCTTCGTCTACCATGATGGAGCAGTTGTACTTGTGCTTGAGTTCTACTATCTCTGGCAATTTGGCTAAATCACCCTCCATAGAGAAAACACCATCTACCACAATGAGCTTTACAGCATCATTGGGTAACTTCTGGAGTACGCGCTCCAGATCTTCCATGTCGTTGTGCTTGTAGTGCAGCTGAGTAGCAAAACTGAGGCGGCGTCCGTCTACAATACTGGCATGGTCGCGGTCGTCACAGATGATGTAGTCGCCTCGGCCAACGATAACAGCCAGTACTCCGGCGTTAACGGAGAAACCTGTTGAAAAGCAGAGAACGTCGTCCTTGTGTTCAAACTCGGCCAGTTCCTTTTCCAACTGTATGTGCAAATCGAGCGTACCATTGAGGAAACGGCTTCCTGCACAACCAGAACCATATTTGTCGAGGGCTTTATGAGCAGCTGCAATAACACGTTCGTCACCTGTCAGGCCTGTATAGGCATTGGAACCGAACATGAGAACCTTGTGGCCTTCCATTACTACTTCCGGGCCTTGTTTACTTGTAATAGCGCGAAAGTATGGATAAACGCCAGCGTTCATATACTTCTGCGGCTCACGATAATTTTTGTACCTTTCTTGTAATTGTCCCATTATCTAATAGGTGTAGAAAAACTACTTTTTGTTTTGTTCAGGCTGCAAAGATACAAAAAAATGTGTTATTAATTCTTTTTTTGCTAAGAAATAATGTGCAAAGAGAAAATTTTCGGTTTAAAAACAGTATTTTAATGAGAATTTCTTATTTTTGCAAATGAATGCGAATAAATGATAACGAAACGGTAATATGAAACGGAAAATAGTCTTCATAATGAATCCTATTTCTGGTACAACGAGTAAAGTGGGCATCCCGGAATTGATAGATCGGACCCTTGACAAGGAGAAGTTCGATTATGAAATTTATATGACGGAACGACCGGGACATGCTTCAGAAATTGCGATTGAAGCCAAGAATGCCGGAGTAGATATCGTTGTAGCCGTGGGAGGGGACGGTACGGTCAACGAGGTGGCTCGTTCCATTGTACATTCGCACACGGCGTTGGGTATCATTCCTTGCGGTTCGGGCAACGGGTTAGCCCGGCATCTCATGATACCCATGAACTTACGAAAGGCTATTGAGATTATCAACGTGTGCGAAATCCATGCTTTAGATTTCGGTATTGTGTGTGGCCATCCGTTTTTTTGTACGTGTGGCATGGGATTCGACGCTTTTGTAAGTCAGAAATTCGCCGAAGCCGGCAAGCGCGGGCCTATAACCTACGTGCAGAAAGTATTGGAGGAAGGCGTCAGGTACAAGCCCGAAACCTACGAATTGCAGGATGAAAACGGAACCAATCGCTACAAGGCTTTCTTGATTTCGTGTGCCAATGCCTCACAGTATGGCAACAATGCCTACATAGCTCCGCAGGCTTCCATGCGTGACGGGTTGATGGATGTAATCATCATGGAGCCTTTCGACATTCTGGAAGCGCCGCAGATAAGCATAGACATGTTTAACAAAACGCTGGACAAAAGCTCTAAAATCAAGACATTCAAATGCAAAAAGCTCCATATTCACCGAAAGAGCCCCGGCGTTATCCACTATGACGGCGACCCGGTAATGGCAGGCGAAGATGTTGATATTGAGATACAGGAGAAGGGCATTTACATGATAGTAAACCCAGATGCCAACAAAAGGTTACGTCGTCCTAATGTTTTGCAAAGTGCTGCTGCCGATTTATTCAATGAAATAAATGTGGTTAGGAGTGACATTTCCAAGCAAGGGCGCCATATTATCGCCTTAAGCAAGGTGTTGCAACGTAAGTTGAACCTTTGAAACGGAAAATATCTGTTTTATTTCCTTACAAATTAAGCTCCTAAAGATTGGTGTTATGAGGTGCTCGTTGGGGGTGAACAGAAGCACCGGATTATACGTACAGAATTGCCACCAATATCAAACCGCAGTTATGTCAGTTCATAGTTGGCATGGCGAAGCTATGCTTTAAGCCTCTTGAAGCTATGCTTCAACAACCTTGAATGATAGCTTCAAGAACGTTGAAGCATAACTCCGGGAAGCGCGAAAGGTAATAGTTGTGATAAGATATTGTAACACTGCCATTTGTGATGAGCAGTTAATGCAAAGCTACAGAAGAAGGAAAACGCGCCAGATATTGCAGGGTTCATGTTAGATAGAAATCCTTTGTCAGGTTCCGGTACCATTCCGACCGGGAGCCGTCGGCATTCAGCAGAGTGTGCGTTTCTTGTTCCGGACTTTCTGTAGAACTTCTCCGGAACGATAGGAGGATTCTTTTTACAGCTTTTCTTGGCGTCGTTTTAATACTGCATCGTCTGTATTCAAAAAGCCCAGATATACAGCTTTCTGAAAGAAAACTATCAAGTTCTTCTGCAGGAATAATGACACTGAATTCTCCATCGGCAGAAAGCAGTTCTTTGACGCCTCTCAACAAGTCTCTGAACGGCAGGAAATCTGCATGTCGTGCCACGTTTCTCTTGTGATCAGGATTATGCAAGCTGTTGACAAAAAACGGTGGATTGGAGACAATCGCATCGTAATAGTTCGCTTTTGTGGCCGGCTCTTCAAGAGCCGGAAATGCGTAATCTTGAAGTGAAATATTTTTAATTATAATGCGTTCCTTAAAGGGCGAGGCTGCTATGTTTTCCTGCGCTTGAAGACATGTGTCTGCATCTATATCAATGCCATCAATCCTGGCGTTGGCAAACCGTTGGGCCATAAAGAGCGCAATGAGGCCCGTACCGGTGCCGATGTCAAGTATCTGCTTACCGCCATTAGCCCAGACACCTAACAGTACACCGTCAGTGCCAACTTTCATGCCGCTTTTTTCTTGGTGTACTTGGAATTGCTTGAATGTAAAACTCTGTCCCGTCATGCCTTGAAAACGCTTGATACAGAAAAATATTTTATTCTTTTTGCAGTTTTATAGGTCTGTTTTACCTTTTTCTCATTTAGTTATGTGCAAATCTTGATTAAAATAGTTATCTTTGCACATTAAAAACTGAAGAAGCATTGAAATAATGAATAAGAAATCAAATACAGCCATACAGATGATTGCCGATTATGATGGTGACATCTCAAACCTGTTCGATGTGGATGTAAAAGGAAGTATTCCTGTACTCGCTACACGAAATCTGGTGCTCTTTCCAGGCGTCATTACGCCTGTTCTGATAGGACGGGAAGCGAGTTTGAGCTTAATCAAGAAGCTCCAGAAAGAAGATGATGCAATCTTTTCCGTATTCTGCCAGAAAGATTCCGATATAGATGAGCCGGTGAAGAAAGACTTGTACGAGGTAGGCGTGTATGCCAAACTGGTAAGAGTTCTTGAAATGCCAGGACCCGGCAACAACGTTACTGCCATCGTTCAGGGGCTCGGACGCTGCCTCATGGATAGCGTGGTGCGTAAGAAACCCTATTTGCAAGCTACAACGATATCTATCCCGGAGGATTTTCCACAATCGGGAGATAAGGAATTCAAGACTGCAGTGGACGATTTGCGCAAGCTGACTGTAGAATATATTTTGCAAAATGAAGACATTCCGGACGAAACTCAATATGCGTTGAGCAATATCCAGAACGACATCATTGCAATTGATTTCGTTTGTGCGAACATGCCTTTCAATATCTTGGACAAAATCAAGATGCTTCGTGCAGACACAATCTACGAGCGTGTTCTTGTTACGTTGAGAGTTCTCAATCGTGAGATTCAGCTGCTCAATCTCAAGCAGAGCATTCGGTCAAAGACGCGAGAGGATATTGATGAACAGCAGAAAGAATACTTTCTCCAGCAACAGATAAAGAACATAAAGGAAGAACTGGGTGACGGGGATGGCTCTCCGGAACGCCACGAACTGGAGGAGGAGGCCAAGAAAAAGAAATGGCCGGAAGAGATAGAAAAGACTTTCAGGAAAGAACTGGATAAGCTGGAAACGCTTAACCCGCAAAGTCCTGAATACAGCGTACAGCTCACTTATCTTCAGACACTTGTCGGGTTGCCTTGGGGAGAGTACACAAAAGACAATCTGGACTTGAGAAGAGCGCAGGCTGTACTTGACCATGACCATTATGGAATGGAGAAAGTAAAAGAGCGTATCTTGGAGTACATGGCCGTACTGCAGCTACGTGGCGACCTGAAATCGCCCATCATTTGCCTTTATGGACCTCCGGGAGTAGGCAAAACCAGCCTGGGAAAGAGTATTGCAGCTGCCATGAAACGCCAGTATGTTCGCATTTCACTGGGCGGATTACATGACGAAGCCGAAATCAGAGGCCATCGCCGCACCTACGTTGGCGCCATGCCGGGCCGCATCATCAAGAGCGTTCAGAAAGCCGGCTCATCAAACCCAGTGTTCATTTTGGATGAAATAGACAAGGTAACACAGAACACGTTGAATGGTGATCCGGCTTCGGCACTGCTTGAAGTGCTTGACCCGGAGCAGAACAATGCTTTCCATGACAATTATCTGGATGTTGATTACGATCTTTCCAAAGTACTGTTCATTGCTACGGCCAACGACTTGAACACAATTCCTCGGCCGTTGCTTGACCGCATGGAGATTATAGAACTGAGTGGATACATCACTGAGGAGAAAATCGAAATAGCCCGACGCCACCTTGTTCCACGCGAACTTGAGAACACAGGACTTGATACCTACGAGCCAAAAATCAAGTTCACAAAGCCGGCTTTAGAGAAGATAATAGAGTCATACACCCGTGAGAGCGGTGTTCGTCAGCTGGAAAAACAAATTAACAAGGCGTTACGCAAGATGGCCTTCAATAAGGCTATGGATGGCGAACTTAGCTATTCGAACATTACGCCCAAAGAGTTGGAAAGCCTTCTCGGCAAGCCTCCTTTCTATAGGGATATCTATCAGGGCAATGCTTATGCCGGTGTTGTAACCGGGCTGGCGTGGACGGTAGTCGGCGGTGAGATACTTTTCATCGAAACTTCATTGAGTAAAGGTCGCGGAGGGAAGCTGACGCTCACCGGTAATTTGGGTGATGTAATGAAAGAAAGTGCTGTTATCGCTTTGGAATACGTGAAAGCTCATGCAGAGAAACTAAAGGTTGACAGCAGAATATTTGAGCAGTACAACATTCATATCCATGTTCCCGAAGGTGCAACACCCAAAGACGGCCCTTCAGCCGGCATAACCATAGCAACGTCTATTGCTTCGGCACTCACTCAGCGCAAGGTTCGCAAGAACACTGCCATGACCGGAGAAATAACCCTCCGGGGCAAGGTGCTCCCTGTGGGTGGTATCAAGGAGAAAATCCTTGCAGCCAAGCGGGCGGGCATTACCGATATTATGATGTGCAAGGACAATCGGAAGGACATAGAGGAAATACCTGCCATTTATCTCAAAGGCGTAACATTCCATTATGTTGAGAATGTGCAGGATGTGTGGGATTTCGCACTTACCGAAGAGTTGGTTGACAATCCTATCGCATTTAAACTTGAGGACGAGAGGAAATGACATTCGAGTTACAGCATACGGACAAGGCTTCTGATGCGCGCACTGGGCTCATTACTACTGACCACGGGCAAATAAAGACTCCCATCTTTATGCCTGTTGGCACGTGTGGTTCTGTGAAAGGGGTTCATTTCAATGAACTCCGGCAGCAGGTTCAGGCGCAGATTATCCTTGGGAATACCTATCATCTCTACCTGCGTCCGGGTTTGGAAGTTCTGCGGGCTGCTGGGGGGCTTCATCGTTTCAACGGATGGGATCGGCCTATTCTCACCGACAGCGGTGGCTTCCAGGTGTTTTCACTGACCGGAATAAGGAAACTGACAGAGGCCGGATGCGAATTCCGTTCACATATAGATGGCAGTAAACACTTCTTTACTCCCGAAAACGTGATGGATACCGAGCGTATCATAGGTGCTGACATCATGATGGCGCTCGATGAGTGTCCGCCAGGCAAAAGCGACTATCAATACGCCAAAAAGAGTTTGGAGATGACTCAAAGATGGCTCGACAGGTGCATACAACGATTTGAGGAGACCGAGCCGCTGTATGGATATCATCAAAGTCTTTTCCCGATAGTACAGGGATGTACGTTCAAGGACTTGAGGCGCGAAGCAGCAAAACACGTAGCTGACAAGGGTGCTGACGGCAATGCCATTGGTGGACTGGCCGTTGGTGAACCTACGGAGGTGATGTATGAGATGATAGAAGTTGTCAATGAGATTCTTCCCAAGGACAAACCACGTTATTTAATGGGAGTAGGTACTCCGCAAAACATATTGGAAGCCATTGAGCGAGGAGTTGATATGTTTGACTGTGTGATGCCAACGCGCAACGGCCGCAATGCCATGCTGTTCACCTATAACGGCACGATGAACATGCGAAACAAGAAGTGGGAGATGGACTTCAGTCCGATAGACGAAGAAGGTTGCGAGACAGACAAGGTATATACCAAGGCTTATCTTCACCATCTTTTTAAGGCACAGGAACTGCTGGCCATGCAGATAGCAAGTATCCATAACCTGGCGTTCTATCTCCGTTTGGTGACAGATGCACGTCAGCACATCGAGCAAGGCGATTTTGTACAATGGAAGTCCTCTGTCATCAATCAACTTGGCCGGCGCATATAATGTTTTCTAAATCCAAGAAGCAGCAATGAACATCAAACAACTTCGACGTCATCCGCGACGTTACAAGATACTGAGGTGGTTGAGCCAACATCCTGTTTGGCTTCACCGCATGATGGGCTGGTTGTATCTTCATACAGCCGGGCTGCGCAATGTGCTGCGCTGGCTGAAAGGAAAGCTGGGATGGATGCAGAAATTCAATCCTTTCCGCCATTTGCAGATTATTGACTGGTACATCATCCGCAAGTTTATTGGCACCTACATCTATTCCATTGCGTTAATTATTTCCATCTCCATCGTCTTCGATGTCAACGAGAACCTTGCCAAATTCACCCAGTATCATGCGCCGGTGCATGCCATCATTTTTGATTATTACGCCAACTTTGTGCCTTACTTCGCGAACTTGTTCAGCCCCTTGTTCGTCTTTATTGCCGTTATCTTCTTTACTTCAAAGCTCGCAGGCAATTCGGAGATAATTGCAATGCTGGCCACCGGCATTTCGTTTAACAGGCTGATGCGGCCTTACATGTTCTCCTGTGTACTCATTTCACTGCTTTCTTTCTATCTGACTGCTTACGTCATCCCGCATGGAACCGTAGTCAGGCAGAACTTCGAGTCCCTGTATAAAAACAACAAAAAGAACACTTCGGCCGAAAACGTGCAGCTCCAAGTAGACCAGGGTGTGATTGCCTACATTCAGCATTATGACAACAACCTGAAGAAAGGTTACGGTTTTCTTCTGGATAAGTTTGAAAACAAGAAGCTGGTGAGCCACATGACCGCCATGGAGGCTCAGTACGATACCATCTCCGACAGCAAGTATCACTGGACTCTGCGCGACTGGAAGATAAGGGAGATGCGTGGACTGCGCGAGCACATTACAAGCGGCGCCCAGAGAGATACCGTTATCCAGATAGAGCCTACAGATCTTGTGTATTCCAAAGGCCAGCAGGAGACTTTCACAAGTCCCGAACTCCGCGATTATATCTCCAAACAAGTAAACCGCGGTTCCAGCAATGTGGTGCAGTATCAGGTTGAATACCATAAGCGCATAGCTTCGTCGTTTGCCTCGTTTATTCTTACCATCATCGGTTTATCCTTGTCTTCCAAGAAACGCAAAGGCGGTATGGGCATGTACCTGGGCATAGGTTTGGCTTTAAGTTTCACCTATATACTGCTGCAAACCATATCTTCCAGCTTCGCCATTCAGGCCAATTTCCCTCCAATATTGGCTGCGTGGGTTCCCAATATCATCTTTGCCATTGTGGCGTATTTCTGCTACCGCAAGGCTCCAAGATAGTTTTATAAACAATGTGAGGAGGAAATAAATTTTGAATTATGTATTTTGATGAATTAGATTTAAATGATAACGTACTGGACGCGTTGTACGACATGCGCTTCGATGAATGTACTCCGGTACAGGAACAGTGTATTCCGGAAATTCTGAAAGGTAACGATGTGCTGGGAGTTGCCCAGACAGGTACCGGTAAAACGGCAGCATACCTGTTGCCCATCCTGTCAAAACTCGATGACGGAGGCTATCCCAAAGATGCCATTAACTGCATCATCATGTCGCCCACACGCGAACTTGCCCAGCAGATAGACCAGGCCATGCAGGGCTTCGGCTATTATCTGCAGGGCGTGAGCAGCGTTGCCGTGTACGGCGGTAATGACGGTAACCGCTATGACCAGGAGATAAAGTCACTGCGTTTGGGTGCCGATGTGATTATTGCAACGCCCGGTCGTTTTATCTCTCACTTGAGTTTGGGCAATGTAGACATGAGCAAAGTCTCGTTCTTTATCCTGGATGAGGCCGACCGCATGCTCGACATGGGCTTCTCGGAAGATATTCTCGCCATAGCCAAACACTTGCCCAGTACCTGCCAGACCATCATGTTCTCGGCTACCATGCCGGCAAAGATAGAGCAGCTTGCCAAGACCTTGCTCCACAATCCTGTTGAAATAAAGTTGGCAGTCAGCAAGCCCGCAGAGAAGATACAGCAGAGTGCCTATGTTTGTTATGAGCCGCAAAAGCTGGGCGTGCTGCGCGAACTGTTCAAGCATCAGGACATGAAGCGCGTCATCATTTTCTCCGGAAAGAAGACCAAGGTAAAAGACATTAACCGCGCTTTATGCAAGATGGGCGTGAACAGTGGCGAGATGCACTCTGACCTGACACAGGCAGAGCGCGACGAAATGATGTTCAGGTTCAAGAGCGGCAAGCTCGATGTGCTGGTTGCAACTGATATTTTGGCCCGAGGCATTGACATCGACGACCTTGCCGTGGTCATTAACTACGATGTGCCCCACGATGTAGAGGACTATGTGCACCGTATAGGCCGCACGGCACGTGCCGACCGCGACGGTGCAGCCATTACTTTTGTGAACGAGGATGACATGTTCTACTTCCAGCAGATAGAGAGATTTCTGGAAAAAACGATAACCAAGACGCCGCTTCCCGCAGAACTTGGCGACGGCCCCGAGTACAGGTCGCTTAGCAAGCCGATGAGAGGGCAGCGTTTTTCGGGCAAATCTGCCAGAGGTGGCAAGGGGCATGGAGCAAAAGGACATGACCGTAAAGCAAGCGGAAACCGCAGTAACAAGGGTACCACTGCACCGCTGGAAGCAAAAGCCGGAACAGCTGCAGATTCCGGTCAAGGGAACAGCCGCAAAGACAATCGTCAGAACCGGCGACGGCGTTCGCGCCAGCATGGCAAGGGAAACGAACGGAATGATAATTCCGGAGGTCAGACCACAGTTACCAATGAAGCCACGGAATAAATACGAGACGCATTTATATAATAAGGTATATACCTTATCGAATGGGAATCATCTTCAGGTGGTTCCCTTTTTTATTTCCCGTCTCGTTCTCCCTGAAGCTCATTCTCTGCCACTGATACATAACCAGCAGCTTCACTTCTCCGGCCGTCCATGCTTTTGAGACAGCAAAAACGCGAGAAATATACTAATCCGTTAATATTTATGCTGATTATCTAACAAAATCACACCAAATACGATATAAAAACTACTTTTTGTTTTGTAATTAGATAATTATATGTACCTTTGCAACGTAGAGAAAGTTTAATCAACCGTAAAAGCAAAAGAAGTTATGAAAGCAACAACCGTTGTAGAGAATCTCCAGCGCAGATTCCCCAATGAGCCTGAGTACATTCAGGCAGTTAGTCAGGTGTTAGGAACTATCGAAGATGAGTACAACAAGCATCCGGAATTTGAGAGAGCAAATCTTATCGAGCGTTTGTGCATCCCCGAGCGAATTATCCAGTTCCGCGTCAATTGGGTTGATGACAAGGGTAACGTGCAGACAAACATGGGCTATCGCGTCCAGCACAACAATGCCATTGGTCCTTACAAGGGCGGCATCCGGTTCCACGCATCAGTGAACCAGTCTATTTTAAAGTTCCTCGCTTTTGAGCAGACATTCAAGAACTCGTTGACTACGCTGCCCATGGGTGGCGCCAAGGGTGGATCCGACTTTTCGCCACGAGGCAAGTCGAACGCCGAGGTTATGCGCTTCTGTCAGGCTTTTATGATAGAACTCTACCGCCACATCGGTCCCGATGAGGACGTTCCGGCCGGCGATATCGGCGTGGGTGGCCGTGAAGTAGGCTTCATGTTCGGCATGTACAAGAAGCTGACCCACCAGTTTAGCGGCATCCTGACGGGCAAAGGTCAGGAGTTCGGAGGCTCGCGCATCCGCCCCGAAGCTACAGGTTACGGCAACATCTACTTCCTGCAGAACATGCTCAAGACCCGCAACATTGACCTCAAAGGCAAAACGGTGCTCGTTTCCGGTGCCGGCAATGTTGCCCAGTACACAATAGAAAAACTCATCCAGCTCGGTGCAAAGCCGGTGACCTGCTCCGATTCTGACGGCTATATCTACGACCCCGACGGCATTGACGCAGAGAAACTTGCCTACATCATGGAGCTCAAAAACATTGAGCGCGGCCGCATACGCGAATATGCCGAGAAGTATGGCGTTAAATACGTGGAGGGTGCCAAGCCGTGGTTTGAGAAAGGAGACATAGCAACCCCCTGTGCAACCCAGAACGAAATCAACGAAGAAGCAGCCAAGGCACTGGTCAGCAACGGCGTGATAGCCGTGAGCGAAGGTGCCAACATGCCTACTACCCCCGAAGCAACAAAGGTGTTTCAGGATGCCAAGATACTCTACTGTCCGGGCAAGGCAAGCAATGCCGGCGGCGTGGCAGTGTCAGGTCTTGAGATGACCCAGAACTCCGAGCGCCTGCGTTGGAGCAGGGAAGAGGTAGATGCAAAACTGCATGATATCATGAACGACATACACGCCAACTGCGTAAAGTACGGCACCGAGCCCGATGGCTACATCAACTACGTAAAAGGTGCCAACGTAGCCGGCTTCCTGAAAGTTGCAAAAGCAATGATGGCCCAGGGCATCATCTAAGTTTCCCCGTGTCTTCAGGCAAAGGAGGGCAGGAGCGCACAGCTCTTGTCCTCTTTTTGTTTACTGCCTTTTCCGTTCTTCTTTGCCCTCCGAATAATACCAAAAGCTATGCTTCGGGAACTTTCGACACATGTCGCACGATCGTGCGACATGTGTCACACATATATTCTACACTTGTCAAAAGTTCCGTTTCTTCATCTTTTTCTTTGTCAGTTCACCTAAAAAAGCTATCTTTGCGCATATACCGGGGCGTATTTTGCAAGAGGTTGCAAATGCCCTGCAGAACAGATTGCCAACTGACTCTAAACTAAAATTATATTGAAGCAATGAAAACAAAATGGATGATGTTGTTGCTGCCTGCGCTGCTCTTTGCGCTGGGTGTTCAGGCACAGCAAAACGTAGGATTCAAGGACGGTACCTTGGTATCACCACAGGTGAATTCCGACAACAGCGTAACTTTCAGGCTGAATGCTCCCAAGGCGCAGCAGGTAATGGTTATTGGCGACTGGGAAGCCAACGACGGTAAGGGCAACATGGTAAAAGGTGCCGACGGCGTGTGGACGTACACTACTCCTGTGCTGCCGTCGGAGATGTACACCTACAGGTTCAGCATCGACGGCGTAACGGGATTGGACCCTGCAAACCCCTTTACCAAAAGAGATGTGGGAACCATTTTCAGCATGTTCTTCGTTGACGGCTATCCGGCAGAGTTTTATCAAGTGCAGGACGTTCCTCATGGCACGGTGTTGCAGCAGTGGTATCATTCGGACAAAGCGGGCACCGACCGCAGAATGAGCGTCTATTTGCCGGCCGGCTACCAGACCGAAGGGCACAGCTATCCCGTGCTCTACCTGCTTCATGGCAGTGGGGGAGACGAAACGGCTTGGCTCGACCTGGGCATGACGGCCAGAATTATGGACAACCTGATAGCCCGGAAGAAAGCTGAACCCATGATAGTGGTCATTCCCAATGGCAACTTCGGTGTGCAGGCAGCAGCCGGTGAAACGAAAGACAACCTGCGCTTCCGCCCAGTAATGTCCAATCAGATAAAAGGCAACTACAAGAACGGCGACTATGAAATGGCTTTCCCCGAAATTATCAACTTCATTGAACGTACCTACCGCGTGAAGGCTGACAAGGCACATCGTGCCGTAGCAGGCCTCTCTATGGGCGGTTTCCACACACTCTACATCTCGGCCAACTTTCCGGAGAAGTTCGATTACATGGGGTTGTTCTCTGCGGGCATCCGTTTCAGTGCCGACGATGCCGCTAACCCGGTCTATAACAATCTGGACCAGAAACTGCAGACACTGCAAACCGTAGGCTATAAACTTTACTGGATATCTATTGGCAAAGACGACTTTCTCTATAAGGCCAACCGTGAATACATGCAACAGCTTGATAAATTGGGGTTCAAGTATGAGTATCACGAGAGCACGCGCGGCCATTTGTGGTGCAACTGGCGGCAGTATCTGCTGCAGTTTGCACAGCGGCTGTTTAAGGAATGAATAAGAGAGGGCAGGTAACAAGCTGCAGCATGGGCTCAATTGCTTGTTTCCTGTCCTTTTGCCATGGCGGAGTTAACTATTCGTGGTGGTAAGGTTCGCCCTTGATAATGGTGCAGGCACGGTAAATCTGTTCGGTAAAGATGAGCCTGATCAGTTGATGACTGAATGTCATCTTCGAGAGGCTGATTTTCTCATTGGCCCTGGCATAAACGGAAGGTGAGAAGCCGTAGGGGCCTCCTACAACGAAAACGAGGCGCTTGCAGCTGTTCTGTTTTTTCTGTATCCATACGGCAAAGTCAACACTTCTGAACTCGGTACCATGCTCATCAAGCAGTACAACGGTATCGGATGGTGCCAGATGCTTCAGTATCAGTTCGCCTTCCTTTTCCTTCTGTTGTTCTTCCGACAGGTTTCTGGTATTCTTGAGCTCGGGAATTACCGTGATGCCGAAAGGCATGTAGTGGCCGATACGCTCCGTATAGTCGGATATTCCGGCGTCCAAGTGCCTGTCCTGGGTCTTGCCTATGAGTATAAGCTCTGTTTTCATAGGCAGCTATTCTTCGTTATCTTTGGCCGCATAGATTGACTTACCCTTTGACAGAGGGCACAAGGTTTCGTCCTTGTCTATGGGCTGATACTCATTCTTGCGCTTTGGGTTCATGGGAAACCAGCCTTTCTCGACCCGCTTCTTCTGGGCAAAAAGTTCGCCGATAGACCACAGAAGACTGGCTCCGATGACACCAACGAGGGAGGACAGTATCTCGTCGGCAATGCAAACGGAACCGCAAATGCAGATGATACCACCTGCAAGAAACAGCCACCAGGGGCGCGTTCCGAAGCGGTACTCGGTCTTGATGACGATGGGATGGAAGAAGCCTATGATGAGAAAGGTGGAAATGGCGATGATGAGGCCTGTAAAATACATGATGACAAATAAATTGCTTAATGGTGAATATGCTGTTTACGGTGTGCAAAAATACAAAAAAATATCCAAAGCTGCACCCATTACCGATTTTTATTGTTATCTTTGCGGTATATATCACTTAAACAAACAATTAATAGTATGGAAAATAAATCAGAGCTCATTGCCCAATGTGAGGCCAAGGCAAAACAATGGTTGTCTCCTTCTTTTGACGAAGAAACACGCAAAGCCGTACAGGAAATGCTGGATAAAGAAGACAAGACAGACTTGATAGAGTCTTTCTATCGGAGTTTGGAGTTCGGAACCGGAGGCCTGCGGGGCATAATGGGCGCCGGTACCAACCGCATGAACATCTATGTTGTAGGTATGGCTACCCAAGGCTTTGCCAACTATCTGAAAAAGAATTTCAAAGATAAAGAGGATATCGCCGTGGTGGTTTGCCACGATTGCCGCAATAATTCCCGGCTCTTTGCCGAGACCGTTGCCAACATATTCTCTGCAAACGGCATCAAGACCTATCTGTTTGACGACATGCGCCCAACGCCGGAGTGCTCGTTTGCCATCCGGCACTTGCATTGTCAAGCTGGTGTAAACGTAACTGCCAGCCACAACCCAAAAGAGTACAATGGCTACAAAGCCTATTGGGAGGATGGTGCCCAGGTTCTTGCCCCACACGATACGGGCATCATTGATGAGGTGAACAAGGTGAAAATAGAGGATGTTAAATTCGAGCCCAATGAAGAACTTATCCAGATAATAGGCGAGGACATTGACAAATTATATCTTGATCAAATTCACACGCTCAGCATTGACCCCGAGGTTATCAGGAAGCAGCACGACCTGAAGATTGTCTATACACCCCTCCACGGAACCGGCATGACGCTAATTCCGCGCTCGCTCAAACTGTGGGGATTTGACAATGTGCACTGCGTGAAGGAGCAAATGGTCAAGGACGGCAATTTCCCGACGGTTAAGAGTCCCAACCCGGAGAACGGCGAGGCGCTGGCTTTGGCCATATGCGATGCCAAAGAACTGGATGCGGATATCGTGATGGCCTCTGACCCTGATGCAGACCGTGTGGGCATGGCATGCAAGAACGACAAGGGCGAGTGGGTACTCATCAATGGCAACCAGACCTGTTTGCTGTTCTTGTATTACATCATTACCAACCGCAAGGCTAAAGGCTTGCTCAAGCCCACCGACTTCATTGTAAAGACGATTGTTACAACGGAAGTCATAAAGAAAGTTGCTGATAAGGCAGGCATCGAGATGCGTGACTGCTACACCGGTTTTAAATGGATTGCCCGCGAAATTCTTTTGTCTGAAGGCAAACAGCAGTATATAGGCGGCGGCGAGGAGAGCTACGGATTCCTGGCCGAAGACTTTGTTCGTGACAAGGATGCCGTTTCGGCCATGTCGCTGTTGGCCGAAATCTGTGCGTGGGCAAAAGACCAAGGCAAGACCTTATACGAAGTTTTGATGGACATTTATCTTGAGTACGGTTTCTCGAAAGAGTTTACCATCAATGTTGTAAGACCGGGCAAGACGGGTGCAGAAGAAATTCAGCAGATGATGGCAAACTTCCGCAATAATCCTCCGAAGGAACTGGGTGGTTCTGAAATCTGTCTGTGGAAGGACTTCAGTACCTTGGAACAAAAGGACGCCTCGGGCAATGTGACTAAAATAGACATGCCTGCAACCAGCAATGTGCTTCAGTGGTTCTGCTCTGATGGTACAAAAGTAAGTGTCCGCCCATCGGGTACGGAGCCTAAAATAAAGTTCTATCTTGAGGTTAAGGGCCAGATGAAGTGCGCCGGATGCTATGACCGTTGTGACAAGGAAGGCGCGCTGAAAATAGCTGCAATTAAAGAGAGCCTGAACCTGAACTGAGAGGGATGTATTGAAAATGCAATCTGAAAAATAGTGAAAGGCCGGCTGCAGAGTCGGCCTTTCCATGTTTATGGCTCTTTTTAAACTTTCTGATACAACGGCAACTTTGTAAAGATGTTTAGATGGTTTTTGCTATGTGTTTGGCTGATGCTCATGCCCAGCAGTCTGTAGTAGCAAACTTGAATGTCACATCTTTTAAAGCAAACAAAAAGTTTCTTAAATTATAGGAAATAGGGAGCTGTTTTAATATAATTTAGATACTATCTTTCGCCTCTCTCTCCTAATTGTTGTACTTTTGCGTCAAAATAGAACATAAACTGAATAAATAATTATGGCAGAAGCTATTGATATCCGCGAATTAAACATCCGGATAGAACAACAGAGCGCGTTCATCAGCAATCTTGTGAGTGGAATGGATCGCGTCATTGTCGGACAGAAACATTTAGTAGACTCGTTACTCATTTCGCTGTTGAGCGATGGACACATCCTGCTGGAAGGAGTTCCCGGACTGGCCAAGACATTGGCTATAAAAACCTTGGCGCAACTCATTGCTGCAGATTATAGCCGCATCCAGTTTACTCCGGATTTGCTGCCTGCCGATGTGATAGGCACCATGATTTACAGCCAGAAAGAAGAGAACTTTCAGGTAAAGAAAGGCCCGGTGTTTGCAAACTTCGTGTTGGCGGATGAGATAAACCGTGCTCCGGCAAAAGTTCAGAGCGCTCTTTTGGAAGCTATGCAGGAACACCAGGTAACAATCGGTGAGAATACTTTCAAGTTACCTAACCCGTTCCTGGTTATGGCAACACAGAACCCGATAGAGCAGGAGGGTACATACCAGCTTCCTGAAGCTCAGGTGGATCGCTTTATGCTGAAAGTTGTCATAGGCTATCCTACCATCGAAGAGGAGAAACTCATCATCAGAGAGAACTTACAGGGCGAACTGCCGGTTGTAACTCCGGTTACCACCGCAGAGGAAATACTCAAAGCCCGCGAGGTGGTGAGCCAAGTATATATAGACGAAAAGATAGAGCAATATATTGCTGATATTGTTTTTGCCAGCCGCTATCCGGACCGTTACGGAATGGCAGAGCTGAAGGATTTGATAACCTTTGGCGGTAGTCCGCGTGCAAGTATCAATCTGGCTAAAGCTGCCCGTGCCTTCGCTTTCATCAAGCATCGTGGTTATGTGGTGCCTGAGGATGTCCGGGCTGTTGCACATGATGTGCTCCGCCACCGCATTGGCCTTTCGTACGAGGCAGAGGCAAGTAATGTAACTTCGGAAGAAATAGTCAGCAAAATAATCAATAAAGTTGAGGTTCCCTAAACTTTGCCATGTGCATAGCGGCTTAAACGGGAGAAAATATTGAAGATTGGAAACAATTGATATTTTAAAGAAGGTTCGTAAGATAGAGATTAAAACCCGCGGTTTGAGTCAGAATATCTTTGCAGGTGAATACCATTCGGCATTCAAGGGACGTGGTATGGCCTTCTCTGAAGTGCGTGAGTATCAGTTTGGTGATGATGTGAGGGATATAGACTGGAATGTAACAGCCCGTTTCCATCGTCCATACATCAAAGTTTTTGAGGAGGAACGCGAACTCACGGTGATGTTGCTGATAGATGTGTCGGGGTCTCTTGATTTCGGAACGACGCGCCAGATGAAGCGTGAATTGACAACTGAAATAGCTGCAACGCTCGCTTTCAGCGCAATACAGAATAATGACAAGATTGGTGTCATATTCTTTTCAGACCGCATTGAAAAGTATATACCGCCAAAGAAAGGTCGAAAACATATCTTGTATATCATCAGAGAAATGCTCGATTTCCATCCAGAAAGTTACAAGACCGATATCGGTATGGCGATGGAATATCTGACCAGTGTTATGAAACGTCGGTGTACAGCTTTTGTATTGAGCGATTTCTACGATAATAAGAACCTTGAGCCAACTTTCGATCATACTTTCGAGATTGCCAACCGCAAACACGATGTGGTTGCCATACAGGTGTACGACCCTCTGGCCAAGAGTTTACCGAATATCGGACTGATGAAGGTACGAGATGCGGAAACAGGTCACGAAACGTTTATCGACACTTCAAGCAGCAAGCTGCGTAAAGCTCACACCCGTTACTGGATGCAGCGCCAGGAAACTCTCACAAGAACCTTTACTAAGAGTAATGTTGACTGGGTTTCGGTAGCCACTAACGAAGATTATGCCAAATCTTTGCTTCTGCTGTTCAAGCAACGAGCCTGAAATTTGTAAAGAGGAATGCTAAAATGACAAACGACAAGTTGAAATATATATATCCGTTTCTGCTTCTATGGGTGACAATACTTACTTCTTCCGCTCAACCACGGGTAGAAGCGAGGATAGATTCTATTGCTATTATGATAGGGCAGCAGGCTCATCTTACGATAGATGTAATTGCCGGTAAAGGAGCTCAAGTTGTATTCCCGCAGTTTAAACCGTCGCAATATATCACTCAAGGCGTAGAGGTTCTTGAATCCACAGATCCTGTCACCACGCCCATGGATAATAATCAAGAGAAAGTAAGCAAGACATTTACCCTAACCAGCTTTGACGAGCATCTGTATCCGATTCCCGGCATGAAGGTCAAGGTTAACGGAAAGACAGTAGTCGGCAATCCCCTGGCCCTGAAAGTGGTTACGGTAGATGTAGACACGCTCCATCCGAACCAATTCTTTCCTCCCAAGGATGTACAGGATAACCCTTTCAAGTGGAGCGAGTGGAGTCCCTTGTTCTGGCTCAGCATGTTGCTGCTTTTACTTTGTCTGGTGTGCTACTATCTGTATGTTCGCCTGCGTGAGAACAAACCGGTCATCACGCGTATTCGGATTGTCAAGAAGGTTCTGCCGCATCAGAAAGCGCTCTCTTCCATTGAAAAAATAAAATCGGAGCAGTTGCAGATATCAGAGGACCAGAAAACCTATTACACCAAGCTTACAGATACGTTACGTCAATACATTGACGAACGGTTCGGGTTCAAGGCAATGGAAATGACCTCTGCTGAAATCATAGACCGGTTGAAGGAAACGGGTGACCAGAAGATGATTGATGAACTGAAGAGTTTGTTCCAAACTGCGGATCTAGTTAAGTTTGCCAAATACTCGACTCTCATCAACGAAAATGACCTCAACCTGGTTAACGCTATAAACTTCATAGATGAGACAAAACTTGAAGGAGAACCTACCGAAGAAAAGGTAGTACCGAAGTTGAGTGAGGAGGATAAACGTTCCAAGAAAGAACGGACAACCTTAAAAGCTGCAATTTACATATTGGGAAGCGTTATTGTGGCATTGCTTGCTTACATCGTTTATCATGTGTATGAGCTTACCCTATAGCAATTCGACCGCTGCAGAACTTATGTAGCCATCGGAAAAAGAATATTAAATATAGAGATACAGTGGAATTTGCAAATAAAGAATATTTTCTCCTACTTCTATTGATAATACCTTATGTGTTATGGTATTTTCTATACAGAAAGAGAAGTGAGCCGACCATCAGGATGAGCGACACTTACGCTTTTCGCGATGCGCCTAAGAGTTGGCGAATGCGTATCAGCAATTTGCCGATGTTGTTGAGATGCTTAACTTATATTCTTGTTGTAATCATCCTTGCTCGGCCACAAACCCATAATGCTTGGGACAAGAAGACGGTAGAGGGTATAGATATCATGTTGGCAATGGATGTTTCCACTTCCATGCTTGCCGAGGATTTGAAGCCAAACAGAATGGAGGCCGCCAAAGATGTTGCAACTGAATTTATATCGGGTAGGCCGAACGATAATATTGGCCTTACCATCTTTGCAGGAGAGGCTTTCACGCAATGTCCGATGACAACCGACCATGCCAGTTTGATAAGCCTGCTCCAGAATGTGCGCACTGATATTGCTGCCCGAGGACTCATTCAAGACGGTACTGCTGTTGGAATGGGATTGGCAAATGCTGTTAGCAGGTTAAAAGGCAGTAAAGCCAAAAGTAAGGTCGTAATTCTTTTAACCGACGGAAGTAACAATATGGGTGATCTCTCGCCAATGACTGCGGCTCAGATTGCGAAAAGCCTCGGTATCAGAGTTTATACCATTGGAGTAGGTACAAACAAAGTTGCTCGTTATCCTATGCCCGTTGCCGGAGGTGTACAATATGTTAATATCCCGGTAGAAATCGATACGAAGACTTTGAGCGATATTGCAGCTACCACGCAAGGCAATTTTTACAGAGCTACCAACAATGCCGAGCTGAAACAGATTTATAAAGATATAGACACGCTGGAAAAGACAAAGATGGATGTGAAGACTTTCTCCAAACGATATGAGGCATATCAACCTTTTGCACTTGCCGCCATCTTTTGTTTGCTGTTAGAAATACTTCTCAGAAATACTGTTTTAAGGAGAATTCCATAATCCACTGATGCAATGTTTAGATTTGAAGACCCCATATATCTTTGGCTTTTGCTGATAATTCCAATTTTAGCATTGGTAAGACTGGCAAGCTGGAGAACAAGAAAGAACAGACTGAAAAAGCTCGGAAATATCGAGCTTTTGAAACAACTGATGCCTGATGTTTCCAAATATCGGCCAACAGTTAAGTTCTGGTTTATGCTGTCAGCTTTGGCGTTGCTTATCATAATGTTGGCTCGTCCGCAGATGGGCACTACAATCAGTCACGAGAAACGGAATGGCATAGAAACCATCATTGCTCTTGATATATCCAATTCAATGAAAGCAGAAGATGTAACTCCTTCCCGCCTTGACAAAAGTAAACTGCTTGTTGAGAATCTGGTAGATCACTTTACTAATGACAAAATAGGTCTTGTTGTTTTTGCAGGCGATGCTTTTGTTCAGTTACCGATAACCAGCGATTATGTTTCAGCCAAGATGTTTTTGCAAAACATAGAACCATCTTTGATAGAAACTCAGGGTACAGATATTGCCAAGGCAATTAATCTGTCAATGAAGAGCTTCACGCAAGAAGACAAGATAGGTAAAGCTATCATTGTCATAACTGATGGCGAAGACCATGAGGGCGGAGCTATTCAAGCGGCACAAGAAGCTAAAAAGCGTGGTATCAATGTTTACATTCTGGGTGTTGGTGACCCTAAAGGTTCTCCTATACCGGATGCTGAAGGTGGCTATATGAAAGATAATTCCGGCCAGACGGTAATGACAACTCTCAACGAACAAATGTGCAAAGAGGTGGCTAAGGCTGGAAGTGGGAAATATATACACGTTGATAATACAAGCGATGCACAAGAGAAGTTGAATGATGAATTGACTAAACTCCAGACAGGCGAGTCGCAAAGTGTTATTTACAGCGCTTACGATGAACAGTTCCAAGCTGTGGGTATATTGGTTCTACTCATGCTCATCATTGAGGTTTGCGTTTTGGAATCTAAGAATCCTCTTTTGAAAAATGTCAAATTCTTCAATAAGAGAAAAGTAAGAAATTAACGAAATGTACAAAGAAATAAGATATATATTAGTAATATTGCTATGCGCTTTCTGCTATCAGTCATACGCGCAGCGCGACCGCCAGTACATACGAAATGGAAACAAACTGTATCGGATGCAAAATTATGCCAAAGCAGAAGTTCAATACAGGAAAGCCTTAACGGCAAATCCGCAGAATTCTCAAGCCATGTACAACTTGGGATGTGCTTTAATGATGCAACAAAAAGATTCGGCGGCAGTTATTCAATATAACAATGCTGGTAAGTTGGAAATTGGGAAAGGGCGTAAAGCAATGGTTTATCACAACTTAGGGACAATTTTCCAAGCGCACCAAATGTATGCCCAAGCGATACAAGCCTACCAGGAGAGCCTGCGCAACAATCCCAATGACAATGAGACCCGATACAATCTGGCTCTTTGTAAGCGCCAGCAGAAGAATGACAAGCAAAACAAGAACAAGAAGAAGCAAGATAACAAAGACAAGGATAAGGAAAAGAACAAGCAAAACCAAGATCAGAAGCAAAATCAGGAACAGCAACCAAAGGAGCAGATGAGCAAGGAAAATGCCGAACAACTCCTCAATGCTGCAGTGCAAGCAGAAAAAGCAACTCAGCAACGATTGAAGAAGAACATGCAACAGCCCCGAAAGCGAAGCCTGCTGAAGAATTGGTAAAGAACTGCCTTTATGAGTGAAGTATTTCCCAAAACAAAGGAGAATTAGAAAGAGACTATATGAAACGATATATACTTTTCAGCGTTCTGGTTTTATTAGCAACGATGGCAGTTGCACAGAGTATATCTGTGCAAGCACCTGACCATGTAGCTTTAGGAGAGAACTTTCGCCTCTCCTATACCATAAATACTCAGGATGTAGAAGATTTCCGAGCTGGCAACATACCGTCGGCCATTGAGGTCATAGCAGGCCCCTATGAGTCAAGGCAATCGAGTTACCAGATGATTAATGGACACACGAGCTCTTCATCTTCTATAACCTACACCTATACACTCTATGCAGGTAAAAACGGAACATATACCATTCCGGCAGCTCATGCCCGTATTGCCGGAAAGCATGTATCTTCGCAAGCAATCAGGATTACTGTGTCTGGTTCCGCCCGCAACGCAAACAATGTTACGCCTAAAATGCACAATGACTACGACGAGTCTGGCATACGCAGCGAAGGCAGTCGTATTTCCGGTAATGATCTTTTTATTAAGGTAAGTGCTAACAAGAAGAGAGTGCATGAGCAAGAACCTGTGTTGTTGACTTACAAAGTGTACACCACGGTTGACTTGACTCAACTTGAAGGCAAGATGCCTGATCTGACAGGATTTCACACGCAAGAGGTGAAACTGCCTCAGCAAAAGAGCTTCCATATTGAACAGGTGAACGGCAGAGCGTATAAGTGTGTAACATGGAGTCAGTACGTAATGTATCCGCAAATGACGGGCAGATTGACCATTCCAAGTATCACATTTAAAGGAATTGTCGTCCAGCAAAACCGCTCTGTAGATCCGTTTGAAGCATTCTTTAATGGAGGTTCCGGATACGTGGAGGTTCATCGCAACATTGTTGCGCCGGGGTTGGATATCCAGGTAGATCCTCTTCCCAATCGGCCGGCAGATTTCTCGGGTGGAGTAGGCAGATTTAATATTTCAGCTCAACTCAACAAGACCTCGGTAAAGGCTGGCGACCCCATTACTCTGAGGGTTGTTATCGGTGGAACTGGTAATTTGAAACTTATCAAACAACCGGTAATTGAGTTCCCCAAGGACTTTGATAAGTATGATGCCAAGGTAACAGACAAGACAAAGTTGACTGCTAATGGTATAGAAGGTAATATGGTATATGATTTCCTGGCTGTCCCTCGTAATCAGGGCACTTTTACCATACCGGCCGTGAAGCTCACTTACTACGATATAGGGTCCAATGCCTACAAGACGATTCAAACAAATTCATTTACTGTAAATGTAGCTAAAGGTGACGGAACGAGTGAAGCTGTATCCGATTATGCTGATAACAGCAACAAGGATATACATGCCATTAAGGAAGGCAAAACAGAACTGCATGCCATTAACGAATTCTTTTATGGCAGCACTGTCTACTGGATTGTTTTGTTTGTGCTCTTGGCAGCATTTATTACATTACTTGTTATTTTCCGCCAACGAGCCATCGACAATGCTGATATTGTGAAGATGCGTGGCAAAAAGGCTAATAGGATTGCCACAAAGCGATTGAAAACCGCCAGCCGATTAATGTTTGCAAACAAGCAAAATGAATTTTACGACGAAGTGATGAGAGCTTTGTGGGGATATGTCAGCGATAAACTGAACATGCCTGTCGAGCAATTGTCACGTGAGAATATTGCAGAAAATCTGCACCAGCATGCTGTTGATGAACAAACTATCACGAAGTTTCTCGGTGCGTTGGATGAGTGTGAATACGAACGCTATGCGCCTGGCGATCCTTCGGGTAATATGAGTAAGACTTTTGAAAGTGCAATGACAGCAATAGAAGAGATAGAAAACGTCATAAAGAATGGAAAACGAACGGCAAGCCATCATGCTACGGGCGTCCTTTTGCTGTTTTTGTTGTTCCTCTCTTTGCCCAGTTCGGCTATAACGAAAAGAGATGCTGACTTGGAATACAAGAAAGGCAACTATCAGCAAGCTATCAAAGATTATCAGGAATTGCTGAAAAAAGGCGTGAGCGCCGACCTTTATTATAATTTGGGTAATGCTTACTTCCGAAGCGACAATATCACGCAGGCTGTACTGGCTTATGAGCGTGCTCATTTGCTATCGCCGGGCGACGAGGATATTAGGTTCAATCTGGAGTTTGCGCGCAGCAAAACCATTGACAAAATAACCCCTGAAAGCGAGATGTTTTTTGTTACATGGTACAGGGCTTTGGTAAATTACACAAGCGTAGACTGTTGGGCTGCAGTTGCTATAGTTTCTATTGCTTTAGCTCTAATCCTGATGCTCGTCTATCTTTTCGCCACCCAGCTTGCCCTTCGTAAAGTTGGTTTCTTTGGCGCTTTATTATTTCTTTTGTTGTTTGCAGGCAGCAATCTCTTTGCCTATCAGCAGAAATCAACACTCGAAAACAGAAATGGAGCCATAGTGATAGCCCCTTCTGTCAATGTAAAGAAGACACCCGACATGAATGGAAGTGATGACTTTGTGTTGCATGAAGGCACTCGCGTCAACGTGACCGACAGAAGCATGAAGCAATGGAGAGGCATCCGTTTGGATGACGGACGTGAAGGATGGCTTCTGAACAATCAGATAGAAGACATTTGACAACATCCTGCAAACAATTAAAGCTGTAAAAATCAGATGAACTGGACCACATTAGACAGTATAGACAGGACTGTATTGGAAGTTTTCAACGGGAGTGACTCTCTCTTTGTAGATAGTCTTGCCCAAATTCTGACTTCTGGATACACCTGGATTCCACTGTACGCAGCTTTGTTCTATCTGATAGTAAAGAATAACGAAACAATGTTGCAGATAGCCTTTGCTATTGGTGGAGCTGTGACGTGTGTCATTTTAGCCGACCTTATGGCCGACGGCATCGTAAAACCTCTTGTAGGACGGTGGAGGCCGAGCAATGACCCCATTATCAAATATACGATAGATATTGTCAATAACACCCGTGGTACAGATTACGGTTTCTTCTCTGCACATGCCGCCAACACAATGTCAATAGCATTGTTTTTCTGCTTATTGGTCCGTAACAGGATTTTTGCTGCTTGCATGATAACGTGGTCTGTAATTAGCTGTTGGACCCGCATGTACATGGGGCTGCACTATCCGGGCGATATCATTGTAGGTCTTGCATGGGGCAGTGCAGTTGCTTGTGGAGTTTATTATATATATCGAAAGCTATATTATAAGGTAAGTCCTAAAATCAATTATATTTCGTCACAATATACCTCTACAGGTTATAGCCTGGTAGATATAGATGTTGTGGTTTGTACTTTTGCCTTTATTATGGTTTTTTCCATAATAGGTAGCATTATATACATATAACCAGTGGAAACAAAATATATTAAAATCAGCGATTACAGTTATCCATTGCCCGATGAGCGTATCGCAAAATTCCCGATTTCCGAGCGCGATCACAGCAAACTCCTGCTGTACAGACATGGCGTTGTCAGCGAGGATGTGTTCTACAACCTTCCCAATTACCTTCCTCGGCATGCGTTGATGGTATTTAACAATACCAAGGTCATTCAGGCTCGTATACATTTTCGCAAAGAAACCGGGGCGTTAATAGAAATATTCCTCATGGAGCCGGCCAACCCCGTAGACTACGAACTGATGTTCCAAACCGCAGGTCACTGTTCGTGGCTGTGCATGATTGGCAATTTAAAGAAATGGAAAGAAGGCTCGCTCGTGCGTGAATTCGAGATAAAGGGGAACCGTTTCCATCTTCGAGCCACACTCAATCATTCGCGAAGCGTACATGTATCTACCGGCACCAATTATTGGGTCGACTTCGATTGGAACAACCCTTCCGTCAGCTTTGCAGAGATACTGGATGCTGTGGGCGAGCTCCCCATACCCCCATATTTGAACAGGCAAACTCAGGAGAGCGACAAAACAACCTACCAAACGGTGTATAGCAAGATTAAAGGATCTGTTGCTGCCCCAACCGCCGGGCTGCATTTCACCGACTCTGTACTCAAAAATATTGATGCACACGGTATCGAACGCGATGAGTTAACCCTGCATGTAGGCGCCGGAACCTTTAAACCTGTAAAGAGTGAAGAGATAGCCGGGCATGAGATGCACTCGGAGTATATTGTCGTTCATCGGCATACGTTCGAGAAACTGCTCGCTCACGACTGTCATGCCATTGCCGTGGGAACAACCAGCGTACGCACACTCGAGAGTCTCTATTACATGGGGGTGAAGTTGCAAATCAATCCTCAGGCATCCGAAGAAGACCTGCACATCAACCAATGGGAGCCTTATGAGTTGCAGCATGACGGAGCTGGGTTGGCCATAGTTGGTGGCAGCGCAGTTACTCCACATACTGCAATCAGTAATATACTGGATTGGCTGACGCGTAATGAACTCGAAGCCTTACATTCCAGTACGCAGATAATTATCGCTCCAGGCTATGTGTACAAGATAGTCAACATGTTGATTACCAATTTCCACCAACCTCAAAGTACGCTCTTGCTGCTTGTCAGCGCCTTTGTGAATGGAGACTGGCGTAAGATATATGACTATGCTCTGGCTCATGATTTCCGTTTCTTGAGCTATGGTGACAGCAGTTTGCTGATACCCTGACACAAACGGAACGAACAAACAGGACAGCAGAAAACATACATAACGAAAAACGAAAGATGAAAATAGGAGATAAGGTAAGATTTCTAAGCGAAACCGGCGGCGGTGTTGTTGCCGGCTTTCAGGGAAAAAACATTGTACTGGTAGAGGATAAGGATGGTTTCCAGATACCAACACCCGTCAACGATGTGGTGGTAGTGGGAGATTCTAACGAATATAACACAGCCAACATCGTAGCTTCCAAAACAGGTACAGCTCAAAAGGAAACTTCTCCGCTCGCAAGAGATGGCAAGAGCATCAAGGCCATGATGTCCGATGGCTATGACGAGGCGGTAGATACTGCTGTTGATGCAGAGCCTGCCGACAGAGAAATTTCATTCCGGGCCCCGGTTGAAGAACGGCAAGGCGGTAACCTGCTGAACTGCTATCTGGCCTTTGTACCTGTGGATGAAAAGACCCCTACCAATACGCGCTTTGAGTGTTATTTGGTAAACGACTGTAATTACTATCTGGATTACACCTATCTGTCGGCCGAAGGTGCGAGCTGGTCGCTTCGTTCCCGTGGAGAGATTGAGCCTAACACAAAGCTCTTTGTCGAAGAAATAGGACACGAGGATCTCAACGACATCAGACACATTGCAGTCCATCTGTTGGCTTACAAGAAGGACAAGGCTTTTATCCAGAAGCCGCCTGTGAGCGTAGAGTTTCGTATCGACGGCGTGAAATTCTACAAATTGCACACGTTCCAGCCTACGGATTTCTTCGGAACTCCTGCCTTGCTGTTTACCGTTATAGAGAAAGACGTGCCCGCACGTCCACTGGTTATAGATGCAAACAAGCTGAAGGCAGAGTTGTACAAGAAGCCGGCCGAATCCAAGCCTGCCGAGAGCGACGATGCCGGGAGCCAATCCGGATATGTCAGCCGCTACGATGATGGCAAGCAGAAAGGCACCCCTTGGCTCGTCAAAAGGAAAGGAGATGAGGATATTGTTGTGGTAGACCTGCATATAGACGCGTTATTGGACACTACGAGTGGCATGTCGCACATCGACATCCTCAACTATCAGCTCAAGGTTTTCCGCGATACGCTTGCCGCGTATAAGAACAAGAAAGGCCAGAAGATAGTCTTTATACACGGCAAGGGAGAAGGAGTGTTGCGCCATGCCATCGTCAACGAGCTTAATTACCGTTACAAGAAATACCAGTACCAGGATGCCAGCTTCCAGGAGTATGGCTATGGTGCCACGCAGGTTACCGTCAGATAGCTTGCTTCAATCAATGTACTTAAACCTACTTGTCATGAATTACGGATTTATTAAAGTGGCTGCAGCAGTGCCGAGTGTTAAGGTAGCTGACTGCAAATACAATTTGGAGCAAATAGAGTTGCTCGTGTCTCAGGCCGAAAAACAAGCCGTTGAGATTGTGGTTTTTCCCGAGCTTTCAATTACGGGTTACAGCTGTCAGGATTTGTTCCGGCAAAACCTCTTGCTCGATGCTTCGGAGACGGCAGTCATGATGCTGCTTGATTACACACGCCATCTGGACGTAGTGTCGATAGTCGGCGTGCCAATAGCAGTTGGCGATTTGCTGCTCAACTGTGCGGTTGTCATTCAGAAAGGCCAGATTCTGGGCATTGTTCCCAAGGAATATCTGCCCAATTACAATGAGTTTTACGAGAAACGATGGTTCGCGTCGTCGCAGGATTTGCGCCCCACCGAAATAAGATATTGCGGCAGTACCGCCCTCATCACGCCCGAGCCGCAGCTTTTCAGGACGAGCCAGGGCGTTACTTTCGGCGTTGAAATATGCGAAGACGTGTGGGCACCGACTCCTCCGAGCAACCATTTGGCACTGGCCGGAGCCGACCTTATCTTCAATCTTAGCGCAAGCAACGAGCTCATTGGCAAGCACAAGTATCTGCAAACGCTGCTGGCCCAGCAGAGTGCCCGCACGATATCGGGCTACATCTATGCCGGCAGCGGCTTTGGAGAGAGCACGCAGGATGTTGTCTATGGCGGCAATGCCATGATATATGAGAATGGGATTTTGTTGGGAGAGGCCGAGCGTTTCTGTCTGGAGCCGCAACTCACGGCAGTGCAGATAGATGTGGAACGCCTGCGCAACGACCGGCGCAACAACACAACCTTTGTCAATGCACAGAGAAGGATGAGGAACGAAAACATCCACATCATCAAGTGCCAGCAGGCTGTTGCCCCGACAGCGGATTTCGTGCTCGAACGTGCGGTAAATCCGCATCCCTTTGTGCCGCAATCTACGGACATGAGTGCCGACTGCGAGGAAATATTCAACATTCAGGCAATGGGCTTGGCCAAGCGTCTGGCCCACATCAACAGCAGCAGGGTGATTATAGGTATCAGTGGCGGACTGGACTCTACGCTCGCTCTGCTGGTGTGTATCAGGGCCTTCGACAAGCTGAAATTAGACCGAAAAGGCATTGTCGGCGTCACCATGCCCGGCTTTGGAACGACCGACAGGACTTACGAAAATGCCGTAAGCCTCATGCAGACATTAGGCATCACGATGCGCGAAATCAATATCGCCAAGAGTGTTACCCAGCATTTTGAAGACATAGGCCATGATGCAAGCCTAAAGGATGTAACTTATGAGAATAGCCAGGCGCGCGAACGCACTCAGATTTTGATGGACCTGAGCAATCAGATGGGCGGTTTGGTGATAGGTACGGGCGACTTGAGCGAGCTTGCTTTAGGGTGGTGCACCTACAATGGCGACCACATGAGCATGTACGCCGTGAACAGCGGCATTCCCAAAACCCTCATCCGCTATCTGGTGCGCTATGCGGCCAAGCAGCTGCAAAACGAAATTGCACAGGCTGACGGCCGCACGGCGTCGGACATTTTGCTTGATATTGTAGACACGCCCATCAGCCCCGAGTTGACGCCGGCCGATGAAAACGGGCAAATTCAGCAAAAAACGGAAGACCTCGTAGGCCCTTACGAGCTGCACGACTTCTTCCTCTACTATTTCTTGCGCTATGGTTTCCGTCCGCACAAGATATTCATGCTTGCCCAGTCAGCATTCCGTCAAAATAACGTTAAATACGACGATGCCACCATCAAGCATTGGCTCAAGACCTTTGTACGCCGCTTCTTCAGTCAGCAGTTCAAGCGCAGCTGCCTGCCCGATGGCCCCAAAGTGGGCAACGTGACACTCTCGCCACGCGGCGATTGGCGCATGCCGAGCGACGCTGTAAGCAGAATGTGGACTGACGAATGTGATGCCTTAGATTAGTATCACCCGCATATAGGAAGCAGAAGAGAGCCGCCCCGCAATGGGAAACGGCTCTCTTTTGGTTTGCCCTCCATGCCAACAATACCGAAACGAAGTAGAGTTTCAAGTCCTTCCTGGTAGTGGTAAACCAATTACCAGATAGTGGTAAAGACTTTACCAGGTAGTTGGTAAAGTGATTACCAGATACATGTAGAGCCTTTACCAGATACATGTAGAGGCATTACCAGATACATGTAGAGGCTTTACCAGATACATGTAGAGGCTTTACCAGATAGTGGTAAAGGCTTTACCAGATAGTGGTAAAACGGTTGTTCGATAAGTGCAGAGGGTTCAGAACAGCAATATACAGGTGCCGGACATCATTTCAAACAAGCCGGATAGAATGATATGTCGCAGGCATTGCTTTGCCAGTAAAGTGCAATTCGGAAACGTTGTGGCTCCTGACAATTACCTGGAGCAGGGACAAACATGTCCAGGAATACCTTTCATAAGATATTAATAACCAGCACTTTCTTAGTTGTTTCTCGAATGCTTACTTCATTACTTGCCCTGCGGGTAACTATCCAAACTATTTTGTCAGCAGCATCGGTGAGGACAAGCTGGTGACGCTTCTCGATTACATTCATCTTTAAGTCGGTCATAAAATCGCTTACCAGCTTGCTTCCCGTCATTCCGTAGGGTACAAAACGGTCGCCCTCCTTGGCGTACCTGATGTGAAGCGGGAACTCAACCTTGTCGGCATCCAGATGAATTTCGTCCGGTCGCCTGGATAATTGATAATTTTTGCCGATTTCATCGATACGAACGTTGAATTTAATCTCATCGTTGAACCGGTAGCATCCAGTCTCTGGTATCGTCAGTTCAGGGTATAGAGGCGTTATGGGTTCCACTATCAGCTGGCCACGGTCTATCAGTGCCTCGTGTGAACTCGAGCTGTAAATGGTTCCTGAAGGTGCATCAAGGTTCTCGGCTATCTGCTGCGAGACAGGGGCGGGGAAGTGGAAGTCTTTCAGCAAATACCAGACGTAATACTCGGGGGATGCGAATTTCCGGATGTCGGCAATGCTAACCGAGAGGCTGTCGGCTCGGTTATCGGCTTGCAGGTAATAGACAACGTGGCGCTTGATGTCTTTTTCCAGGCTGTCGGTTATTATCTTTTCAGCTTCCGACAGGTGTTCAGCTGCTTTCAGGATATTGTCAATGGCTGCCGGAGTAATTTGCAGCAGTTGCGGTACGACGTTCAGACGTATTTTGTTGCGCTGCACATCGTCTGTCAGATTGCTGCTGTCGGTAACATAATCTTGTTGAATGTTATCCAAATAACTGATTATTGCCGAATGGTTTACACATAAGAGCGGCCGTAATATGTACCCGTTCTTAGGCGCAATGCCGGTGAGTCCGTGTATGCCAGTTCCCCTGAGCAGGTTCAGAAGGATGGTTTCCAAGCTGTCGTCCTGGTGGTGGGCTACGCAGATACCATCAAACCCGAGGTCGTTGCGCAGCTGTTCGAAATACGTGTAACGCAGTTCGCGGGCGGCCATCTCTATGCTTACATGATGAAGATTGGCGTAAGTACGGGTATCGAAGTGAGCGATGTGCAGGCTTACTTGGTGCCGGTTGCAGAGTTGCCTGCAAAATGTCTCATCTCTGGCAGACTCTTGTCCGCGCAAGTTAAAGTTGCAGTGAACCGCCTCTATCTGATAGCCCAGCTGCAGAAGGACACGCAGCAATGCGACACTGTCGGCTCCGCCGGACAGGGCGACGAGGTATTTTCCCTTGCCATCCATTAACTCATGCCGGGTTATAAAATCAGATACGGTCTTATTCAACATAGAGTACGAGGCCCTTCAGATATTCGCCTTCGGGGTGATAAATGTTAATGGGATGGTCGGCAGGCTGGTGTAGCTGGTGCAGAATGCGGACTTTACGCTGCGCCTGAGCTGCTGCAGTGAACACCGCATTGCGGAATTGCTCCTTGGTAACAACTTGAGAGCAGCTGAAAGTGAACAGAATTCCGCCGTGCTTGATGCGCTGCAGACCTTTTACATTCAGCCGGGTGTATCCTTTGAGGGCATTGTGCAGGGCGCCGCGATGCTTGGCGAAGGCCGGCGGATCAAGCACCATCAAATCGTATTTATCGTCGTTTTCATCGAGATATTTAAATGCGTCCTCGCAAAAAGCTGCATGCCTGCTGTCGTTCGGGAAGTTCATGCTGACGTTGCTGTTTGTCAGTTCAATTGCTTTGGCACTGCTGTCAACGGAATGTACGAGCTTGGCACCACCGCGCATGGCATAGACGGAGAAGCCACCGGTATAGCAGAACATGTTGAGAACGGAGCGACCTTTGGCGTAGGCTTCGAGCAGCGACCTGTTTTCTCGTTGGTCCACAAAGAAGCCGGTCTTCTGTCCTTTCAGCCAATCGATGCGGAAACGGAGCCCGTTTTCCGTCGCAATATTATTGTCTGTGTGGCCGTAGATAAATCCGTTCTCCTGTCCTAAGTCGGCTTTGAAGGGTAGGGTAGTCTCACTCTTGTAATAAACATTGTCAATTTTGCCATCCATTACAGAAACCAGAGCGTTGCATATCTCCATCCGGCTCATGTGCATACCGACGCTGTGGGCCTGCATGACGGCTGTTTTTCCGTAGCAGTCGATGACAAGTCCCGGCAGGTTATCGCCCTCGCCGTGAACCAGTCGGTAAGTGTCATTGTCAGGATTGCAGGCTATTCCTGCAATTGCCATGCGCACGTTCAGCGCCGAGCGTATGCGTGCATTCCAGAAGTTATCGTCTATCGGTACATCGGTAAACGACAGAACTCTGACAGCAATAGAACCTATCTGATAATGACCCACGGCAATGAAGTCACCGCCGGCAGTAATAACTCGTACCACTTCTCCCTCTTCAATGCCGTCGTCCATGTGGTGGATGGCGCCGGAGAAAATCCACGGATGAAAGCGTTTGAGACTTTCTTCTTTTCCTTTTTTAAGATATACCTGCTTATACATGTGGCGTATAGATGGTTTCAATGATTTAAATCTGACAGATTTTTACAGTTTGCACAACTCGGCTTCTTGAAGTTTCTGTGGCTCTTGCCTCATGCGCAGCTCATATTCCCCGGTGTTCTTCAGCCTCATTATTTCCTCATATAGGTTGATACATGTCCAGGCATCGGTTGCTGCATAGGCCTTCTGCTTGTCGGTCAGTATGTCCGCATCCCAGTTCGTCAGGCGCTGGCGCTTACTGATTTTCTGATGGAAGAGGTTGGCGTAGAGCTTCTGTAAGGACAAATCTTGTATTCCGATGGCCCCAACCATGTCCTGAAGGTCAACGAACTTGCCCGGAGTAAATGCCGCTCTGCGGTGGAGTGATAGCAAGTCGTCATGTAAAGAGAGTCCAACCATAGGCACCTGCTTGTTTTCCAGCAGCCTGATGATGGCCGGCGTCATGCCCGTATGGTTCAGACGGAACAGGAAACAATTCTCACGATTGGACACCTGGAGTAGGGATACCTTGTAGTTTTGCCCCTTCTTAAAGGCCGGACGGGTCTCCGTGTCAATGCCTAAAATATCGCTTGTAAGCAGGTAATCAACCGCTTTCTCTGCTTCTCGTGGATTAATGACGACGATGATTTTTCCGGGGAAAAGTACCGTAGGTAATTCGTTTATGGCATGCTTGTCGAAAATGTTGTATATGACTTTCTTCATTTCCCGTTATTGTTACAATTTGCAAAATTAGGAAAAAGTTGCGAAAATATGGCTGGATATGACTTTTTTACACTATTTTTGCATTTAAAATTGATAGTAAAGACAAATGGCAAGAAAGAAATCTGAACGTAAACCAAAGAATGTAGGTGAAGCGGTCGGTTTTAAATCATATAATTTTAAAACGAACGAGAAGACGGATTTTATCCTTGGTCTTGTTCTCATGCTTGTTGCAATCTACATCATTATCGCGATGGTGTCGTTTCTTACAACAGGCCAGGCAGACCAGAGTCTTCTTGAAAGTCTGCGACCCGGAGAATGGATGAATACGCATCAGGTTTTTACAAACTACTGCGGTTCGTTCGGAGCCATTCTTTCGTATTTCTTCCTCTATACAACTTTCGGTCTGCCATCGTTCCTTATACCGGCTTTCATCATCCTTGTAAGCCTTAAATTGATGCAGGCCTATACCAAGCTGAACCTCTGGAAGTGGTTTTTCGGCATGGCATTGGTCATGGTGTGGAGTTCGATAACCTTCGCGAAGTTCCTTGCTCCTATCATGGGTGACCAAGTCTATAATCCTGGTGGAAATCATGGTGTGTTCTGTGTTCAGCATTTGGAGAACCTGGTGGGTCCTCCGGGACTTACTGCCATTCTGCTTATGGTGGCCATAGCATTCCTTACTTATTTGAGTGCAGAGACTATTACCGTCATACGCAAGGCTTTGAACCCCATCGGATACATATCTTCAAAGATAAAGATTTCGGTGACAACCGGCCCCGACAAGGACAGTTCTTCTGACGACCCAGCTGATAATGCTGAAACAGAGCTGGCCGAAGAGAAGCCTGAGGCATCGGAGTCAGAGAGCGAAAGCATTGCTTCCACGGTCGTAGACCTAACGCCAGAACCAGCTCCTGCTAAGTCTTCGCATGAACCTATTGGCCTTTCCATAACTCCAGCGGCCCGGGAAGACAAGGCGGAAACCAACTCCGACGGTAAGCTAACTTCCGTGCAAGTGGCTTCCAATGAAGAAGAAGCGTATGGGAAGACACTCAACGCGGAGGACATTTTAAAGACTCCAATCAATCCGTTAGAGCCTTTTACAAGATATAAATACCCGACCATCGATTTGCTGAAGACCTACGACAACGACGGTAAGCCAGAAGTTGACATGGAGGAAATAAAGGCCAACAATGCGCATATTGTCGAAGTGCTCAGCAATTTCGGAGTAACCATTAAGGAAATAAAGGCCACCGTTGGCCCCACCATTACCTTGTATGAGATTACCCCCGGCCCTGGTGTCCGCATTTCCAAGATTAAGAACTTGGAAGATGATATCGCCTTGAGTCTCTCCGCACTGGGTATCAGAATTATTGCGCCTATTCCCGGCAAGGGTACTATCGGCATCGAGGTTCCTAACAAGAAGAAGAATATCGTGTCGATGGAGAGCGTTTTGAATACAAAGAAATTCAAGGAAACGAAAATGGACTTGCCTATTTCGCTGGGAAAGACCATTACCAACGAGGTATATATGGTTGACTTGGCCAAGATACCTCACTTGCTGGTAGCCGGTGCCACAGGTCAGGGTAAGTCGGTTGGCCTGAATGCCATCATCACTTCTTTGCTGTACAAGAAACACCCAAATGAGTTGAAGTTCGTCCTGATAGATCCCAAGAAAGTTGAATTCAGCATTTATAATAAGATAGCGCCCCATTTTATGGCCTGTCTGCCAGAGAACGAGGACGAACCGATTATAACAGATGTGCAGAAAGTGGTGCGGACTTTGAACTCGCTTTGTAAGCTGATGGATCACCGCTACGACCTGTTGAAGATGGCGGGAGTCAACAAAATCAAGGATTATAACGACAAATTCATTCATCACAAGCTCGATTTGACCAAGGGACATGAATACATGCCCTACATCGTAGTTATCATAGATGAGTTCGGCGACTTGATTATGACAGCAGGCAAGGAGGTTGAACTTCCAATAGCCCGTATCGCCCAGCTGGCCCGTGCTGTAGGTATTCACATGGTGATTGCCACACAGCGACCCACTACTAATATCATTACAGGTACCATAAAGGCCAACTTTCCGGGTCGAATGGCGTTCCGCGTAGGTGCGCAGATTGACTCCAGAACCATTCTTGACCGCAAGGGAGCCGAACGACTGATAGGGCGGGGCGACATGCTCTTCCTGAACGGCGGCGAGCCTGTGCGTGTACAGTGTGCTTTTGTCGATACACCGGAAATAGAAACCATTTCAGATTACATTGAAAGTCAACCCGGCCCGGTAGCTCCAGTTGAGTTACCCGAACCGTCGGACGACGGTCAGGGAGGCAATGGAGGTGGTGGTGCCAACATGAGCAACATAGATCCGTATTTTGAAGAAGCAGCCCATGCCATCGTCGTATCGCAGCAAGGGTCCACCAGTATGGTACAGCGGCGCTTCTCGATAGGCTACAACAGAGCCGGCAGACTGATGGACCAGTTGGAAGCTGCGGGAATTGTAGGCTCTGCACAAGGCAGCAAACCGCGTGAAGTGCTTATTCAAGATGAGAACTCACTCAATGAACTATTGGCGCGATTAAGAAGTTAAAGGATAAACATTAGATAATTTAAGGAAGGATAAAGGATTATGAAGAAGATTGTTTTAGTATCATTCATGCTGCTGTTTGCCCTCTGTGGCAATGCTCAGAACGCAACACAGGCAAAGGCAGTCCTTGATAAAGCCGCATCTGTTGTTGGCCGTCAGGGAGGTGCCAGTGCCGATTTTAAGATAGCAAGTGCCAAATATGGCAATACTACCGGTACCATTTACATAAAGGGCAATAAGTTTCATGCACGCACGCCGCAGGCTGTAGTCTGGTATAATGGCAAAACCCAATGGACTTATATGAAGAATACCAATGAGGTAAACGTCTCTACTCCGTCCGAAGCTCAGAAGATGAGCATGAACCCCTACACCTTTATCACCATGTATAAGAATGGTTACAACCTGGGTGTCAAGACGCTTGGCTCCCGCTACCAGGTGCACCTGACAGCCCAGAATCAGAAAAGGAGCGTTCAGGAAATGTACATCATGGTTAACGCCAAGAGCTACGTTCCGACTGAAGTCAAGATGCGGCAAGGCAAAACGTGGACAACCATTGCCATCAGTAACTTCAAGGCAAAGAACCAGTCGGACAGTTTATTCGTGTTCCGCTCCAAAGACTACCCCTCTGCTGAGGTGGTAGACTTACGGTAACTTTGCCTGCTGCGCCCATCAACTCCATTAATCAAGATGAAGCCTTTAGCCTTATTCAACGCACTGCGCAGGCATCGGAAGCTGGCCGGGAAGCGTGCCGTCAACTTTGAGCAGAACAAAACTGCCCGAGGGATGGTTTATATTGCAGGGTCACTCATGATAGTCTACCTCGTTTTTATAGCCATCATGTTTGCCCTGATAGCCAATGACAGCAGTGACGTTACGGCATTGGAGCTGATGTTCGGACTGGCTCCGTTCATCCTGCCGATTGATTTTGGTGTCCGCTTCATGGCGCAACAGACCCCCGCCCAGCTGATTAAGCCCTACGTCTTGCTGCCGATATCGCGCTATGCTTGCATCGATACGTTTATTGCCACATCCCTCTGGAACAGCGGATACTTGATTTGGCTTGCCTTGTTCCTGCCTTATTGCCTGATGGCTGTCTTGTTCAGCTATGGCGTTTGGTGCACGGTGGGGTTCTTGCTCCTGTGGTGGCTGCTCATCATGTTAGACAGCCAGTGGTACTCCATTGTCCGTACACTCATAGTAGACAGCCAGTTATGGTGGCTTCTTCCCATTGCCGTCTATGCTCTCCTGGCTACTCCAATATTCTTGGGTCAGCATGCCGGCATCGAGAAATTAATGGAACTGTGGTCTGGCATCGGTACAGCCATCGAGCATGGCAGCGCTTTGCCTTTCCTTGTCGTATTCCTGCTGTTGGCAGGTGTTGTAGCCATTAACAGACTGTTGCAGTACAAACACATTTGGAGAGAGCTGGCTCATGTTGAAACCACCAAACTGCGGAGCGTCTCGAAGTTTGCTTTCTTAGACAAATATGGCATACAGGGCGAATATCTGAAACTTGAGATGAAGTCTATTCTCCGGAACAAGAACCCACGAAAGAGTTTCATTTCTGCATTCATGATAGTGCTTCTGTTCAGCGTCCTGATAGTGTTTACCGATGTCTACGACGGGCAGTTCATGACCAACTTCTGGTGTATATACGACTATGTTGTGTTTGGCAGCGTGCTGCTGATTAAGATCATGAGCACGGAAGGCAATTATATTGACGGCCTGATGGTGCACAAGGAGAACATACTCTCCCTGTTTCATGCCAAGTACAGCTTCTATAGCGTCATGCTCCTTTTCCCCTTTATGCTCATGTTACCAGTCGTTTTCTCGGGTAAGTGGAGTCTTCTGATGGTATTTTCCTATGGTGTGTTTACGGCTGGTTTCCAGTATTTCGTCCTCTTCCAGATGGCTGTGTACAACAAGCAGACCATCCCTCTTAACACCAAATTCATTAGTAAGAGCGGCATAGAGAACAACTATTTCCAGATAGCTGCACAGATGGTAGCGTTTATTGTGCCCGTGGCATTGGTATCAGTCCTGCAGAGCGTGGTAAGTCTCAACACATCTTATATCATCATGTTGGCTGTAGGACTGTTGTTCATAGCCACCAACCGCCTGTGGCTTCGCAACATTTATGCGCGAATGATGGTACGCCGATACGACAACATGGAATCGTTCAGAGCTTCAAGATAACTTAAAATACGAAAGAAATGAAATACTTTATCGTCAATAATGGCAAGCAGGAAGGTCCGTTTACTATCTACGAACTGAAGGATAGGCAAATAACATCCGACACGCTGGTTTGGGCCGAAGGAATGAAGGAATGGACTCCGGCGTGGGAAGTGAAAGAGTTGAGAGATTTGCTGTACGGCACTCGTACCACCACAACATCCGACGGCACAACTCCTCCGCCACCTCCAGAGCAGGCGGTGTCTCAAACCGTCCCACAAACTCCGCAGCAACCGGAAAACGTCAATCAGCCACCAAGAAAGAAGAGCCATACAGGAAGGAAAATTGCCACAGCCTTCTGCTTCTTTCTCTTGTTTGCAGTGCTGCTGTTGGCTTTTACCCGTCCCGACAGGAGAGAACACGAGGACGCCATCAAAAGGAACCTTTGGGCAGCCCTCGACAAAGTTCAGGACAACAGAACCGAGGATGATATATTCGACATAGGGTTCAGTATGGTGCACAAGATGCTGGGGCAGCACATCATCGGCGGCGCCCTTGACAACTTGCTGACCTACCACAACTATCTGCTGTTCTCCACAACCACGGCAGAGTTTGGCGGCCAAACACGCACCGTTTCTTATGGTGTACTTGGCAAGGTGTTTACAGCCGACGATGACGACATACTGAAAGCCTTGCAGAAAGCAGGCTTCACAAGCCGGCAGGAGCAAACAACGGTGGTGCCTGCCCCTGATGATGCGGTCCCGCAGGCGGAAGATACAACTGCCGACGCCGATATGGGCAATGCCGTCAAGGAGCACATAGTGAACTCTGTAGGCAAGATGGTGAAGGAACAGGTAACGGCAAATACAGACAGTACCACGGGCAAGGGAGTAGGGAAGATAATAGACGATGTAGTCGACCTCATCAAAGGCAAATAGCTTTCAGCTGTCTTTCTGATTTCCTGATGCTCAGCCGTATTTCTTGACTGGATAACATCAAACAGCCAAAAGGCGTGTAGTCACTGTGTGATTGCGCGCCTTTTTGCGTTCCATCTGTATCTTTTCATGGCGTTGGAGATATCCTTCAGGAACTTTCGACAAGTGTCGCACATGAATTTGACACTTGTCACACAATCGTGCGACACCTGTCGAAAGTTCGCACGGGCAATCAAACATACCGGAAAATGGACTGTAAAAAATCAGCTGAGTTCGCTCAATTCGAGCCATCTCATCGATTTTTCTTCGAGTATCTCCTGTATTTTGGGCAGTCGTTTGCTTTTCTCCGTGAGCACATCTATCGCAAGGTTTCCGCTGCACAAGTCTTCCTCTATTTGCCGTTGTTCCTTTTCCAAAGCCTCAATGTCCTTGGTCAGCTGTTCAAACTCCATCTTTTCCTTGAAGCTCATACGCTTGCGGGCATCGTGGTGGTAATCCTGTTTCTCTTTCGTATTGCCACTGTCTTTCTGCTTCTCGGTATCTTTGCTCTTCAAGGCCGACCATTCACGATACTGTGTATAGTTGCCCGGAAAGTCTTTGATGACTCCTTCGCCCTCGAATACCAGCAAATGGTCTACCACTTTATCCATGAAGTAGCGGTCGTGGCTCACGATGATGACACAGCCGGGGAAGTCCTGCAGGTATTCTTCCAGCACCTGCAACGTTTGGATATCCAGGTCGTTGGTAGGCTCGTCGAGAACCAGAAAGTTGGGATTGCGCATCAGTACCGTGCATAAGTACAGCTTGCGCTTCTCGCCACCGCTAAGTTTGTAGACGTAATTGTGCTGCTCCTCGGGCGAGAAAAGGAAGTACTGGAGGAACTGAGTCGCACTCATGTGCTTGCCGCTCCCCAGGTCTATGTAGTCTGCTATGTCGGTAATGATGTCTATCACTTTCTGTTCTTCGTTGAAAGTGAGCCCTTCCTGCGAGAAATAACCAAAGCGTACGGTTTCGCCGATGTCGAACTTTCCGCTGTCGGGAGGCACCGTTCCCAACAGCATCTTGATGAAGGTAGACTTACCGGTACCGTTGTTGCCAACGATGCCCATCTTCTCAAAGCGGGCAAAGTTGTAATAGAAATTGTTTAAAATGACTTTATCGTCAAACCGCTTGGATACATATTGGCACTCAAAAATCTTGGAACCGATGTACACATTGCCTGCTTTCAGGCGCATCAGGCGTTCCTCTATGCGCTGTTTTGCCTTGCTCTGCAGTTCGTAGAAGGCGTCTTCGCGGTATTTGGCCTTGTGTCCTCGTGCCTGTGGCATGCGCCTCATCCATTCCAGCTCCGTGCGGTACAGGTTGTTGGCGCGGGCAATCTCGGCCCGTGCATTGTCTATGCGTGCCTGCCGCTTTTCCAGATAATAGCTGTAATTGCCCCTGTAAGTGTAGATGCTCTTGTTGTCCAACTCAAGAATCACGTTGCAGACGTGGTCCAGAAAGTAGCGGTCGTGTGTAACCATCAGCAGCGTTTTGTTGCCGTGAGCCAAATAGCCTTCGAGCCATTCTATCATCTCAAGGTCCAGATGGTTGGTAGGCTCGTCGAGCATCAGCATGTCGGGCTCCGTTATCAGAGCGTTGGCAAGAGCCACGCGTTTCTGCTGTCCGCCGCTCAATTCGCCTGTCGGCTGTTCCAGATTGTCTATTTTCAGCTGCGTGAGTATTTGCTTTGCCTTCAGAATCTTGTCCGGATTTCCCTCGTGGTTGAAGCATGCGTCGAGCACGCTCTCCTGCGGGTTGAAGTGCGGAGACTGCTCCAAGAAACTTGTCCGGATGCCGTTGCGATATACGATGGAGCCGCTGTCGGCGCTTTCTATGCCGCAGAGGATGGAGAGAAGCGTCGATTTCCCGGTGCCGTTCTGGGCAACGAGACCAACTTTCTGCCCCTCGGCTATCGAAAAGGAAATGTCGCTGAAGAGCACATCTACCCCGAATGATTTGGTAAGATTTTGTACGTCAAGATATGGAATGCCTGCCATTGTTGTTTTAGGATGGGTTATAGGCGGTTCGGTAAAGCCCGTACCGCCTGCGGAAATATGTTTGTAAAAAGGCCGGATACAAGCTTTCCGAAAGCTATTCTTCGTTCATTGAGTTGTAAATTTCCTGTATGTAATCGAGTATTTCGTCGCGTCCGGTCTTCTTCTCTGAACTCGAAATAAAGTATGGGGGCAGTTCTTCCCAGCGGTCCTTCAGCTTGTCCAGCCATTTGTCTGCATTCTGTTTCGCTCTGCCTGCCGTGAGTTTGTCGGCTTTCGTAAACACAATACAGAACGGAATCTGGCTTTCTCCGAGCCAATCTACGAACTCGCGGTCTATTTGGAGTTGCTCATGCCGTATGTCAATCAGCACAAACACATTCGCCAGTTGGGGTCTTTGAAGGATATACCCGTCTATCATCTGCCTCAACTTTGCCATTACCGACTTGGAACGTTGTGCATAGCCGTAGCCCGGAAGGTCGACCAGATACCATTCGTTGTTGATGATGAAATGGTTGATAAGCAGCGTTTTGCCCGGCGTTGATGACGTCTTGGCAAGTCCCTTGTGATTGCAGAGCATGTTAATCAGGCTCGATTTGCCCACATTCGACCTTCCGATGAAAGCAAACTCCGGTTTATTATCTTTCGGACACTGGCTCACCGTGGGAGCTGACAGTACGAATTCTGACTTCTTGATTTCCATTGTTGTCGGTTTTATTTGCAAAGGTAGTGCAAATAATTGGTTTACCGAAGGGTTTTACTTCTGAATGATGCAACTCCTGAAAGTTATCAATCAGAAAATTTGTGTAATTCGATGAGATTATTTACCTTTGCTGAAAATAGGAGGTTTCCATGATTACACAAGACAATTTTAATATAGAATACATAGACCCAATAGAAGAGCAGCAAATAGACAAGTTTGTATGTGACGAGATGGGGCGCCAAATTCACCGGTACATCAAAGGCATGTCGGGCAGCAAGGCCATGATGCTCAAGTTCGAGGAGAAGCTGTCCACGCTTTCTGTCCCTGAAAAGGAAGAAGCCATAGCCCGTTACATCGACCTGAACAGAAAGGTTCTGAACGGTCTGGACTTTAAATTGGTGCTCACAAGAGCAATGGCCAATTACACCGATACCTTCAGTTATCTGCTCGAACTGGTCAACAACAAGCGCAAGATGGTTTATTATCTGCATCGTATTCAGGACAAATATATTCAGTATCACGAAGTCTTTGAGGAAAACGGAAAATTCGGGATTAAGGACCATAAAGGCGAAATTCTGGTTCATCCCGAGTACGAATTTCTCCGTACACCTTATATATATGTAGACGATTTGACCTTGATGCCCATCATAGCCGAGAAGAACGGCAAGCTGGGACTCATACTGCCAGACCGCAATGACACAGTGGTGGCCGACTTCATTTATGACGATATCTCCCTTCGTGATGAGTACCCGTACTTTGAAGCCATAAAAGACGGGGTAACAGGGTTCATTGACCGCAATGGAGAATTTCACATCGGTACAGGCGATTGAAGAGTTTGTACACCTCAATCAACAATAAAGACCTCTTTGCCATTTTAATTCCGGGCAAGGAGGTCTTTCCGTTTGGCATAGCCAGAAACAATGTCTATTGCTTGGCTTCCGTACACTCGTTGACAAGGTAGGCAATTCCCATGTATGGCACACCTCCGTTTGTTTGGAGTCCTATTTCGCAAGTACGGCTGTTGGAATAGCCAACTTCTATTCCTTGCTCTTCTATTTGAGGCCGTAACTTGCGCAGAGCAAAGCGATTGAGCTCCGGATGCGAGAAACCTTTGTCGCCTGCAAAGCCGCAACAGCCTACGCCATCGGGCACCAGAACGTGCTTGGCGCAGAGCTTTGCCAAGGCTATGAACTGGTCTGCGAGACCCATTTCGCGGGTAGAACAGGTTATATGAATGGCAATCTTTCTGTCCGTTGGGTGGAATACAAGCCTGTCTTTCAAGAACTCCATGATAAATTCTACCGGCTCGTAGAGCTTCATCTTGGTAAACACCCGACGCATGCGGTGCAGGCACGGACTTTGATCGCAGAGCACTGGATAGCGCCCGTGTCCTGATGCCTCCCATAAGGCATGCTCCAGTTCGGCACTCTTTTTGTCCGCGATATCCATCATTCCCTTGCTTTCCCAAATCTGTCCGCAGCACATTTGCTTCATGTTTTGGGGGAAGATAACTTCGTATCCGCCCTTTTGGAGCAGTTGGCACATCTCATCAACCAAAGAGTTCTTGACCGGAGCACCTTTGGAGAGACCCATCGTCTGGTTGATACAACTGGGAAAGTAGACAACTTTCAAATTCGATATGGGCTGCTGTAAATCAGCTGCTTTAGGCTGTTTCTCTTTCCGTGGCATGGCAGGAGTCCATAGAGGAACACCGACTTGATGCAGCCCTTTGGTTACTTTGCTCATGGCTGAAGTCCCTAAAACAGTGTGACCGAAGTTCGCCAAATCCAGCACTCCACGCAATCCGCTCTTTATTCCGGCCATGTGTTCGCCTGCAAATCTGCCAACGCGGTAGGCTGCAGGACGTTTTATCATGTTCATTTGCCTAATCATGTGGGTCAGATGTCCCGTGTTTATCTTCATCGGACACGAGGTAGCACACAACCCGTCGGATGCACAAGTCTGGTCACCGTAATACTCATACAGTTTCCGAAGACGCTGTGCCCGTTCCGGATCTTTGCCTGTTAATTCGAGATTGCATATTTCGCGTTGAACGACAATGCGCATACGCGACGACAAGGTGAGACCACACGAGAGGCAGTTGATTTCGCAGAAGCCGCATTCTATACACTTGTTGGCAGCAGCCACGCCGTCGGTCATCTCCTTGGTCGACGAGAAATCCTCTCCTTCCTGCTTCAGATACTGTCTTCCGTCGGGAATGTTGTCCGTATTGTAGCTCAGCACAGGCAATGGCTTGAGATGCCGGACAAAGCAATCGGGGTCGTCATTAAAGATAACTCCCGGGTTCAGCAAGCCTTCGGGATCGAACACATGTTTGAGTTCCTTCATGACGGCATAGGCCTCTTCGCCCCATTCATACTTCACGAAAGGAGCCATATTGCGCCCCGTACCGTGTTCGGCTTTCAGCGAACCACCGTATTCTCCGATAACAAGATGTGCCACATCCTGCATCATGTTCTTGTATCGTGCCACTTCATCCGAGGTCTCGAAGCTCTGGTTGAGAATGAAATGATAATTGCCTTCGAAAGCATGACCGTAGATGCAGGCATCCGTGTAGCCGTGCGCTGCAATGAGTTGCTGGAGTTTTACGGTTGCTTCGGGCAGGTCTTCTATATGGAAAGCCACGTCTTCTATCAGACACGAAGTGCCCACAGGGCGTGTTCCGCCTACCGAGGGGAATATACCCGAGCGGATTGCCCAGTATTTTCCGTAGACCTTTGGATCCTCGGTAAATTCTGCAGGCTTATACAAATGGAATGCGCCGAGGCAAGTATTGATGGCCTCTATCTGTGCAAGAAGTTCTTCATGGCTGATAGCCTTGGTCTCAGTAAGTATGGCCGTAAGGTTATGATAGTCGCCCGGAGCCACGCCGGGGATGTTTCCTGCGTCTACTTCTTTCTTGTATCGCAGGTAAACCGGGTCGTCAACGCTGCTCAGCGACATGTAATCAAGCATTTCGGCACTCTTTACCATCAAGTCTTCCGCACTCATTTCCAGGTCGGCAGCCGATGCTTTCAGCTGCTTGAGTGCCACAACGGCTTCGCAACTTTCTTTCATTGTGAAGAAGTAGACCATGGCAGAAGCCCTGTAATCGTACTCTTTCAAGGTCTTCATCGTTACGCCGGCGAGGAATGCGAGCGTACCTTCGGAGCCCACCATACAGTGGGCGATGATGTCGAACGGGTCATGGTAAGCAACAAAGGGGCGAATGTTCAGCCCCGTAACGTTCTTGATACTGTACTTGTGTTTTATCAGTTCGCTTAACTCCTTGTTTGAGTTTACGTTATCTCTTATTCTTTCTATCTCTTGTACAAACTCTGGATGGCTCTGCCTGAAGGCAGCTTTGCTGTCCTCGTTGCCCGTATCCAGCAGCGTGCCATCGGTCAGAATGATGCGTGCGCTTATCAACATACGGTCGCTGTTGGCATGAACACCGCAGTTCATACCCGACGCATTGTTGCACACTATGCCGCCAACCATGGCACTGCCAATGGAGGCCGGGTCGGGCGGAAACACCCGGCCGTAAGGTTTCAGCAACTGGTTCACCTTTCCGCCTACAAGCCCCGGCTGCAGCGTGATGCTGCTATGGTCGGGTGCAATCTCGTATTTCTCCCAGTTCTTGCCGGCCACTATCAGGACTGAGTCGCTCACGCTTTGGCCTGAAAGCGATGTTCCGGCAGCGCGGAAAGTGAAAGGCAACTTGTGTGCCCGGCACGATTTTACGATCCGTGACAGCTGCTCTTCGCCGTCGGAGCGGATAACCATCTTCGGTATCATGCGGTAGAAACTTGCATCTGTTCCCCAGCCAAGCGTCCGTAACTCGTCAGTATAAATTTGTTGCTTGGGTATATAGCTGCTGACCTCAGCTAAAAACTCATCATAATGTTTAGGCTCCATAGGTTTGAATTGCCAATTAGTTCTTAGGTTTTTCAGGCAGGCAGAAACCTTGCATACGCAAAGTTGAACCCGTCGTATGCAAATCTAACAAAAAAAGTTGAAATATCTTCTTGTTCCAAAAGAAAATGTTTGTTTTTCTTTTGGCAGTGTGTTGTGTTGCCGCCTGCAGCCAATCCGGAAGCAGGTCAGCCGCGGCAACACGCCAACCGCAGGCATCAGCGCCTGTTAATGGCGCATGATGCGGTTCTTAATCTCCTCGCGTTTCTGTTGTCGCAGCTTGGCATGGTTCTTCATGTCGAGGTAAGTTTTGAGGCCGAACCACACCAAGGCGATGGCAAGAAGCAGGAAAACGGCGATGAGCACATAAAGTAGGGCTGGTGACATGTTATGAAGTTTTAGATGGTTAGGGTTGACAATAACTCGCCGTTGAGGGTGAACATGCTGATTAGTCCGCCCTCATAGGTGCACAGGGTGGGCGGATTGCCGCCCTTGGGGAAGGTGACTGAGCCGGTGTTGCACACGGCCTTGCTGCCGTCAGTGTAGAGTTCCCACAAGTGGGTGTGCCCGTAGAAGACGGCATCGAACCGTCCGGGCGGCAAAACTTCTTTGTTGTAGACGTGTCCATGGGTAAGCATGAGCTTCTTGCCTTCGTCTACCAGGAGCATGTAGTCCTGCAGCAAGGGGAAATCCAGCAGCATCTGGTCTACTTCCGAGTCGCAATTTCCCCTCACGGCCACAATCTGGTCGGACATAGCATTCAGTTGTTTGGCAATCTCCTTGGGGTTCAACCCGTCGGGAATGGTGTTCCGCGGGCCGTAATTAAGTATGTCGCCTAAGATGCAGAGCATGTCACAACGCCGGTCGGCATAAAACTGCAAGGCGCTGTCCAGGGCGGGGAGCGACCCGTGTATATCGGAGATGATGAGGTATTTCATATTGTCTGTTTTCCTGCAAAGTTACAGTTTTTTGGCCGAAAACACCGTTTTCGGCCACAGAAATCTTTGCTTTTGAAGCAGAAACGGCACCATTTTATTTGACTGATTGCAGCGGCTGCTTTGCCGTTTGCCGGCCTTTTGCCGACTTGATTTGTACGGATAATGTCCGAAAAAGCATGCTTCGCAACTCTTGCTTGCAGCGGACAAATGGCCTGAAACCGACATGCAAGATTGTTGCTTGTGTCCTTTGGCACGCTTGGAAAATAGCTTTTGCCTCCTTGGAGCTATCATTCAGCAACGCTGTAAGTATGCTTCGGCAGGCAGTTTTTGCCGCATTGCAACGTAAAATGATGCTTTCAAGGGGTTCTACGGGCTTCTTTTTATCTGTTCTTCAACGATTGTTGGCCGTAAACAGCTGGTTTTCAAAAAGTTGTGAAAAACCAACAAACTTTGTTTTTTGCGGCTTCACATCCGGAAATCAACGTGAAGTTGCATTGGCAAAAGCACTTTGTAAACATCGTTGAAACTATGAAAGACAAGACGGAAGGGCCGTACAAAAACAATAAATCCTGACAAGAAAGGCTGTATCTTCTTGTCAGGAAAGTGGGATGTGAGATAGGGTAGGGACAATCGGGCTCGAACCGATGACCTCTGCAATGTGACTGCAGCGCTCTAAACCAACTGGGCTATGCCCCTATGTTCGGATGCAAAAGTAACCAAATAAATTGGTTTAGCCACAATAATTAGTGTTAAATTACGGCTTGAGGGCTAAAAAGTGTGACTTTATTGGCAAATTTCCGCCTGTTGCATGCACATCTGCCGGCTTGCTACAGCTTAGAGCCCGAGCAGCTCGCTGAAATCATCAATTAAATAGGTAGCCCCCGCTTGTTGCAGTTCTTGTAGACTTCCGTTGCCATAAGTTACGCCGCAGGTTCTGCAACCGGCATTCTTTCCCATTAGGATATCATATTCCGTATCGCCTACTACGAGTGCATCCTGAGGCTTCACCCCGAAGTGTTGCAGGGTTAGTTGTACCGGCTGGGCATCGGGTTTGGGCCGAACAACGTCGTCAACCCCGAGCACCAAGCTCACCAGTGGCTCCAGTTGCAATTCGCGGACAAACTCCATGAGCGTGTTGTGGCCTCTGCTGCTGGCTATCGTTATGATTGTTCCGTGGCGGTGCAACTGGCGTAACGTCTCCATGACATGCGGAAAGAGCGGCACCGTTCCGGGCTTTCGGTTCTCTGAAAATATCCTTCGGTAGGTCGTTTCACACCTTTCGGCCTCGCTGTCGGTAAGCGATGGCATGGCAACGGCAAAGCATCGGGCCAGCGGTAGGCCGATGGTGCTTTGGCAAACGTCACGAGTCGGCCGTTGCAAGTTTATCTCGTCGAAGGTTGCCATCATGGTGTCGACGATAATCCGGTTAGTGTCGCCGAGGGTTCCGTCAAAGTCCAGAATGACCATCTTTATCCTGCTGTTCAGCGAACGGAGAATACCGCGGCAGCCGTCTTCTATCAGGTCGAGCGCCAACTCGAATGCTTCGCCGTCTCCGTAGTAGGGGTCGGGAACCGAAGACGCATCCGCATGTTCAGCGAAATAGTCCGCCATTTTGCGTACTTTGTTTCTTTGAGCCGCGGTGCGGGCCGTGGATGTGATGGTGCGATAGTTATCGTTGTCCATGACGAAGATGTAATCAAAGCGGTCGAAATCGGTCTTTGGGTTAAATTGGCGTGCTCTGTGACTGATGTCGTAGCCGCGTTTTTGGCCGTGCTTCATCATCCGCTTGTCGGGCAGCTGCCCCACATGCCAGTCTCCTATGCCGGCAGAATCAACCTCAAAGCGGTCGGTTAAGCCGTGTTGTTCAATCATTTTCTGCATGACAGCATGCGCTCCGGGCGAGCGGCATATATTACCTAAGCATATAAACAGAAGTTTCTGTTTCATAATTAGTTATAATGTCGAGGCTTAAAACGTGCTCGACGAGGGCCGGATGTTATGTTACCAAAATCGTTTGTTCTCTGTGCTGTACTCGAAACCGGCAGCTGCAAGGCGCTCAACCAGCGCAGTCTTGTCGACATCGTAGGCATAGCAAATCTCTTCGAGGGTATCGAACTCCTCGTCGCGCAGCAAAAAATTGATGGCCGAAACCAGCATCGGTATGTCTTTGGGCAGGTGTTCCATTTCTCTATTCGTTTGTTTGACGGTTTCTTGTTAGCTCTATCGCTTCTTTTCCACTTAGTTTTTCAATCATAAAATCCATCATGAGTACGTGGTTGAAGTCTTTCTGCACTTCGTGTCGGAATCCTTCTTCGTCGTTCGGGTTGTACCTTTCGGCAAGCAGTCTGAGCGTTTGCAACTTGTGCGTATCATCTTCTACGATGGATATTCTGCCAAAAGCAATGACGCTGCGGAAATAGGTCGTAAACTCCTTAGGCTTCACGCAGTCCTGGTCAATGACACAAAACGAGGCCTTGTCGCACTGCCTGATGGCATCGACCTTGTGGCCTCGGAGGGCACTGTGGAAATATAGATGCCCGTCGCAATACACATAACTGAGAGGAACTGCATACGGATAATCATTCTCTCCCAGAAGAGCAAGCACTCCGGATGTGCCTTGTCGCAGAATTTCTTCACAAACTTCTTTGGGCAATTCCTGGCGTTTACGCCTCATGGGTCGAAAAACATTTTCTTTCATAACAGGTACAAAGGTAAGTATTCTCTTTCATTCTCCCAATAAAAACCGCTCAATACTTGGCTTTGACAGCAGGAAACGGCAAAGCCGAAGGGGGAGAAATGCCCCCGGATTGAAGTTTTATGAAGATTTGGCTCGTAATTGAAAAAAAATATGTAAGTTTGTATTTTCAAGCGCGGGTACTGCCTTTTTCGTCGAGGCAGTGGGTGATTGCCCCGTGAATTGCATAGTAAACACAAGTAGAATATGGAATATACTAACTTTAGTTTGATGGCTGCGAGTGGCATCTATCGTGTCATGAAAGCACAAACTGATGACCAGCCTGTAGTCATGAAGGGGTTAAGACAGGAATATCGCGAGCGCGGCCAGTACCAGAACTTGTTGAAGAAAGAGTTCGAGCAGGGGCAGAAACTTGACAGTCCTTATATTATTAAGTATAAGGAATTTGTGGATTTGCCGGAATATGGGAAGTGTATAGTAGAGGAATATGTAGATGGTCGTTCGCTTGCCGATTACTTGAAAGAAAACCTTTCTGATGATGAGAAACTGGCAGTCGTGGTTCAGATTGCCGAAGGATTAAGGTATATACACGAGAAGAACATTGTGCACAGGAACCTGAAGCCTTCCAATGTCCTGATAACCAAGCAAGGCAACAGGGTGAAACTGATTGATTTCAGAATGGCTTATGCCAACGATTTGCAGGTTCCTTTTAAGGCTCCGAAGTACGTGGCGCCTGAACTGAAAGACGAAACGCTCTCTATCGACGGCCGCTCCGACATCTATTCATTGGGTGTTATCATGAAAGACATGGGGCTCCCAAAATTCTATGATGCCATTATTGATAAATGTTGCAGCTACAGCAGGACCGACAGATACATGGGTGTTGATGCCTTACTGGATGCCCTGAACAGTGACCAGTCTCGTGGCGGTTTAAGTGCCAGATGGATACTTTTGGCAGCCTGCCTGCTTGCTGTCGTCGTTGGGTTGGTTTACTGGTTTACGACAAAAGACGGGAAAAAACCGGAAGAAATGCAGCAAACAGAAATAGTGGATTCCGTCCAAACAGCTCCCAAAGAGCAGGTGAAGCCCGCTCCGAAAGCCGCAACTGCTCCCGTAGCTCCCGTAAATCCCAAGATGGCTTTCCTGGAGCAGGTCAGAACCCAGATGTTTGCTGATATCGACCATATCTACCAGCCTTACATCACGGCGGCACAGAGTGGAAATGCCGTTGACCAGCGGGGACTCCGGAAGCGCATCAAGAGCTATTATCTCGGCATACTGGAGACATTCGGCAAGATTGATAGTGAGCAGCGCGAGGCTTTCGACAAGGTTTTTGCCGAATATAACCAGCGGAAAAGCCAGGAATTGCAGAGTTACATGAAATAAGACAGAGAACAATGAAGTATATTTCGTGGGGTTTTATCGGCTGTGGTGAGGTGACGGAGAAAAAGTCGGGACCGGCTTTTAACGAGGTACCGGGCTCTCACGTAGAAGCCGTTATGGGTCGCAATGAAGAAAAGACACGCTTATATGCCACCCGACACCATATCAGGAAGTGGTACACTGATGCGCTTGAACTGATAAACGACCCTGATGTAAACGCCATCTACATCGCAACCCCACCTTCCTCGCATGCCACCTTCGCCATCATGTCGATGCGGGCAGGCAAACCGGTGTACGTAGAAAAACCGCTGGCCGCCAGCTATGAAGACTGCGCACGCATCAACCGTATCAGCGAGGAGACCAAGGTTCCCTGCTTTGTTGCCTATTATCGGCGTTACTTGCCTTACTTCCGCAGAGTCAAGGAAATTATCAACAACGGCACGCTTGGCCAGATAACGAATGTGCAGCTGCGGTATTCGGTACCGCCGCGAGATTTGGATTATTCCTCCGGCCGTAATCTGCCGTGGCGTCTGCAGCCGGATATTGCGGGTGGCGGATATTTCTATGACCTGGCTCCACATCAGCTTGACTTGCTCCAGGAGTTCTTCGGAATTATCGTAAAGGCCCACGGATATTGCTCTAACCGGGCTCACCTGTACGATGCCGAAGATACGATTAGCGCCTGTTTCAGGTTCGAAAGCGGCCTTGTAGGCAGCGGCTCGTGGTGCTTTGTAGGCCATAAGAGTGCCCGCGAAGACGCCATCGAAGTGATAGGCGAGCGCGGATCCATGACTTTCTCCGTATATACTTACAACCCCATCAAGGTAGTTACCAGCGAAGGAACTACGAACATAACGGTTCCCAATCCGCCCTACGTCCAGCTGCCCATCATCAAGAACGTGATAGAAGACCTGCAGGGATATGGTGTATGCGGATGTACAAGCGTAAGTGCAACCCCGGTAAATTGGGTGATGGACCGTATTTTGGGTAAATTCTGACAATTAAACATGGCGTTTCGGGATAGTGTTTGCAGACATATCAACCACAAGAAGCGTATCGTCCTGATGGCGATAGGCTTGTTTGCGCTCTGCGCCAACGCCCAGGACTCTATCCCGCAAAAGAAAGGGATGCTGCAAGGCATCTACCGTTTTGTCAAGGAATTCAGCCGCGTTGATACCAATTACGTGGAACCCCAGCATTATAACTTCCAGCTGATGCTGCAAAACACGAACACGTATGAGTTCTACGAAATCGCCAACAAGAATAACCAGAGCATCCTCTTTGCCCCCAAACCGAGCATCAAGATTGGCCCTTACTTCGGGTGGAGATGGATTTTCCTGGGCTATACGCTCGACGTTTCGCACATGCACCACGCCGACAACAAGCAAGACTTCAATATAAGTCTCTACAGTAACCAGATAGGTGTCGACTTCTTTTGGCGCGAAACGGGCAGCGGGTATAAGATAAAAAGCCTGAAATTGGGTGAAGACATTGACACGAGTCCTATCAAGGACACCGACTTCCCCAACATTTCAGCAAGCATCAAGGGACTCAATCTCTATTATATCTTCAACCACAAGAAATTCTCCTATCCGGCAGCGTACAGCCAGAGTACGGTCCAACGGCGCAACGCAGGTTCGGCCTTGCTCGGCATAGGCTATACGCGGCACAGCCTCAAGATAGACTGGCAAAGCCTTGACGACCTGATAGAAAAGAAGCTGGGCACTGATGTAGCCAGCCTTGCGCTCGACAGTACGCTGCTCTTTGGCCGTATCCGTTATACCGACATTTCCGTTTCCGGCGGCTATAGTTACAACTGGGTGTTTGCTCACAACTGGCTCTTCAATGCCTCACTGAGTCTGGCCGTAGGCTATAAGAATACGGACGCGGATATGAAAAAGGAGCATTTCACCTTCGAGGAGTTTGATTTCAAGAACTTCAACCTCGACGGCGTGACCCGCTTGGGCATTGTATGGAACAACACCAAGTGGTATGCAGGCGCCAGTGCCATATTCCATACCTATAATTATCGTAAGAGTCAGTTCCGGACTAACAGCACTTTCGGCAATGTGAACATCTACGTTGGTTTTAATTTTGACAGAAGATAAACACACTTAAAAAGCAGAAATACATTACAGAGAACTATTCATCATGAAGCATTTATCAGTTTTGATAGCCGCAATCTGGATGACATGTCCGGTCCTGGCACAAGAAATCCAATACACGAAGACGGACAGCGTGAAGGTTGCCAGATTGCTGCAGCAGGCGCAGAAACTGGATTCAGCGGAGAATGTAGTCGTTTATTTTGCGCGTGAACTCAAGGGAATACCTTACGTAGCCAAAACTCTTGAAAAGAACGAGACCGAAAAACTGGTCGTCAACCTCCGCCAGTTGGACTGTACGACTTATGTAGAGAACGTGCTCGCGCTCTCTTTGTGCGCCAAGAACAGCAGAAAGAGGTTCGAAGACTTCTGCACTTATCTGAGGCTCATCAGGTACAGAAACGGTGAGGTCAGCTACATCAACCGCCTGCATTACTTTACGGAATGGATTGCAGACAACACGCGCATGGGGTATGTAGCCGAAGTTCAGGATCCCGACCCGCCCTTTACCGGCTTGCAGAAACTGATGATTAACTACATGAGTACCTATCCGCAATATTATCCGATGCTGCAGAAAAACCCGGCATGGATAAAGGGTATCAAGGCTATGGAAGACGAACTCAACGGCAAGGAGTACAGATACATTCCGAAGAACGAGATAGCCAACACGGCAATCTACCGCGAGACAATCCGGAGCGGCGATATCATTGCCATCATCACAAGCCGCAAGGGGCTCGACACCAGCCACATCGGCATCGCCGTTTGGCACAAAGACGGACTGCATCTGCTAAACGCAAGTTCCATCAGGCACAAGGTGGTAGAAGAACCCATGTTGCTGCGCACTTACATGAACAGGCATCCCTCGCAGGTTGGAATAAGGATTATAAGAATCAGATAGCTGTACTATGCGAAGTTTAAGCACATGTCCGAACAGCATTGTGACACCTTCATGTCGACAGTGAGACCATCTCACTTGGGTAGTGAGGCCATCTCACTTGGGTAGTGAGGCCATCTCACTACGATAGTGAGGCCATCTCACTACAATAGTGAGGCCATCTCACTACAATAAGGAGGCCATCTCCTTGCGATAAGGAGACCATCTCCTTACAAATCTAATGATTGCTTTTGTTCCCTCTCTTGGCATTAACGCCCATGCCGAATAAGGCAAAATCGGCTTTAACAGGGTCTGTAGGGAACACCGTTCTCATGGCTTCGGTAAGTTTGAGAGCCGTTGCCATGGATGATGTGTGCGTACGGATGAGCTGTAATTCGTTGGCTACCCGCAGCACGTGAGTATCCAACGGAATAATGAGTGACGACTTGGGAATGAACTTGCACCATAGTCCAAGGTCAACGGGAGAGTGGTCTCTCACCATCCATCTCATGTACATGCAAAGCCGCTTGCATGCTGACCGGGTATCTTTCGGTATGACCGACTCGATACCGCACGCCGAGAAATACCGGCTGATGGCATGCACGGCTTCCGGTGCAGTATGACATTTTTCTGTCTGAAGATAGCCGCCCATGCTTCCATAGTCATTGAGAAGCCTCTGATAGGCCACCAGCAGCTGATGAATAACGTGGAACGTGTACAGGCGATAGTAGCAGGCGGAGGTATCGGGTACGTCATGGACGAAGTCGCCACTTCTTATCCAGCCATCTACATTGCCCGCGGAACAATCCAGCAGATACTGAATTTTAGGGAAGAACTGCTTCCTGCTGCCGTAGCTCAGAGACGAGGCAAGAAAGGCGATGGCCTCTTGGTTGAGCGCACCCGCAACCTGGTGCATGAACCAGCTGGGGTCATCGGCAAGAAAATCCGCCGTCTCATACTTATCAGCATACAGGCGGAGTAGGGCGGCAGTCGGCTTTTCTATCACGAATTACCTCCGCTTTTCAGGCTCTCCTTGAGCAATATTTCTGTCTCTTTGATGTTTCCGTCGTTAGGCGCAGGCGTAATGCCAAGGAGCCGGCAGATAAGCGCATAGACATTTACGTTGTGGAAATGGGGCGCGGAAACATGATTGAAGTCGGGCCCGATGGCTCTGAAGAGCGCGTGCATGTCCTGCAGTTCGGGGTCGTATCCATGTGTGCCGCCGGCGTCGATGGTGTCTTCGATGATGTAATAGCCTACATCGGGCGTTGCCACCACATCGCCCACGCGCGGACTGCTACCGTAGTGGAGGTAGGCGGGTATGTCGGCTTTCTTCCATACCTTGATGTGGTCAACGTGCGAGAGAGCCGTATAAACGGAGTCGGCGCAGCCTTCGGCTGTGTAGATGTTGGCCGGAACATTGCCGGAAATCTTCCTAATCCATTCCTTTTTCAGATAAGGCATAACCCGTATTTGATGTTCTTTGGCCACCCAGGCCATGCCATGGTCGGACAATATAATCAAATTTACGTCGGCTGCAACGGGCAGTTGCTGTATTCGGTTATACAGGTTTTGCATCAGCGAGTCGATGATTGCCACCATCTTGCGGGTGTGCTTGTTGTGCGGACCGTACAGATGGCCGCTGGCATCAGGCTGGTCGAAGTAGGCCATAATCAGTTCCGGACGCGAGGAGGCTGGCTTTTCCAGTTCGTGTATAATGCTGTCAATGCGTTGGCTGTAGTCCAGCCGGGGGAGTTCATCATATTTAAAGAACTTGTCGGGATAGCTTCCTTTGACTTTAACATCCGACCCCGGCCAATAGAACACGGTCGTGTGCAGGCCTTGTTTCTGGGCGGTAATCCAGACGGGTTCGCCCCCGTAGAACCTTGAATCCGTTTTTGCAGCCTTGGAACTCAGAGAGAAAGACTCCTTGGTGACCGAATCATAGAAGTCGTTTCCTACAATCCCGTGGTGATCGGGATACAAACCTGTGGCCAGCGTATAGTGATTGGGAAATGTCTTTGACGGGAACGAGGGGATGAGACCTGACTCCACGCCTTGGCTGGCCATGTAATCAATGAAAGGAGTGTTGTATAGTTGAGGGTAGTCCCACCTGAAACCATCCAGCGAAACGACCACTGTATAATGCCTGGCATAGAGGTTTGCAGCCAGCGCAAGTGTGATAATAAAAGCGAAAAACTTCTTCATAAGGCAAAGATACGGAAAGAATTGCAAAGTAAAACCTTATTGATGATAATTTTATAGGTCCATGATAAAGACGGGAGTATCAACCGAACTATGTTCCGGTGCATACCTGAAGCCTTGATAGCTGAATGCTTCGAGGCTCTCCGGTGTGCTTATTCTGTTTTCAATCACGTAACGCGTCATGGCTCCCCGGCAGCTTTTGGCATATACGGATACCGCTTTCAGCTTGCCGCCTGTATTGACCAGGAATTGCGGCTGAATGATGCGGAGGCCCTTCTTTACGCGTTTCCAGTCGAAGAGCCTCTCCATTTCCTTTGTTGCCAGATGGAGCAGGAGGCCGTCATCTGCCGCAACAGACTTGAGTAACACATCAGTCAGCAACTCTTGCCAATAGGAGAACATGCTGTCGGCATGGGCAGATTGCAGTATGGATTTGCCCTCCAGCCTATACGGATGGATTCTGTCGAGCGGGCGTAACAATCCATACAGGAACGAGGTGATGTGAAGGTGCGATTGTGCATAATCAAAGTCCGGAGCTGTGAAGGTATCGGCCTGCAGGCATTTATAGGCTTGTCCGTAGTATGCCAGTATTGCCGGCAGCTTTTGACCTTCGTCCATGAACTGCATGTATCTCAGCTTATTCTCGGCTGCTATTCTTCTGTTGCAATGCAAAATATCTGCTAAGTCTTCAATATCCATCATGGAGAGTTCTTTGGCAAACAATTCTGCAGCCGCATTGAATAGGGGAGTGGTGGTGCCTGAAACCCGGACAGGAGTGTTCTCGTTCATGGTCTTGGCACAGGCTAATAATATCTGCATAGGTTGGGAATGTGGATTATAGCTTCAAAATATCGTGATTGTAGCGTATTCGATAAACAAAAAAGAGACTTAGCCCTGTGAGCTTCGTCTCTCTGAGTGGGTGGTGATGGATTCGAACCACCGAAGGCATAGCCAGCAGATTTACAGTCTGCCCCATTTGGCCACTCTGGTAACCACCCTGAAAGGTGGGCGTTGACGGATTCGAACCGCCGACCCTCTGCTTGTAAGGCAGATGCTCTAAACCAGCTGAGCTAAACGCCCTTACTTTCGTAAGCGGTTGCAAAGGTAACGGCTAATCTTAGAATACACAAATAAACATTCGTGTTTTTGCATATTTTAAGACTTTCTTAGCCCAAAATCTGCTTTGAGTGCTCTTTTACTTTGATTTCTTTGGGGGTGATGATGCGCTCAATTACTCCTTCCTCATTTGCTATGAAGGTTGTGCGGAACACGCCCATGTACGACCGTCCGTACATCTTCTTTTCACCGTACACGCCCAGTTGCTCAACCAACTTGTGGTCAACATCGGCAATCAGAGGGAACGGCAAGTTGTTCTTCTCAATGAACTTCTGGTGCGATTTCTCGTCCTGAATGCTTACGCCAACGACCGCATAGCCCATACTCAAGAAGCGTTCGTAATTATCACGCAGGTCACATGCCTCGGCCGTGCAGCCGGATGTGGAGTCTTTAGGATAGGCATAGAGCACCAGTTTTTTGCCCTTAAAATCACTCAGTTTAATTTCTTGCCCGTTTTGGTCTTTCCCAAGGTACTCGGGTAACTTTTGTCCAACTTCCATGTTTCTGTCTTTCTGTTATTTTCTATTAGGCTACAAATATACAATATTTTTGTCTTTCTTCAAAGTTTTGGGCTCTATGTTATGATAAATATTTCAGATGCAGTTGGATTTTTGCAACCTTATTTTCGTCTTGCGTACCACAGTCAATTGCCTAAAAGCTATGCTTCTGAAACTTTTGACAAGTGTCACACGATCGTTCGACACTTGTCGTACGATTATGCGACAGGTGTCAAAAGTTCCAATAGAGTTCTTGTCAAATTTCCAATTTGTCCTGTCCTGGATTTAGTTGACAGTTTTTGTAGTTAAATGTTCTTTAGGTTGACAATAAATTTCTTATGTGGAAATATAGTTGTCAGGTTTTTCTGTTAAGTGCACTTCGGGTTGACAGCTGTCTTCCGGATGCAAAGTTAATCATTTTCTGTTTTCTGCGAACTCTTTGACCTCCTTATTTTAAGTGAAACGTTGAATTGATGAAAAACACCGGGGGGCGGCCTTGCGGCCGGGGGCTCGCAGCCCCCGGGAGCCTCTGTGGCTGTCATGCGGCCAGGGAAAGGAGCCGCTGCATCTCTTCCAGGGGTGTGCGCATGTCCAGGCTCTGGTGCGGACGCACGGTG
>NZ_FOHY01000031.1:0-15175 GCF_900111525.1 Prevotella sp. kh1p2
TAAGGGAAGGTTGGATACGCGTTACTCACCCATCCGCCGGTCGCCATCACAGGTTGCAAGCAACCCGCATGATGCCCCTCGACTTGCATGTGTTAAGCCTGTAGCCAGCGTTCATCCTGAGCCAGGATCAAACTCTCCATTGTAAAATATGAATTCCATTCCCATGCCACGAAGGGCACAGGAAATGTCTGTCTGTTCTCGGATGCACGTCTATCCTCTTCAAGAAGTCTTTTCAATATATGAATTGAACGGTTCGTTTCGTTTACCCGGACGCTTCACTACCTATTAATATAAATAGAAAAAGCGCCCGCTTCTCGTACTACTTTTCTGTCTATGTAAATCGTTTCAAAGAACTCGTTTGATGGCCTACGGAATTACCCGAAAGCGGATGCAAAGGTAGAACAAAAAACAGTAACCCCCAAACAAAATAAAAGGAAAATTTGAGGAAAATATCAAAAAAGAGCCCTTTATTGACATATATCAACACAAAAGTTAAATAAAAACAGCCTAAGACGGGCAATCCACACTCTAAATACAGATATTAACAAAAATCGCCTTGCAGTCAAAAGACTTCGAAGGCGATTTTTCTTAAACTTTCTGCACGTTATCATTAACGACCAACTCGCGGGGCAGCGTTATCACTTTTAATCGTTCGAACCAAACCCGCGACGAGCCTGCCACATGCCGCGTGGTGTGGCTGCTTATTATATAATAGGTGGCGGAATACTCATCCATTGCATCATCAAAAGCTTTCTTGATACGCGAGCATTTCTCGTTGATGGCATTGTCGAACGGGTTTATGAGGCGTTCCACCGTTTCCTCCACCTTTTCAAGGTTCATCCAGCGCGATGTTTCCTTGTAAAGTCCCAACAATTCCCGCCGATACTCCTTGAGACGTTTGAACTCAATGCCCTCAGGGTGATTGAGGAATAACAGATAGACAGCCTTGTGAACAGGCGAGAGTTCTATTTCCTTATTATTATATAAGGTGAGAAAGAAACGATAATCGCGCGTTATATGCAAAGGGCTCAAATGCCCACGCGCCGCCTCGATACGCAAATCTTCGAGTACAGGCACACCAATTGCATGAAGAAGCAAGTCGTTTCTCCCAAGTTGCCGAAGCTCTTTTACCCGCAGTCTGATTTCTTCTGCGAGCACCTCGGCATCATGTTCGCCCAGTCCAGCCATAAGCGACGTGCCTTCTCTCCTGCTGATAATCTTTTACCAGAGGGTTCTATCTCCGGCAAAAGACCATTAACTTACTTGCGGATAAGCGACCAAATCCACAGCAAGAGCACAGCGCCTACTATAGCCGTACCTATCTCGCCTACAAGGCCACCCCACGATACACCCAGCCAGCCGAGCACATGTCCGCCTAACCAGCCACCCACAATACCCAGCAGCAAGTCTATAAGGCAACCCTGGCCTTCGTGTTTCATCAACTTGCTGGCTACAAAGCCAGCAATAATTCCAACAATAATAGAAGCAATTAATCCCATAGTCAGTTTAATTTATAATGATTCGTAATTCTTGAATACCAGGCAAAGATACATATAAAAATTGAAAGTGCAATAACCTAACCCGATTTTTCGCTGGAGAATGCAAGCCTTGCGGAAAAGTGAAATAAAAAAGAAAAACACGTACCTTTGCAACATCAAGCATAATGACTATGGAAGAATTTGATATTGGCAGTGCGCCCATACTCGATTTTGGGCCGGTAGAAGACAAGACAAAAGATATCATCAAGGTGATTGGTGTGGGCGGAGGCGGGCAGAATGCCGTGGCCAACATGTTCAACGAGGGTATTGCGAACGTGACTTTTGCCGTTTGCAATACCGACTCGCAGGCTCTGTCCAAATCGCCCGTACCCGTAAAGATTCCATTAGGCGAATTAGGAGCCGGTGCCGACCCTGAGAAAGGGCGACAATCGGCCGAGGAACACCGGGAAGATATCAGTCACCTGCTGGACGACGGCACCAAAATGGCGTTCGTAACTGCCGGCATGGGCGGCGGTACCGGCACCGGGGCAGCCCCTGTGATAGCCGGCATTGCCAAGGACAAAGGCATTCTCACAATAGGCATTGTAACCATTCCCTTTTATTTTGAGAAGAAGAAGAAAATCGTCAAAGCACTGAAAGGTGTCGAGGAAATGCGCAAGAACGTGGATGCCCTGCTCATCATCAACAACGAGCGGATATGCGATATATACGCCGATACACAAGTAACCATCAAGGAATCCTTCCGCCGCGCCGACCAGATACTGTGTGACGCAACCAAATCCATATCAGAACTCATCACCGTAGAAGGCGACATCAACCTCGACTTCTGCGACGTGGAGACCACCTTACGCGGCGGGGGAGGAGCCATCATGGCCATGGGCCGCGCCAAGGGGGAGCACCGTGTGGAGCGTGCCGTGATAGATGCGCTCGACTCCCCCCTGCTCTACGGCAACGATATTGACAAGGCCAAGCGCATACTCTTCAACATCTACACCAGCGAGGAACACCCGCTCTTCGTGAGTGAGATGACGGAAATTGACGCTTTCATGGATGCCCTCGACCCTAACATCGACGTTATCTGGGGTGTGTCCGACGACAATACGCTTGGCGAAGATGCCAAGGTAACCATCCTGGCAACAGGGTTCGAGGACGACATGGACAGTCAGGGCAGCTCCGCAACGGCCACCCAGAACGACGCATACTTCGAGAGTCTCATCGAGAAACTGTACAAACCTTATCAGAAGAAGATGTGGAGCTTCACCACACCTACGCAGACTGCTGCCACCGAACCGAAGCTGGCAGTCGACATTCCGTTTACACTCTCGCCCACAATGGAGGAAGAAAAAGCCGAAACCGACAGCACTCCCTCACTGCAACCAACGCCCGTCGAAGTCTCAACGACAGAAACGCCCATGCAAGCTGCCGTCGTAACCGAACCGAAAGCAGAGTATCAGGCAGACGCCATAGAGCCGGCCGAGCCAGCCACCCCCACTCCCGGAACCGAAATTCACAATCAGCATGTCAGCAAGCAAGCCGCAGAACCCCTATATCCAGCTGACGGAGAATGGGACAAAAGGCCAACGGTTCAACATCGTGGTTCGTTTCTGCAAAGAGCTAAAGGACTGCTCGACAAGATAACGGAGCTGACGCAAGACCCCTGACAAGGTATATAAAACTTAGTAGGCAGACACCTGCATCTGAACAAATAGTCATTGCACACCTCGCTTCACAAGGGTAGATTTTACTTGCAACCGCCACGTATGCCGGCTGCCTCCATACACAGCAGCGTCAAACAGTTACTTTTCATGTGTTGCATTGCTGTTGGATCAAGCCACCACGAACCAGAACAGCACCGGGACATTATCTCCAGCCCATGAACATTTTTGTAACCTCACCGTCGTGATGATCGAAGAAAAGGCTCTTGCCAGTGTCGAGCGTGGCGATGTTTTGCATCTCGTCAGCGGTAAGCTCGAAGTCAAGAATGTTCAGATTTTCGGCCATACGCTCTGCATGGGTTGATTTAGGAATGATAATCACCCCGCGTTGCAACAGCCAGCGCAACGCCACCTGAGCTACACTCTTGCCATGCCTGGCACCGATTTCAGCCAGCAACAGATTGGTAAAGAACCCATTACGCCCCTCGGCCAGCGGCCCCCACGACATGATGCGGCAGTCAAGCTCGTCCATATATTTCTTTGCCTCGATCTGTTGGTCGAACACATGCGTCTCCACTTGGTTTACCATAGGCTTCACCTCTACATTCGCCGCCAAGTCTACCAAGTGGTCGGGATAAAAATTCGACACGCCGATAGCCCGCAGCTTTCCTGCCTGATAAGCCTCCTCCAACGCACGATAGGCACCGTAGCGGTCGCAGAACGGCTGGTGCAGCAGCATCAGGTCAATGTAGTCGGTCTGTAGTTTGCACAGGCTCTCGTCAATGCTCGCCTTGGCCTTCTCATAGCCATAGTTCGAGATCCACACCTTCGACACCAAGAACACCTCGTTGCGCTTCAGTCCGCTTTTCGCCACGGCACGCCCAACACCCTCCTCGTTGTGATAGGCCTGCGCGGTGTCAATCATGCGGTAGCCTGCTTTCAGCGCGTCCGTCACGCAACGTTCACACTCCTCGGGAGTTACTTGATACACCCCGTATCCAATCTGCGGTATTTCAACGCCGTTGCTCAATTTAATTGTTTCCATCATATTCTTTTGTTCACTTATTGTTGATTATTGTTGTTTTGCCTCATTGGCTATCTCGCGCGCCTCGCTGTCAGCGGTTTGCACCTCTGCCCCGTGGATAGACGTGCCGTCGGTAACCACCGCTCCCGGACAAAGCTTGCGGATAAACCTCACAGAACTGCCCATGCCGCTACCCTCATTGGTGCAGAAAGGGATGATACGCTTGCCGTTGAAGTCATAGCTTTCAAGGAAAGTGTAACACACCATTGGCATCGTACCCCACCAATTGGGATAACCTAAGATAACGGTATCATACCCGTCGATGTTTGCCGGAGCGTTTTTCACCTCGGGCCGCGCCTGCTTGCGCAGTTCCAGTTTTGCCTCTTCAATGCACGTCATGTAAGATGCCGAGTATTCGTAGGTGGTCTCTATCCGAAACACGTCGGCTTCGGGCAGAAGCACCTTGAGCTTCTCCACCATTACCTCGGTGTTACCGTACTCCAGGTTGCGAATGTTTCCGTTCACGTAGTTTTCTCCCCTGCGAGAGTAATACGCTATCAATATCCTTGCCATTTGATGTATTGTCTTTTATACCAAAGGAGGAAATGCACTCCACTCAAAGAACTGTTCACGCTCGGCTATCCACCAGCGGCCGTCTATCTTCACGTACTTGTCCTGATAGCGTACGGCATGCATGGTGAGTTTGTCCTTGCCTTCCTCCTCGGTCACCAGTGTTGCCAGTGCATAGCATGTACCGGTGGCGTGGGTGTCGTCGGTGAAATCAACGCTCTGCTGCCCGTTCATGTGGAATGACACTTTGGCTGCACCAAATGCCTTGTACTGGCGTATCATGTCCTTAACGTCGGTTACCTGCATCCCAAGCTTTCCGCCGAAATACACGTTCAACTTGATGTCCGGACGGAATATCTCCACATAGCAGTCCTGGTTGTTCTTGTCACTCTCCGTTGCGTAGAAGTCTACTAATGCCTTCAACTCCGCGCGGTCTTGCATTCTGAAATCCATTATTCTTGCTAATTTATTCTAAGTTACTGCTCATTGTCTTTACGAAGATTTCTTGTATTGACAATGCAAAGATAGCACATGGTGCGAAAGCCGGGGTAACACAATTTTCTGTAGATTTTACCAAATTCGGAGAATGATACTTTCAGGCTGTTTTACCGTCGGGTTTACTCTCTGAAGTCGCTGGGCTTCACGCCCAGATTGGTTTGTACATAGCGACTGAAATGGGAAAGCGACGAAAAGCCGAACATATCACTGATGGCCGTGAACGACAGGCTGCGGTCACGCAGCAACCTGCTGATGTCGAGCGCCGTGTAGCGGGTAATCCAGAAGGCGGCAGGCATACCACTAATCTTCTTTGACACCTCAGAGAGATATTTCGGAGTAACGCAGAGGCTGCTGGCGTAATAGCCTATGGTGCGGTTTCTGCGAAAGTTGCCCCGCTCCAGCATATCGATAAACTGCTCCATGAGCTCACGGCTCTGCGAACTTATCTTGTCGGTGCCGTAGAGTTGGGCGTGAAAGTCAAAGAAGTCGATAATCATGCACTGCACTGCATTGATGAGAGCCTCATGACGGAACAGATGGCTCATTTGCGAGAGACGGCGCTTGACAGCTTCAAAGTTCAGCTTACAAACTTCTTGCTGCTGAGGTGTAAGAGGTATGACTGGATTGTTGAACAGGGCGAATTGCCCGCGCATGCCGTAATTGCTCTGTGGCGTTGACAGTTCGATAAACTCTTGCGTCACATAGATGACGTCTACACTGAAGTCCATGCTCGTCTCCACTATCTTCACCAAATCGCCCCTGCGAGCGATAATCATGCAACATCCCTGCCCGAACCTGAAGGTTTTCCCATTGCGTTGCAGGATGCAGAACCCGGAATGGCAGTAAGCGTGGCAGAGATAGTTGGAAAAAGCCGGGCTGCTGACTTTGTTCAGAGTGTCGTCGATGATGATGTGTTGTATAGAATTCATGAATGAAAATATATAGCGTTGCATCTTTGGAATGCCAAATATACAATAAAAAGTCGAGAGAACAAACATATTTCCGTCCGGGTTGTGGCTGGAGTAGGAGCTGGGGTAAACAAAAAACACCCGGAAGTCAGTATCTACTGTACTTTCGGATGCCATCTTGTTGCGGAGGCAGGACTCGAACATGCGACCTCCAGGTTATGAGCCTGGCGAGCTACCAACTGCTCCACTCCGCGATATTGTTTGTTTGCAAATCAAGTTGAACCTGCGCTCTTCCTTGTTTACGAGTGCAAAGGTACTACTTTTATTTGGAACGGCCAAAAGTATTTATTGTTTTATTTTCGGTTTAACATCAATTAAAACAATATCAAGTTTTTGTAACTATTCAGCGGTAATAGATAGATACAGGGTATGTCAATTCATCAAACCTTAAATAAGGCTTGAATCGCATGATATGGAGTTTGGCCGTGCTTCTTAGCAGTTTCTACGACCGAATGAAGTTCGAGAAATGCGTCCGCTCCGAAGTCAGAACGAAATGTGCAGGAGTTTTTCAGTTTGATTTTCAGCTTGCGTATTCCCCGTTCGCTTCCATTATTGTCGGAGGGTATCATCGGATCCTCAAGGAAATTGAAAATGTAGTCCCTGCATTTGACTAATCCTTTTTTGAACGTAATGAACTTTTTACCAAGCCGTTCTATATTCTGTTTGAGCAGCCTGTCCAAACGTTCTGTCCATGGAACCTTGTCAATAACGGCGTTTGGATTGGCATTTCGCTCGTGAATGGCTTCACGGAACAGATTGGATACTTTCTTGGACCAGTCTTGGCCTGTGTTCAATTCTGAGAGATATTGCAGTTCGCGGAGCAGGTGCGCAAGGCAGACCTGATGATTGAGGAAATGGAGTGCAAAGTACGCACTGTGGCGGTCTGTGACAGCGGTCATTCGCTCCAGGCTGTCGCCAAACCTGTCTGCCAGCACCTTCGAGCCTCTTCCGCCAGCACGGAAAAGCAGGGTGTAATAAACGGTCTGTGCTATCCAGGCCCAGTCAAGCCTTTTGTTGCAGTACAGGCCGCTCTCATCGAAACCGACAACAGCTGACGACATGATATATTTCTTGATCTTGTCAATAACGGGCTGCGCGTTTCTCTTTGCCTGGTTCACCCAGCTCACCAGCGACCCTTTGCTCGGAGTGAGACCAAATACCTCACGCAAAAAACTTGCTATACGACCGTATGGAAGGAACTGTACGACACTCAGGTAAACCACCAGAGCCTTTACGCCTGAATCGTAAACCACGTCGTTTGACCTCCGCCTTGGTGCCGTCCGAATACGTTCACCGCAGTTCTTGCATACCGGCACATAGTGCCGTATTTCCTTGATTACCGGCTTCAGTTCAGGAATGGAGATAACCTGAGTCACATAATCAAGCACACGTTCCGCATCTGCTAAAGATTCTCCGCAATAAGAGCAATACGTGGGCATGTCATCGATTACCTCGTCTGGCCTGGAAGAAAAAGACAGCTTGTGCCCCTCATGTCCGTTTTGACCTCCCGGATTCCTGACGCTTGGCTCGCGGAGAGGCTTCGTTCTTCTGACAACCTCATCTTTCATGCGCTCCTTACTTGGAGGTGTGCTGCTGTTGCCAGAGTTCTTGCCAGGTTTTTCATACTTGGACAGGCGTTCTTCAAGTCTGGCGATGGTGACGTTTTTCTTGCGGATTTGAAGGTTAAGGGCATCTATGTTACGGTTCAATTTGACAATCTCGGCATACTGCTGATTGATCGTCTCACGCATCAACCGCATCTCTTCCCTCATGTCCTGTAATACTTTTGATATGTCCGTAACTTGCTCTTTCATAGGTATAAAGGTACGAAATATATCTTGAATATGAAAGAAAAGCAACTGGTTTGTTATAGCTTTTTGCAAAATTTTTGAGGCGAAATTATTGATAGGTAGCTACCGCTGAATAGTTACAAGTTTTTACCAAACCCGGCAGTGGGAAGCATGTTTTCCTGTACGGACATGATGACGCCACTGGAGACTGCTTTGTGTGAGGGAGAAATAGCAAAGCGATGGACTATTGATAAGGGAAGATACACAAAAAAGCAGGACTTTTGCGTAGTTCCAGAGAAAAGTTTTACTTTGTCATCGTGTTCCTGCGCTCACTCCGGGTTACGTCCTTTGGCCAACCCAAATCTATAAACTACACATTATTTCAATCTCCCTTTATTATACAGCTCAAAATCATGAAATCTCTGTGGTTGATTTTATCATTGCCATATCTGCTTCGTCAGTAATATCATACAGCTTCAAAACAAAATTGTCTATCTTTTCGTCGAGTTGTGCTACGATGTTTTGATTGCCCTTTCTCTTCTCATCCATTATCTCGTCAACCATTGCTTCTAATGTTTCTTTGTCTTGCTCTGAAATCTGAGGCAGCGGAAAACCCTTCAAGTCGGCTATGAGAATTTTGGGAAACGCGCCCTTTGTTGCCTTAGGTGAATGGTTAAAATGATAGAATGTAGCTAAACTTGAGTTTAATATAGCGCACAACACTTTAAGAGAATACTGTTTGTTGTCTAACACTATCAACAATGAAGGGTCATTATAGTACTCTTCATCTACAATGGTTGCGTATATAGACGGATTAGTTATTTCCCTGACTAATAATCTGCTGCCCAAGAAGAACTTTGGCTCTCGTGGGTTGGCAATCCCATCGCAGTAATCAATATATTCTTGTCCGTTCCATTTTAGATTATATCTTGTTACATCTTGTCCCCATAACCATTTCTTTAATCCGTCTTTGTATTCTTTGAAATGATACGCTCTTTTTTCAATTATTTCCTTAGACTGACCTTTATATTTGTCATAGGCAATGAGTCCCTGACTTATTTCCGGGAACAGATTCGAAACACAAGAATATGAATTGTTTATTTTTTGAACCAATTCTATAACCTCTTTCTTCCGTGAAAAAGCCAGTCCCCAGTTTTGGTTTAACGCCAGCAGGTTTTCTTTCTTGATGTAGTCAAGGTCTTCTTCGATAAGTTCGGAGAATTTATCGGCACAGTTGGTCTTTCTGAATCCTACGGTCTCACTGCCATTGTGAGACAATTGCATGTTCAAGACGGTATTACGTACCGTTACCGACTCAAAGATGTTGAACTGCGAACAGTCTAACAGTTCTTTTATTTCCCAGTGGTTCAGCAAGTTCACTCGAAAACTGCTGGCATTCATATTAAAAAGCCAGGAGTTTGGAATGATATGGCCAAGAGTTCCGTGTGGCTTAAGAATAAATTGCGCTAACTCTACAAAATAATAATATATCTCGAAGTCGGGCAAATGTCCCCACTGCGCAACAATCTTGGAGCGCAGTTCGCCCTTGAATGACACGCCATAAGGGGGATTTCCTATAATGCAGTCGAAACCCTCGAACTTGCCATCCGTGTCCAACACTTCCGGGAACTCATAACGCCACTCGAAAGCGTCTCTGTAAAGTGGGTTTTCCTTTATGTCGTCTACCTGTGCCCGCAGCCTCTGCACTGCTTTTCTTTTGGTTTCAACTTTCTTCAAAAACTTGACGTCGTCTTTTCCGAATGCGTCGTTTTCTAATGTCAATAATTCACGATTCTCCTTTGCCCACTCCTTAAAGACCGGATTCCTGTCGCTAAGTCCTGTTGTTATTTTGGATTTGATAATTTGGATGTCTTTTTCTATTTCCTTCTTGTTCGCCTTTACCGACGTGGTTTTATAAGCCTTTACATCTTCCTTGTATTTCTTGATGGTAAGATTGGAGTTTGCCAACACTTGCTTTATATTGTCGCCCAGCGTATGTTTCATCAACAGCGAATTTCCACACTTGATGTTGATGTCAATGTTGGGCAGTGTCTCCAAATGTTTATATCCGCTTGCCGCTGTGTAGTAAGAATTCTTCAAGAGTTCTATCCACAAACGAAGCCGGCAAATATTCACAGAGTTAGGATTTATGTCTACACCGTAAAGGCAGTTCTCGATGATTTTCTTCTTTTCATTAAACAGCGTTTCTTGGATTCGACGGCTTTCCGCTTGTTGGGGATGATATTCGAAGAGATTGTTGTCACTGTCGCTCACCAGGAGTTCGTCGTTCTCGATAGTAAAGGCATAATCCTGTTGCTTTATTCTTTTTCCGTCGGCATCCACCAATATTCCCAGTTCAAACTTAATCAATACGATTTCGTTGAGAGCCGACACAAGGAAGTGACCGGAACCGACCGCAGGGTCGCATATCTTGATACTGTCGATAACTTCATTAGCCTTGACAATATCAAAATCTTTGTTGTAAATGTCGGTTATCGAGGTGCAGTTCCAATTAAAGGTTTCATTGAATTTCTGTATGACTGTATTTCTTATCGATTGCCGGCACATATACATAGATATATACCCGGGGGTAAATACGGCACCGTCTTTATGACCGTTAATCTTCTCAAAGATAAGTCCCAACACAGATGCGCTGATAAGCGTCTTGTTGTTTTCTGCTATCTCGTCGGCTTTGTCGTTTCCATAATTGTAGGAATCAAGGAACTGGAACAAATACGCGATGATGGGCAGAGCCGAAACATTCTTATATTTCTTTTGTTTTCGGAGGACACTATTGGCGAAAACGGGCAGTTTCTCCTTTTGTGAAAGGCTGCTTATTTTTATAGTTTTCCGCTCCAGGTCAGTTATTTCAAACAACGAACTGTTCAGGTATGGCACATTCGGATAGTCGTTGGTTACATCCTCGCTCCGCTTGTCATAATCAACCGCCAACACTTGGAAGAACAACCGGTTCAGTTCGTCAAAGTCGGTTATCTTATCCGCATTGAGGAAACGATAATTCTGATCTCCGTCATTATAATTGATGAGCTGCGACTCCAATAATTTCAAGAACAGGATGCGGTTAATCCATGTAATGCAAAGTTGCAGCGCAATGTTGAACGTCTGTTCCTCCTTGTCGGCGCCAAATGTTTGCAGCTCTTTGTCGTTATAGTTACTCAGGCTGTCGTCAGTTTCCAGTTTGTTGATGACATTCTCTATCAGTGATGCCGCATTGCGGTCTTTCTTCTTGCGCTCTATGACGTGCTTGTTCGACTTGGTTACCTCCTCAATGCCAATGATGTGCAGAAGTTCTGTATAGAACCCTTTGTTTAGCGTATTGCTGTCGTTTACATAAGGAAGTTTCAGCAAGTAGATATTGCTGAACACTTTATACAGCGGTAGTATATCCTTTAATTTCTTATCATCACCAAGGTATTTGGCGTATGATTCTAAATTGAAGTAGACATAATCAATCTTTTCCAGGATGGTCTCTACATAAGAGCGAGCTATCTCGTTGTAGAAATGTGAGGTCGATTTATCAGTCTTAATCCCTTCTCTGAATTTCTTGAATTCCTTGAGAAAAGATTTGTTCTTGTAAAAGAGTTGCTCAAACAGCTGCGCGTCAAAGATAAAGAACTCTCGCATATTTGTGGCAATGAGATGCCTTACGTCGTCATTCTTTTTCTCTACCCGTTCAATTAGGAAATACAAGATAAGCTCATGCAAGGCTTTCCGGTTCAAATCTGCAGTTGAAATCATTTCTGTTTCATTAGTAGTTCGCTTTGCCTCGATGATAATGCCAATGTTGGTTGACTCGCTATTCCCTAAATGAATTGCCCAATCAATGTTGTTGTCTTCTGGCTTGCTAATAGCATAATCTTTATAAAAGGTAGCCTTAAGAAAATCACGCAAATGAGTCTCTTGATTGCCTTCTATCTGTCCGGCAGTTATTTTATGATAGAAAACAGACAGTGCTGTCGCGAACTGCTCTATATCTTTCCTAACAACAGGTTGTTTATAGTAAATTTTGTTGAGCGATTGTTTTATCGTCAGTTGTGCCATAGCTATTTTTATTTCCTTAATTGCGCAATACAAAAATACAAATAAAATCAGAGAAGTTTATTTCTTTCGGAAGTACATTTATTAGTTTGTACTGTCAATACTCCCACCAGCGAAGAACATTCAGGGCGTTAGCGTGTCATGGGTGGCAGTAAAGGTGACGGCGATGACTGTTGGCAGTTGACTGGAGGTAGCTTAAAAGTCAATATTCAAAGTAATGGAAATTTAAAGTGTTCAAAATACGCAGGAAAAGCAGGCAATATTTTACTGGTCGCCAAGACTTTTCCATTGAATCCTACGCTTTTTATTTTTCACTAAAATTGTTCCAGTATCTCGATGCGCTTGGCGGTATCGGGATGGGTGCTGAAGAGCGAGTCCATGAAACCCATGATGCCGGTAGACATCTGGTCGGGATGGATGATGAAGAGCTGCGCTATGTCTTCGCGGTTCACGTGGTCGAGACCGGGATCGCCCGATATCTTGCGCAAGGCGGAAGCCAGTGCGAGCGGATTGCCACACAATTCGGCCCCGCCGGCATCGGCCATATACTCCCGCTTGCGGGAGATGGCAAAGCGCGTAACCACCGTAAAGAAGTAGGCGATGGCGCAGCAGATGAGTCCCACAAAGAGCACCACAAGCACACTGAGCCCGTTGCCTTTACCGTCGCTGCTGCTTCTGCGGCTGCCTCCGCCGTACCACAGGGTGTTGTACATGATACGCACCACCAGGCTCATTACCGTAGAGACGATACCCACAAAGATGATACTCGTAATGAGCAGCCGCGTGTCACGGTTGCGGATGTGCGTAAGCTCGTGGCCGATAACGCCGGCCAGTTCTTCGTCGCTCAGCAAATCCATGATGCCCGTTGTCAGCGTAACAGTGTAGCTCTTCTTGTCGATACCGCTGGCAAAGGCATTCAGCTGCGGGTCGTCCACTACATTTATCTTCGGCATGTCCATGTTGCAGGTCATGCACAGGTTTTCCACGATGTTGTAAACGCGCGGATTATCCTTTCGGGTGAGCGGCTTGGCCCCCGTGGCACGCTGTATCATGGAGGAATTGGAGAAATAGGCTATCGCGAACCACACGCCCACACCCAGTATTACCCAGGGAATGGTGCTTACGAAGTACGAGTTAACGGTAGCCAAATCCAGCTGGTGCTGCACGTTGCCATAGGCATCGTAGGTGCCAGTACCGAAGAAGTTCAGTATCGCCAGAAATACCCATACCGTTCCCAATATGATGAGTGGAAACATGAGCAGCAACAATACGCTCATCACGTTGTTGCGCCGTATCTGAGTTTGTATTCCAACGTACTTCATCCACTCAGAAGTTTATCTCCGGAGCCTTGTCCATGCTGGCTCTGCTCTCTTCGGGAATTTCGTACATAGGTTCTTTCTTGAAGCCGAACATGCCGGCCAGAATGTTAGACGGGAAGGTCTGTACCGAATTATTGAGTTCGCGCGTAGTCGTGTTGAAATAGCGGCGGACGGCAGCCAGCTTGTTTTCGATGTCGGCTATCTCGCTCTGCAGCTGCAGGAAGTTCTGGTTGGCTTTCAGTTCCGGATAGGCTTCGAGCGATACCTTGAGCCCCGAAAGAGCTCTGGTAAGTTGATTGTCGGCCGCAATTTTCTCGCCGATGGTCGTGGCACTCATGGCTGCAGAGCGTGCCTCGGTAACCTTCAGGAACACTTCTTTCTCATGCTCGGCATAGCCTTTCACCGTAGCCACCAGCTGCGGGATGAGGTCATAGCGCTGCTTGAGCTGCACGTCTATGTTGGCGAAGGCATTCTCACGGTTGTTTCTTAACTTCACCAGGTTGTTATAGATGCCAATCAAGCCCAAAACGAGTAGTACGACGACTACCAAAATAATAATTAATGTCATAGCTTCTTAATTGATTCGACTATTAGATTGCAAAGATAAATTAAAAGTTGCAGACTATTATCATTTTAAGATTTATTATCAAAAAGCAAAGCGAACCGCCTCCCTTCAGGGTTAGCAGTTCGCTTTTCTCGTATCTGTGCAATAGTTATCTCATTGCTTTCATCACTTTCTCAAAGTAGCGCTGCGTTCTGCGGACACTGTAGTTAACGCCACCATTCCATGAGCGGATAGCCTTTTCGATGTCATTCAGCGGATTATACTGCGACTGGATGAGCAGAAACATCTCTTTCGATTTTTTTACACTGAACCGGTCGGACAGCTTGTACTTTTTCTTGCTCTTTCTGCTTGCCAAAATCTGATTGCAGTCTTCTACCAGTACAGGAGTTATCTGCATGGCACCGGCAGAATTGCCGCTTGTTGCTTTGCTGTCTCCACTACTCTCTACCTGAATGATTGCATCAATTACCGGGTCCCAATCAACTTCATCGGTTCTCCCCGGGTCAGCCGCGCTGGCTGATAATGACTGTACAAATAAAACGATAAAACTCAATAACAGCGTTCTGAAAATTCTCTCCATAACAACTTCTTTATGGAACCTGAACCTCTGGATCAAGGTTCGCGACAAAAGCCACAAGAGAAATGGATGGCTGCAAGTCTCAGTTCCGTTAGATACTCTTAGGGATATCAATTTCCATAATGGCGGAAAAATCAATCCTTCATATTATCAGACACAAAGGTACACAAAAAATACTAAATGAGCAAATTTACGTCTGCAGTATTGACAAATATTAAGAATATATTTAAAAACTTCAAAATATTGAATATCAATAGCATACAAACAAGAACGTGTCAACAATTATTTTGTAACAAGAAATACAAGAAGCCGAAGAACCGCAGCTATCCTTCAAGCCTCTTGACTGCCATCATCAAGCGCCTTGAACCTATCCTTCAAGGGCCTTGAAGCATAGCTCCGGTTTTCCCGCCTGCCACAACAGGGGATTTCATTTGAGGAAAGAGGAAGGATATGGGCACGAAAAAAGCCTCCAAGACATTGCTGTCCTGAAGGCTTCGATACGAAAAGGAGGCGGCTTCCTACTCTCCCGCATTGCATTGCAGTACCATCGGCGCAAGTGGGCTTAACTTCTCTGTTCGGAATGGGAAGAGGTGGGACACCACCGCAAAAGCCACCTGAAAGGGTGACGTATCGTACACAGACAATGACTGC
>NZ_FOHY01000028.1:0-22667 GCF_900111525.1 Prevotella sp. kh1p2
CATCCGCCTTGGAGTTGCGCCTGCGTTCGCGGCTAACCGTGCTCACGGACACCCCAATGGTACCCGCGATGAAACTAAGTGAGCATTTTCTTTGGAGTAACACACTTATTGTGTATCTTTGCTCCGGGGTTAATTGTTTATACATACGCAATACAAAATTAGTTAATCCCAGGGAGGGGGACGAAAGTTCCCCTCCTTTTTTGTATTGCTTAAGTTATCCGACGATGCTCTTTGGGGGCTTCGCGCCCCCAGCCGCAAGGCAAACCTCCGCGGTGTTTTTCATGGGTTATTCACCACGGAATGTTTGCACTTCTAAGTGGAAAGAGCAGCAAACGCGGTGAGAACCGAGCCCTGGCCGCCCACACGGACACCACGGCAGGCCCGGCAGAAAGAGCAAAGCCACCGGCCCGGCATAACAAAAGGCCACAAAGCCGGCGGCAGCCAACGAGCCCGGGCACACCACCCGGCATGAGGCAACGCAGCAAGCTGTGGTTCCTGCGACCGGCAACAGGGGTAAGCGAAGATACCGGATGATGGTTGTAATTTGTTTGACAAAAGCCTCTCCGTGCTTGCGTTATTTGCAACCGGCTGCGTACCCGGGCGTACCTACGCAAAAACAGGCCCGCTGTTAAACGGCTGGGTATCAGCAGTTTGCGTTTTCCTGACATTTTTCAGCGGCTTTGAAGCGTGTTTCCAGCAGTGCCGAAACGGCTTTCCGATCCGCCCGGAAGCATCTTCCGGCAGCCTTGAAGCTATCCTTCAAGCTCACCGGAGGCATCAATCAGGGTTGCTGATACACCTCTCTGCCGGTTTCGAGTGCCAACATCGGCGTTCCCGTTTGCTGGTTGCTGTGGAGAGACAGCAGCGTTTTCAGGCATGTTTTTTTGACATTCCGGCTTGCCGGAGCAGCCGCGGCAGGTAGCCTTTTGCGTGGAGCAACACCGTTAGGATAGACCTGTAAAATTTCCAAGAATATTGAGTAAATGGAACGAAAGATAAAGAAAAACGCGAAAATCCATTGCAGTTATACAAAAAAAATATAAATTTGCATCAGAATGCAGGCCTAAACGCAATCGCTGCCAATGGCTGGTTGCAGCCGGGCCGGTATCTGAACCATGGACAAAACTTACAGAACATAACATATAATATCAAAAAACACGCTTATGAAAAGACAATTAGTTCTCCTTGGAGCACTGTTTCTTGCATGTGGAACGACGGGCAACCTCGTGCTTGCCACGCCCGAACCACAGAGTATTGCGCAAAACAGCACTATCGTAAAGGGCAGTGTTGTTGACGAGAAAGGCGAGCCCGTAATCGGTGCCAGCATTGCAGAAGTGGGAACCACACGCGGTACCGTTTCCGATGCTGACGGCAACTTCAGCCTCAGTGTGGAATCCGGAGCCAGACTGAAAATAACTTTCCTGGGCTACAAGACGGTAACCCTGAAAGCCTCCGACGGCATGAAAGTACAGCTGGAACCCGACAACGCCCTGCTTGATGAGGTCGTGGTTATAGGCTACGGACAGCAAAAGAAGGTGAACCTGACGGGTGCCGTGTCGAACGTAGACCTGGAGAAGACCCTCGCCAGCCGTCCGGAACAGGACGTGGCCAAGGCTCTGCAGGGTGCCGTTCCGGGCTTGACCATTACCAGCACGAGTGGCGACATCAACGGACAGCCCTCTATCCGCATCCGCGGTCTGGGCACGCTGTCCAACAGCCAGAACTCATCACCGCTCATCGTTGTTGACGGTGTGCCTACCGATGACCTCACCATGATTAACGGCAGCGACATAGCATCCGTATCGGTGCTCAAGGATGCTGCCTCGTCTTCCATCTACGGAAGCCGCGCTGCCTTTGGAGTGATACTCATCACAACGAAACAGGCCAACAAAGGCGACCGCATCTCGGTGAAGTACGACAACAACTTTGGCTGGGACAACTCCACCTATCTGCCCGATTTCCCTGACGTTCCCACCCAGCTGGAGGCTGCCATGAGAGCCAAGGCCCGCCGTGGCGCCGCCTCGGTTGAGCTCTTCGGCATGTACTTCGACCAGCTGTTGCCCTACGCACAGAAGTGGCAGGAGCAGAACGGAGGCAAGAAGGGCTACAGCATCATGCGCCCTTACAAGGACGACAGCGACGTGGGCGACTTCCGTTTCATCAACGGACAGCCCATGTACTATGCCGACTACGACATCCAGAAGATATGGTACGACAGCGCAGCTCCGTCGCAGAGCCACGACTTCTCCATTTCCGGTGCCAGCGGCAGAACCACGTTCTACACCTCGTTCGGCTACAAATACAAGCAGGATGTGATGAAATTCAACCCCGGCAAGCTGAACAAATACAGTGCTACCGTTAATCTGAAGACCGACGTTACCGACTGGCTCACCGTTGGCGCACGCATCAACTTCACGCGCCGCAACATGGGCCGTGCCAACAGCAGCTCCATTTACCAGTACCTGTGGCGCTGGGGCTCGTTCTTTATCCCCTCGGGCATCATGCAGAGTGAGGACGGAACGGAGTACGACTACCGCATGGTGGCCATGCAGAAACAGGCTTCACGCATCAAGAACACGCACGACATCCTGCGCCTCAACGCTTTCGCCACGGCTCACCTCACCAAGGACCTGACGCTGAATGCCGACTATACTTACCAGATTGACAACTTCAACTACAAGTCGAGCGACCACAGCGTGTACGGAATGAACTGGACCGGCACAACGCCCACTTACATCGTGCAGCCTTCTACCACTGCCGTATATAGGCAGAACATCAAGATGAACAGGTGGACCGCCAACGCCTACCTGAACTACGCACACACATGGAACGAGGTGCACAACCTGAACGTGATGGTTGGTATCAACGGCGAGAACTACAGGTCGGATGAATTCGACGTGGAGCGGACACAACTCTACGACGAGAATTATCCCGAACTGAACCTCGCCTACGGCGACATGGCTAAGGCCACCATCGGTTCCGAGACCGGCGACCGTGCCTCGGCAGGCTATTTCGGCCGCATTAACTACGACTACAAGGGCATCTACCTGCTGGAACTCAACGGCCGTTACGACGGCAGCTCGCACTTCCCGACAGGCGACATGTGGGCTTTCTTCCCCTCCTTCTCGCTGGGCTACCGCTTCACCGAGGAGGCTTACTGGAAGGATTTGCACCAGTACGTGTCAAACGGTAAGCTGCGCTTCTCGTACGGAGAGATAGGAAACGAAGCCATAGGCAGCAACATGTTCCTCTCAACCATATCGCCCATCACGCCCGATAAGCTCACATGGCTCGACGGAAAGGGCGGAAAGGTTAATCAGTTTGACATGCCCAGCTGGGTATCGGCCAACCTGACATGGGAACGCATACACACATTAGACGTGGGTCTGGACTTGAGTTTCCTCAATGATGAGCTCTCGCTGACAGCCGACTGGTACCAGCGCACTACCAAGGACATGCTCGCTCCGGGCAACGCACTGCCGTCGGCCATTGGTGCAGCAGCACCTTTTACCAACGCGGGACAGCTGCGCACGCGCGGCTGGGAAATCAGTCTGAACTGGCGCAAGCAGTTTAACAAGGACTTGGGGCTTTATGCCAACTTCAGCATCGGCGACTCCAAGTCTACCATTACCAAATGGAACAACACCTCCAAGCTGATAGGCCACACCGAAGCCAGGGCCTACGCTTACGAAGGAGAGACCTGGGGAGACATCTGGGGCTTTGAGACCGACCGCTACTTTACCGAAGACGACTTCGATGGCAAGAACCCTGACGGCTCCTGGATATATAAGAAAGGTATAGCCGACCAGACAGGCATACAGACCAACAACTTCGTCTACGGGCCCGGCGACATCAAGTACAAGGACCTGAACGACGACGGCGTAATTGACGGAGGCAAGGGAACTGTGGATGACCACGGCGACCTGAAAGTAATAGGCAACACCCTGCCGCGCTATGAGTACAGCTTCCGCGTAGGCGGAACGTACAAAGGCTTTGACCTCGACCTCTTCTTCCAAGGTGTGGGCAAGCGCGACATGTGGACACTCTCATCTATCGTATTCCCCGAAATGCGTGATGCCGACGTGGCCATCTATGCCAACCAGACCAGCTACAACATCTACGACCCCGACAACGGCATCGTAAACATCAGCCAGAACAACGACTTCCCCTGCCTGTACTCCGGCAACGAATCCGCAGGTAACGTACCGGCACTGTCGTCCTACGGTGGCAGCCACAACTACTATCCGCAGAGCAAGTACCTGGTTAACATGTCGTACCTGCGCCTGAAGAACATCACCCTGGGCTACACCATGCCGCAGGAACTCACCAAACGCTTCTATATCCAGAAGCTGCGCATCTACGCCAGCGTGAATAACCTCTGCCTACTGCACAAGGGAAGCGGCGACCTGCCCATCGACCCGGAGATGAATGCCGGGCAAGGCAACCTCACGTATGGAACCTGGGGGCGCACGTACCCAATGACGCGCACATGGTCCTTTGGCGTACAGGTAACTCTCTAACCTAATCAGAACAATCTCAAAACATTGATGATATGAAAAAGTCTGTAATATATATGTTCGCAGCTTCGGTGCTGCTGTTGTCGAGCTGCAACGATTTTCTTGAGAAATCGCCGCGCGACACGTTTACCAATAACCCCGCCTTCTGGAGCAACCTCAACGACGTAACCAGCTACAGCAACAAGTTCTATGACAACTATGTAGGCTTCAGTCAGGCTGGCGGCGCCGGATGGTTCTACTTCAAGAGCCTCAGCGACGACCAGGCACGCGGCGGATTTGAGGACTGGACCTACAAAACCATTCCCAACACCTCGACAAACTGGTCGGGACCGTTCACCGAAATCAGGCGCATTGACTACATGCTGCAGGGCCTGCAGGGCTCTACACTTGCCGCTCAGGACAAGAACCGCTTTATAGCCATAGGCCGGTTGAACAGAGCCTGGGAATACTACCAGCTGGTGAGGGAATACGGAGACGTGGAGTGGATAGACTACCCCATCCTGGATCCGGAGGACGAGAAGGTTTCGGGCGACCGCGACGACCGCGACGTTGTGATGGACTCGGTGCTCAACGACTTGAACTATGCCATTGCCAATTTGCCCTCGGTGAGCGACAAAACGGCCTGGAGCAAGGAAATGGCACTGGCCATGAAAAGCGACATCTGCCTCTACGAGGGAACTTACTGCAAATACCGCACGCAGGCCGACAACGGCAAGGCCGCCGATGCCAGCCGCGCACAGAAGTTCTTGCAGGAATCGGTGGCAGCTTCGGAAGCCATCATGAACTCCGGTCTCTTCGGACTGAGCGACAACTACGGAGACATCTACAATTCGTTGAGCTTAGGCGAGAGCAAGGAAATCATCTTCTATCGCAACTACGAGAAGGACATTGTCATGCACGGCCTCTGCGACTACACCAACAGTTCTTCAGAGCAATATGGCATTACGAAGGATGCCATTGACGCTTTCCTCTTCACCGACGGCAAACCGCTGGCAACAACAAGCATGGACAAGGACGACAAGGCCGTGAAGAACGCCAACGGCAACTACTCCATTGCCAAGATACTGAACAACCGCGACAAGCGACTGAGTGTTCTGCTGGATTCCATTATCTGCTTTAAAGGCCACGGCTGGGCCCGGCTGAATGAACAAGGGCTGCCGTCAGGCTCGGCGCAGATGACTTCGTCTACCGGCTATACCATCAGGAAATACGACAATACCTCTGTAGAAGCCTATTACCGTACGAATACCAATACCAACTACACGGATGCTCCGCTGTACTGGTATGCAGTTATCCTGCTGAATGAAGCCGAGGCCAAGGCCGAGTTAGGAACCATTACCCAGGCCGACCTCGACAACACTGTCAACTTGCTGGAGAAACGTGCCGGATTGCCCAACCTGACCTTGCAGCCTGCTGCCGACCCTGCCAACAACATGAACGTGAGCAATCTGATATGGGAAATTCGTCGTTGCCGCCGCTGCGAGCTCATGGCCGACAACTGGTACCGCTACTGGGACCTCGTACGTTGGCACCAGCTGGACAAGCTGGACAGCCAGAAGTATCCCAACATCAACCTGGGTGCCAACCTTACCAATGTAACAGACAACAGCTCGACGGTGAACGCTGAGAACTACATCGTTGCAACATCGAAGACGCGCACGTTTGAAAGCAAGTATTACTTCTATCCGGTTCCGACCAACGAGATTTCGCTGAACAAGAATATCAAGCAAAATCCGAACTGGGATAAATAAGAGGTATAATAAATGTAAAAAAGCACCGGAGTCGCTGCACTTCGGTGCTTTTTCGTTATCTTTGCAGCTATAAACCTAATAATTGAAGCTGTATTCCGAGAGAAATGAACAGAATTGTATGCGGATGTATGTTTATCGGGGCTATGATGCCGGCCATACTACGAGCTCAGGCACTGACCCCGGGAGAGAAAACAACGGTTGAGACGGTGCTCAACCGTTTCACCCAAGGCGTGCAGACGGGCAAGGTAAGCGTCGACTCAACGCGACAGGAGGACGGCGTTCTCACGATTTTTGCCTCGCGTAATTTCTCTTACGTTCCGTTCCGAAAAACGAACTGTAACCAGATTTTTCAGGCACTCAGGGAAAACTTGCCGCAGCAGCCAGGCAGGGAGGATATTCGTATTTTGACCGACGGCAAGGATATACGCAGCCTCATACCCAGAACAGAGCAGGACAAGCGGGACAAACGCCCCGCCTTCACTAACGACAGCGACATCCCCCTGGTACAGAATACGGACAAACCCTATAAAGCTACCAAAGGTTTGGAGGGCAGGCACATAGCCTTGTGGCAAAGCCACGGAGCCTACTATGAACAAGGACTGGCCCGTTGGGAGTGGCAACGTGCCCGCATGCTACAGACTGTAGAGGACAAATATACCCAAAGCTATGTGCTGCCTTTCCTCATTCCCATGCTCGAAAACGCAGGAGCCATTACTCTGACGCCGCGCGAACGGGACGCCAATCCCTACGAGGTTGTTGTTGACAACGATGAGCAGCTGGCCACATCACCTTATCAGGAGACCACCGGCAGCAAGCCTTGGACAACAGGCAGCGGTAAGGGATTTGCCTACACCAAGAACTGCTACACGGAGTTTGACAACCCCTTTACGGACGGAACCTACCGCCAGGCTGAAACGGTAAGCAAGAGCAAGGACGAGAGCACCATCAGCTGGACGCCCGATATACCCCGGGAGCGGCAGTATGCGGTGTACGTATCGTACAAGACGCTGCCCAACAGTGCGGCTGATGCCCGTTATACGGTTTACCACAAGGACGGTAAAACCACGTTCTCCGTTAACCAGAAGATGGGCGGCGGCACGTGGATTTATCTCGGAACATTCGCTTTTTACAAAGGAACGAAAGGCAAGGTCGTGCTGACTAACCACACCGCCAAGGCCGGCGAGATTGTAACAGCCGACGGAGTAAGATTTGGCGGAGGCATGGGCAACATCGCCCGCAGGGCCGAGGCCGACAGTATCTCGCCCAACACGAAAACCGACAGGAGCAACAAGCGCATGGCTCGCAATGCCTGGCAGCCAAAAATCAATTATCCCTACGAGGTGAGCGGCTATCCGCGCTTTGAGGAGGGAGCACGTTACTGGCTGCAGTGGGCTGGAATACCTGACAGCATTTACTCCCCCTCTCATGGGCTGGATGATTATTCAGACGACTATAAAAACCGCGGAGCATGGGTAAACTATCTGGCAGGAGGCACCAAGGCTGCGCCGGAGTACAAAGGTCTCAACATCCCGATTGATCTCTCCTTTGCCTTTCACAGCGACGCGGGGACGGTTTACGGCGATTCCATTATCGGCACACTGGGTATCTATCAGGTGAGCCAATACGGAGGCAAGTTTGCCGACGGCACATCACGCGAAGCCAACCATGACTTGTGCGACCTGGTGCTAACAAGCATTACGCGCGACATCAGAGCCCTGCACGAACCCAAGTGGACGCGTCGAGGCATGTGGGACTCCCGCTATTTCGAGGCCTGGCAGCCACGCGTACCGGCTATGTTGTTGGAACTGCTATCGCACGAAAACTTTGCCGACATGCGCTACGGACTCGACCCGCGTTTTCAGTTCAGCGTCAGCAGGGCCATCTATAAAGGAATGTTGCGGTTTCTCAGTGACTCCCATGGTTACGAATATGTGGTGCAGCCCCTGCCGGTTAGCCATTTTGCAGCCGTATTGGATGAGAAGCAGAGGGTTCGGCTTAGCTGGACTCCTGTTGCAGACTCACTGGAACCAACTGCAACGGCCGAGAAATACATTGTCTACAAACGTATAGGCAACGGTGACTTTGACAACGGCACCGTGGTCAAGGCGACAACTTATCGCTGCGAAATTCCCAAAGATCAGGTTGTGAGTTTCAAGGTAACAGCCCTGAACAAGGGCGGACAGAGTTTCCCTTCCGAAATTCTCTCCGTAGGAATTTCATCCCGGTCTGTTCAGAAACCAGTACTTGTCATCAACGGATTTGACCGCGTGAGCGGCCCGGACGATTTCGTTTCGGCCAATGATGAGTGGGCGGGCTTCTTGGCCGATGAGGACAACGGCGTACCTTACAACAACCTGATAAGCTACACGGGCAGGATGAAAGAGTTCCGCCGCTCCATTCCTTGGACCGATGACGACTCGGGAGGCTTCGGCGACAGTTATGGCAATTACGAAAAGCTCGTTATCGCCGGCAACAACTTCGATTATCCGGCTCTGCACGGCGAGGCAATCCTGAAGGCAGGCTACAGCTTTGTTTCAGCCAGCAAAGCCGCAGCATGTGAAAAGAAGCTGGCTGATACCGACAAATATGCAGCCATTGACCTGATACTGGGCAAAGAGAAACAAACAAAAATGGGACGGCCGGGAGTTGTGCCGCTGCGGTTCAAGACTTTCGACGACGACCTGCAACAGGCATTAACCAACTATTGCCAAACCGGAGGCAAGGTGTTTGTTTCGGGTTCTTATGTGGGCAGCGACCTCTGGTTCAATTCTCTCTCCACTGCCAAGGACAACGACAAGGCTTTTGCGCAGAACATTCTGAAATACAAGTGGCGCAACAACAGGGCCGCTGTAGAGGGAACCATAGAGACCGTTGCTTCGCCTTTTACCGAAAAGAAAGTTATCTTAATCTATTACAACAAGCCCAACGAGGAATCCTATGTGGTAGAATCGCCCGATGCCATTGAGCCGGCAGACTCATGCGCCTACACTGCGTTCAGATATTCGGAAAACAAATTAAGCGCAGGAGTCGTATTCGGAGGTTCGGAGAAAGATCATTGGAAAACCGTTGTACTGGGTTTCCCGTTTGAATCCATCAAAAGTTCTGACCAGCGAGATGCGCTGATGCAGAACATTCTGCTTTTCCTGTGTAAATGAAAATGAATAAACGTAGCAAGCATATATACGGAATGCTGCTGGCCGTGTTGCTATGGTCAGTGCTCAAAGGCACAGCACCGGCATGCGCCGGCGAGCCTTTCCGCTTTGCCTTGCTTACCGATATTCACATCAATGTGAAGAAGAATGCGCCAACGGAAGACCTGCAACAATCTATCCGCCAAATAAATTCCACGGACAGTTTGGACTTCGTTCTGGTTACAGGAGACATAGCCGATGAAGGCGATTACGCCTCGCTGCACGTTGCCAAAGAGGAACTGGATAAGCTGACCGTGCCCTACTACATCATCATGGGTAATCATGACCAGAAATGGAGCGAAAGCGGATGCATGGATTTTAAGCGCATTTTCGGTTACGAACGCTTCGAGTTCGACCATAAAGGCTACCTGTTTTTAGGTTTTAGCAGCGGTCCTTTGATGCGCATGGCATTAGGACATGTGGCACCAGAAGATATAGAATGGCTAAAGACAGAGCTTACCGGCAACGGTGAAAAGGACAAGCCCGTTTTCCTGATTACCCACATGCCCTTGCTGCCGCAGGACATCGACAACTGGTACGACGTGACAGATGCTGTGCGAAAATATCCGATTGTCGCCTTCCTGGGCGGACATTACCACCAGAATCACCTCTTCTGCTATGACGGCATACCTGGGATTATCAATGTTTCGAACCTCAGACAGCAAGACCAAGCCTACGGACAGTACAATGAATACGATGTAACGAACGATTCGCTGATTGTTTATACCCACCCCGTAGGCAAACCTCGGTTCCGCTGGGCAGCCATATCATTGCAGCCAGACTACACTACATGCCGTCCAACTGCTGCACGGCCGGACTTTTCTGTGAACCAACAATATCCGCAGGTAAAGGAAGAATGGGTCATTGCTTCCCATGCCGGGATATACTCTTCGCCTGTTGTCAGTAAAAGAAGGATATATGTTGCCGACAATCTGGGGCGTATCAGCTGTTACTCCTTGCAAGAAGGCAGAAAACAATGGAGCTACCAGACGGGCGGCCGAATTGTGGGAACGCCGGCCGTAGGACAAGATATGGTTGTTGCGGGGTCAGTAGACAATAACATCTACGGTATTGACACAAGTACCGGTAAACTCGTTTGGAAAGTCAAGACGCGAAGACCTGTAGTCAGCGCTGTCACCATCGAGTGTGGCACAGCATATATCGGAGGCAGCGACAGCTGTTTCAGAGCCATCAGATTAAAGGATGGAACGGTGAGATGGAGCAATCATTCGCCCCACGGTTACATCGAGACCAAGCCTTTGGTGGCTAATGGCAAAATCATTTTCGGTGCTTGGGACAACACGCTATACGCATTGGATAAAAAAACTGGTGCTCTTTGTTGGAAATGGGTTACATGCCAAGACAAAGGCATGCACTATTCACCGGCGGCAGTATGGCCTGTTAGCAGCAACGGCAAAGTCTTCATCGTAGACCCGGAACGAGCCATGACGGCATTGGATTTACATACTGGCAAGCAGATTTGGAGAACATATCAGAGTAAAGTCCGAGAATCTATCGGTATCTCATCAGACCTAAAACGCATTTATGCCAAAACCATGCAGGACAGCACTGTATGCTACTCGGCCGCAACGGAAAAGCCCAAAGAGCTTTGGGCAGCAAACGTAGGATTTGGTTATGAGCATGCAACCGTGATGCTGACAGAAAAAGACGGAATTGTGTTCAGTTCAACCAAAAACGGTCTCATCTTCGCTGTTGACGGTCGTACTGGCAAAGTCTACTGGAAACATAAAATCGGTAACACACTGGTAAACACAGTAGTTCCTTTGAGTAAAACGGAAGTTCTGTTTACCAATGAAGACGGACTGATAGGAAAACTGCATATAAACAAGCAAGTATATACAACTAAACAATAAGAATAAATGAAAAAAATGGTAGATTGCTTCCTGCCTATGGCCGGAAAAGAAGAATTGATAAAGACGCTCGGTAGCCTCAAGGGGCAAGAGCTGGTGAACAGAATTATCGTGATGCAATCATCACCAGAAGAGGTGGCAGATGCTGACGAGACTATGACCATAGACACTCTCAAGAGCAGCGACACGATGCGTAAGATTGCCGCTCAGGCCGAAGCTCCTTTCACCCTGCTCTATATCAAGAAGCAGTATGTGGAGATTGGCCTCTACGCCTTGGAGCGCATGCTGCAGATTGCGGATGCCACAGGCGCCGGTATGCTGTACGCCGACCATTATCAGATTTCTGCCGACGGCAAGCGGACAGAAGCTCCGGTTATCGATTACCAGCAGGGCAGCTTGCGAGACGACTTCGACTTCGGCTCCGTTCTTCTCATCAGAACCTCTGCTTTGAAAGAAGCAGCCGCTCGCATGACGAGCAACTACAAGGCTGCCGGACTTTACGATTTACGGCTCAAGCTATCAGAGCAAGTCTCCTTTGTACACATCAACGAGTTCCTTTATTCCGAAGTTGAACTCGACAACCGGAAAACCGGCGAGAAGCTCTTTGATTACGTTGACCCGCGCAACCGCGCTTCGCAAATAGAAATGGAGCAAGCCTGCACAGAATACCTGAAAAATGTGGGCGGATACCTGAAGCCTGAGTTTCCCGATGTTCCGCTGAAAGAAACTGAATTCGAATATGAGGCTTCCATCATGATACCAGTTCGCAATCGTATTCGCACCATCAAGGATGCCATCAACAGTGCACTCAGCCAACAGACAACCTTCAAATACAATGTTTTTGTGGTAGAGAACGGCCCTGAGTGTCACTCAACAGACGGTACGACAGAAGCCATTGACGAAATCAAAGATGACAGGCTGATTCACATTATTCCCACACGTAAGGATGTGGGTGTAGGTGGTAGTTGGAACATAGCTGCCCACCATCCAAAATGCGGAAAGTTCATCGTGCAGCTCGACAGTGACGATCTCTATTCCGGTCCGGACACTTTGCAGAAGATTGTCGATGCTTTCTATGCGCAGAACTGTGCCATGATTATCGGTTCATATATGCTAACCGACATCAACCTGAACATTCTGCCACCGGGAAAGGTAGATCACAAGGAATGGACTCCTGAGAACGGACGCAACAATGCCCTGCGTATTAACGGACTGGGGGCACCTCGTGCATTTTTTACTCCTGTCATCCGGCAGATTAACTTGCCCAATGTAAACTATGGCGAAGACTACGCCTTAGGCTTGGCCATCTCGCGGAAATACCAGATAGGAAGAATATTCGACGCGCTGTACAACTGTCGGCGTTGGGACGACAACTCTGACGGCAACCTGAGCATTGAGAAAGAGAACCGCAACAACTTGTACAAGGACCGCATTCGCACTTGGGAGTTACAGGCACGCATAGCCCTGAACAAGCAAGCCGTAAAATAAAAGAACATGGGCAAAACTATTAACCGTTCCTCATGGGCATGGATTCCCACGCTCTATTTTGCAGAAGGAATACCCTATTTCATTGTGAACAACATCTCGGTGACCATGTTCACCAAGATGGGTGTTCCCAATGGAGAAATGGCTCTGTTCACAAGTCTGCTTTACCTGCCATGGACTATCAAGCCTCTATGGAGTCCCTTTGTAGACATCATTAAAACCAAACGCTGGTGGATTTTGGGCATGCAGCTGTTGATGAGTGCTGCCTTTGTCCTGCTCACACTCTCCATTCCGCATCCTGATGCAGCCGTTATCGAGGGGATGAAGACTCCCGTAAGTCTTTTCACTTTCACGCTGCTGCTGTTTATTATCACTGCCTTTGCCTCGGCTACGCACGACATTGCCGCCGACGGTTTTTACATGCTGGCTCTCAAACAGGATGACCAGTCCTTTTTTGTTGGCATCCGCAGCACATTCTACAGGCTGTCCTCTATTTTCGGCCAAGGCGTTCTGGTTTACATTGCAGGCGCATTGGAACGCAAAACCGGCAACATCCCGATGTCCTGGCAGATAACAATGGCCATTACGGCCGTGCTCTTCACCGTTATCTCCATTTACCATACCTTTGTCATACCCCGTCCGGCGGCGGATGTTCCTCACATATCAGGAGATACCAAAGGTAAGGCAAAGGAAATCATCTACGAGTTCGGCAGAACCTTCGTTACCTATTTTAATAAGCCGGGTGTGCTGCTTGCCATTGTCTTCATGCTGCTCTACCGTCTGCCTGAAGCCTTTCTGCTAAAGATGGTAAACCCCTTCCTGTTGGCATCTACCCAAACGGGAGGCCTGGGACTGGCTACAGATACCGTGGGCATTGTCTATGGTACTATTGGAGTTCTGTTCCTTACTATCGGCGGCATCGTTGGTGGCATCACTGCTTCCAGATGGGGATTGAAGAAATCCCTGTGGCCTATGGCAGCCTGTATGACCTTGCCTTGTGCCACTTTTGTTTACTTGGCTATGAGCCACCCTACAAACCTAACCGTCATCAGCACCTGTGTTGCCATCGAACAGTTTGGCTATGGCTTTGGCTTCACGGCCTACATGCTCTACATGATGTACTTCTCCGAAGGCGAATTCACCACTGCCCACTACGCCATCTGCACGGCTTTCATGGCTCTGAGCATGATGATACCCGGCATGATGGCTGGCTATATTCAGGAATGGCTTGGCTACGAGCTGTTCTTCTGGATGGTGATGCTTTGCTGCCTCGCAACGGTAGTCGTCACATTCTTCGTGAGAAAGAAAATAGATAAGGACTACGGACGCAAACACAACAGCCAATGAAAAGATTATGCTTATTGACACTTGTCCTATTCCTTACGGGCAGCATTTCTGCCCAAAGGGTCAAGACGGGCATCGAAGTGCTGAAAAGTCAGGACTTTAAGGCACTGTATGGACTTAGGGTAGGATTGGTTACCAACCCTACAGGTGTAGATAACAACCTGCAATCAGACATTGATATTCTGGCTGCTGCACCCAATGTAAAACTCGTAGCACTATTCGGACCCGAACACGGACTCCGTGGCAGCGCTCATGCCGGCTCTGCCGTGGGCAACAATTCCGACCCGGAAACAGGTCTGCCAGTCTATTCACTGTACGGCAAGAACCGCATGCCATCGCCCGAAATGCTGAAAGGCATCGACGTGCTTGTGTATGATATTCAGGATATTGGCTGCCGTTCGTTCACCTATATCAGCACACTGGCCAACATCATGAAAGCTGCAGCCCAAAGCCACATCAAGGTTATAGTGCTCGACCGTCCCAATCCGTTGGGTGGTGAGAAGATAGAGGGTAATCTGGTTGAGGACGATTGCATCTCATTCGTGAGCCAAATCAAGGTTCCCTACATCTATGGTCTCACGCCGGGCGAGTTGGCCTTGCTGCTCAATGGGGAGAACCTTCTCGGCGCGAAATGCGACCTTGAAGTTATCAAGATGAAAAAATGGAAGCGACGGATGACCTACGAAGACACCGGCCTGCCGTGGGTGCTGTCCTCCCCCCACATCCCCGAAGCTGCCACCGCACCTTTCTACGCTGTATCGGGCATAGTAGGTGAGCTCGACAACTTTTCCATCGGCGTTGGCTACACGCTGCCCTTCCGCCTCTTTGGTTCCTCCTGGATTGAGGCTTCTGCATTTGCCGGGCGCATGAACTCTCTCCGTCTGCCCGGCGTCAGGTTCCGCCCCATCTACTACACACCGTTCTATGGCCCAGGCAAAGGGCAGGAATTGCAGGGTGTGCAGGTCTACTTCACTGATTACAGAAGAGCCCGGCTCTGTGATACACAGTTCTACATCCTGCAGGAACTCTATAAACTCTATCCCTCCCACGATATTCTGGCCGAGGCATCACAGAACCGTAAGGACATGATTGACAAGGTTTGCGGCTCCAAGCAGATACGTCAGCTGTTCATGAAGCGCCATCTGTGGTCTGACGCAAAGCCCTATTGGGATAAAGACGTTGATACTTTCAGGCAGACAGCAAAGAAATATTACCTATATAAATAAATGGAAATGGCAACAACAGTGGCTCACCCCAAACAACGGATTCTCGCTCTCGACATCCTGCGAGGCATCACCATAGCCGGCATGATACTGGTGAACAATCCCGGTTTCGACCAGACCTACGCACCATTAGAGCATGCCGACTGGTTTGGACTCACCCCTACCGATTTGGTGTTCCCGTTCTTCATGTTCATTATGGGCATAACAACCTATCTGTCACTCAAGAAGTTCAAATTCCAATGGTCCGTACTGTGTGCCCGTAAAATCTTCAAGCGTGCCTTTCTGCTTTGGTTCATCGGACTTGCCATTTCGTGGCTCATCATGTTCACACGCGGCATGATAAGCCCCGACAACGCAGCTCTGTCGTTACCGCAGAAACTGCTTGTTTCGGCCAACACTTTCGACCATATCCGTATTCTCGGCGTGCTGCCCCGTCTGGGCATCTGCTACGGACTTGCCGCTGTCATAGCCTTGTCCGTCAGGCACAAACTCATTCCCTGGCTCGTCGCCGTCATCTTCATTGGCTATTATATCTTGTTGGTGTGTTGCAACGGCTATGCTCACGATGCTTCCAACATTCTTGCCATTATTGACGACGCAATATTAGGCCACAGTCACGTGTACCGCTGGGAGACGCCTGACCCTGAAGGGCTCCTGAGCACCTTGCCCGCCCTGGCTCATGTACTCATTGGCTTCTGCGTGGGCAAATATGTCATGGAACTGCAGAATCTGAACGACAAGATAGAGCGCCTTTTCATTATCGGTGCCCTGCTGACCTTTGCCGGCTTCCTGCTGGCCTACGGCTGCCCCATCAGCAAAAAGCTGTGGACTCCTACTTTCGCTATAGTTACTTGCGGACTGGGCTCAACGCTGCTGGCACTCCTCACATGGCTCATTGACAAGCAGAGCCACCAGGATGCCGCAACCCGCTTCTTTCAGGTATTCGGTGTCAATCCACTGGCACTCTACGTTCTCTCCGATCTGTTGCTCATTCCTATCAGCATCGTTCCATTAGCCGGTGACACGGTTCAGTCTATGGTCTGCAACGGCATTTTGTTGCCCGTGTTCAGCATCAAGACAGCTTCACTGCTCTGGGCTTTGCTCTACGTGGGCATCAACTGGTGCATAGGACTTATTTTATTCAAGAAAAACATATTTATAAAGTTATGATATTATTAGCAGATAGCGGTTCTACAAAAACCGATTGGTGCGTAGTCGACAACGGACAAAGCATCAAGGAAATCAAAACACGCGGTACCAACCCATTCTTTCAGACAGAAGATGAAATCTCGCAGGAAATCCTCACGTCACTCGTTCCGCAACTTCCCACAACAAACATAGAAGATGTTTTCTTCTACGGAGCCGGTTGCACGCCGGAGAAACTGCCCATTCTGGAGGCAGCCCTCAAACGACATCTCAACATAACCGGTCGTTGCGAGGTCGCCACCGACATGCTGGCTGCTGCCCGCAGCTTGTGTGGTCACCAGCCGGGCATCGCGTGCATACTCGGCACCGGCAGCAACTCCTGCGCCTATGACGGAGAGAAGATTACAAAGAATGTATCGCCACTGGGCTTCATCCTCGGCGATGAAGGCAGTGGAGCCGTACTGGGTAAGACGCTGGTGGGCGATGTTCTCAAGAATCAGTTGCCCCAGTCGGTTATCGACCGCTTCCATGAGAAGTTCCCCTTTACCAATGCCGAAATCATAGACCGCGTGTACCGCCAGAAGTTGCCCAACCGTTTCCTGGCCAGCTTTGTACCATTCCTGGCCGAGAACATCGACGAGCCTGCCATTTACAGTCTTGTTGTCGACAGTTTCCGCCGCTTCCTTGTGCGCAATGTCAGACAGTACGAGGGCTGGAACACGTTGCCCATAGGCTTCAACGGCTCCATCGCCTACTACTACCGTCGGCCGCTTGAGGATGCACTCAAAGCCGAAGGCATGACCTTGGGCCAAATTATCCAGGCACCGATGGAAGGCCTGGTAGCTTATCACACCGGAAGAATTTAACTCACACCAACATGGCTTTTATTAAGATTTCAGAGCAGTCGTCGCTGTATGACGATTTAGAGAAAAAGTCCATCCACGAGCTGCTCGTCGACATAAACACTGAAGACAAGAAGGTGGCCTTGGCAGTTGAGAAGGCCATCCCGCAGATAGAGAAGCTCGTCACGCAGATTGTGCCGCGCATGCGCAAAGGTGGTAGGATATTCTATATGGGTTCCGGCACCAGCGGACGCCTGGGCGTGCTCGACGCCTCAGAAATTCCACCCACGTTCGGCGTACCGCCCACCCACATCATCGGACTGATAGCCGGCGGCGACACAGCCCTGCGCAATGCCGTAGAAAATGCTGAAGACGACACCGAACGCGGCTGGCAGGAACTGGAGGAGCACCACATCAATAGCAAGGATACCGTTATCGGCATAGCCGCCTCGGGCACCACGCCCTACGTTATCAGTGCCCTGCACCAGGCACGTGCCCACGGCATACTCACCGGTTGCATTACCAGCAACCCCGACTCACCGATGGCGGCAGAAGCCGATGTGGCCATTGAGATGGTAGTAGGTCCCGAGTTCGTTACGGGCAGTTCTCGCATGAAGTCAGGCACTGGGCAGAAGATGATTCTCAACATGATTTCCACCTCCGTCATGATTCAGTTGGGCCGCGTCAAGGGCAACCGCATGGTAAACATGCAGCTCACCAACCAGAAGCTCATAGACCGCGGTACGCGGATGATAGTCGACGAGCTGGGGCTGGAATACAACCACGCCAAGCGCATTCTCCTCATGTACGGTTCGGTCAAGGCAGCCATTGATGCCTATCAAAACGACGATTTAAAATAAACTGATATGAAGCGTTTTTCCATATTTCTCATGGTTTTCTGTGCCGTACTCGCCCTCCGGGCCCAGCCTTTGGAGCAGGTAGCACCGGCCAGCGTAGGGTTGGATGCCGCCAAACTGGCATATGCCGACCAGGCCATCAACCGGGCCATCAGCCGCCACGACATCCCCGGAGCCGTTCTGGCTGTAGTCCGTCACGGCAAGATGGCCTACCTGAAAGCTTACGGCCACAAGTCCGTTTATCCCAAGAAGGAGACCATGACCGTTGAAACGGTGTTCGATATGGCCTCGTGCAGCAAGTCCATGTCCACGGCCGTTGCCGCCATGATATTGATAGAGCGCGGTCAGCTGCGGCTCATGGACAGGGTCGACGCCTACATACCGGGCTTTGAGAACTGGAAAGATGACAAGGGAAACCAGACCTCCATCCGTATCGTAGACCTCATGACCCACACCTCCGGTCTGCCTCCTTATGCCGATGTAAACATGCTCAAGGCCAAATACGGAGCGCCCAACCGCGACGGCATGATAGACTACATAGCCCACTGCCGGCGCGACTTTGAACCTACAACAGATTTCCAGTACAGCTGCCTGAACTACATCACCCTGCAACGTATCATCGAGACCATATCGGGACAGAATTTGCGCGACTTTGCCAAGGAGAATATCTTCGATGTTCTGGGCATGAGCCATACCGACTACAACCCCTCGCCGGCCTTGGCCAGGCAGTGCGCTCCCACCGAGAAGCAGCCCGACGGCAAGGTGCTGCAGGGCATTGTACACGACCCACTGGCCCGCATCATGAACGGTGGCATATCCGGTAACGCCGGTGTATTCTCCACAGCAGCCGATGTAGCCATTCTCTGTGCCGCCTTGCAGAATGGCGGTGAGTGGAACGGGCACCGCATCCTGAGCCCGCTGGCCGTTAAGTGCATGCGCACCGTGCCCCGTCGTGTGGCCAACATTGGCCGTACACCCGGCTGGGATGTGTTCACCGACTATGCTACCAACAAGGGTGACCTGCTGAGCGATGCCGCCTACGGGCACACAGGTTTCACCGGAACCAGCATCGTTATCGACCCTGAAAACGACATCAGCGTTATCCTCCTCACCAATGCCGTACATCCCGACGGCAAGGGCAGCTGCATTGCTCTACGCTCCTATGTGGCCAATTCCGTTGCAGCAGCCATCTTACAATAAAGGAACTGCGATATTAGGGAGCCTTTCCAAGGGCTCCCTATCATTGTATATCTCTGATTGAATATTTTAAAAACAATTAATAGAACTTGTTTGGCAGCCTTTATTAGTTTTTCTATCTTTGCTTTATAGATGATATAATGACCAGCATCATTCACCATTCTAAAAGAAGAACAGACATTATCAACATTTACTAATAACATAAATCATGAAACACCAAACTATTTTTCAGCTTGCAATCATTGCTTTGGTTGCTTTCACATCGTGTTCTGACGATGGTTATACCGTTACCAACAGACCCTTGCCACCACTCATAAAGATAGAACTAACAGAAGCTGAACACCAGCAGGTGCAGGCAAACAACGACTTTGCTTTTAACCTGTCACGCGAAGTGCTGCAGCAGAACCACGAACAGAATTGTTTGATATCGCCCCTAAGCGCCACCTATGTACTCGCCATGCTTGAGAATGGAAGTGCCAACGAAACTCAACAACAGATTTTGAATGCACTACGTTATGACAGCGAGACGAACATGAATAGCGTTTGCAGCAAGCTGATAAGCGGAGCCTCGAAAGTAGATGCAAGCACCGAGGTGAGCATTGCAAACGGACTCTTTTTGGACAAACCATTCCCCATTAAGGACGACTATATTACGTCTATGAAGCAGACCTATGGAGCAGAAGTAAAGAACCTCGACTTCAGCGACAAGCAGGCAGTGCTCAAGGAGGTTAACAGCTGGACAAGTGACAAGACAAAGGGCAAGATATCCAACATCATAACCGACATGCCGGACAATACAAGAATGATGGCACTCAACGCTATTTACTTTAAAGGAATTTGGAATAAAGAGTTTGACAGCAAAAAGACAACAAAAGAAACATTTACCCATGCCGACGGCGAAAAGGAGCAGACAGACATGATGCAGATAAAAGAGAATTATCTCTACGGCTCGTTCGCCAATTTTGACATGCTGCACCTGGATTATGGCAACAACGGTTACAGCATGCAGGTGCTGCTGCCCAAAGAGGGTGTAACGGTAGAAGAAGTTCTCGCATCGCTAAAGAGTACCGACTGGCAGGAGACCATGATGTCGATGCGTGATTATGAGGTGGATGTCCAGCTGCCTAAGTTTACCTTCGAATACAGTGTCGACATGCCATCGGTGCTCAAAGCTCTTGGCATGGAAGATATGTTTGACAAGACTAAGGCCGACTTCTCCCGATTAAGCGATAAAGATACTTTCATTGGTATTTTCAAGCAAAAATGTACCATTGAGGTTAACGAGAAAGGCACAGAGGCCACCACTGCAACGATAAGCACCGTTGGAGATACAGCCTATGTGGTTCCCACGGCAGTGTTCCATGCCAACCGTCCGTTTATCTACATCATTACCGAGAACACCACCGGCAGCATTTATTTCGTTGGCACCTTTAAGTAAACCTACTCCCTGCAGTGAAACTACAGCAACGTAAACTTTATAGACATCAGGGGCCACTTCTTACTGCTTACGGTGAAGAGTGGCCTCTTTTCAGACTTCGTAACCCATGACCGAGAAAGAGAAACAGCAGCAAGGACTGCTCTATCTGGCCAGCGACCCGACTGTAATAGCCGACCTGCTCCGCTGTGAAGAAGCGTGTTTTGAAATCAACCGCATGCCGCCCTCGCAGCGAGAGGAACGCAACCGGCGGCTGAAGGAACTCTTCGGTCGTGCCGGAAAGCTGTTCAACGTCGTTACACCGTTCTTTTGTGACTACGGATATAATATCGAAGTGGGCGAACACTTCTTTGCAAATACCAACTGCGTTATCCTCGATGAGGCCAAAGTAACCTTCGGCGATAACGTCTTCATAGCGCCCAACTGCTCGTTCTATACGGCCGGCCATCCGCTCGAACCCAGGCTCCGCAACGCCGGCATGCAGTATGCACTGCCCATACACGTAGGCAACAACGTGTGGATAGGCGGCAACACGGTGGTGGTACCGGGCGTAACGATAGGCAACAACGTAACCATTGGCGCCGGATCGGTGGTTACCCACGACCTGCCCGATGGTGTGCTTGCCGCCGGCAACCCCTGTCGCGTCATCAAGAGAATAGATGACGCAGAGCCGCCATCGGCGCATAGATAATCATGCGGGGCCCAGTCCACTGCATGACGGCACGGATGAGCGCCCGCTTCTCGGGCGAATAGCAGTGCACCGGGCACCGTCTACAGGTGGGCTTGTAGGCCTTCCACCGGCAGTGGTCCAGCCTGCGGCACGCATAGTCGGCCAGTTCACGGTATGCAGTCGGCATCTCCTTGCACTTGAGCTTGTGCCTGCAATAGAGCTCCACCATTAGCCTTACCGTCTGCTTTTCCTCTTCTGTCTTAGCTGCCATTATCCGCATACCTTACCGATACCATTCCTTTATTTCCTGATAATGCTGCGCGTAAGTGATGGCAGCATCCTCCGAAGCCTTTTTAACGAAGCGGGCCGGCGTGCCCGCCCATATCTCGTACGGACCTACATGCGTACCGCTCAGCACCACCGCGCCGGCTGCCACGATGGCGCCCTCGCCTATCTCGGCATCGTCAAGCACCACTGCGTTCATCCCTATCAGCGCACCACGTCTCACGGTGCAGGCATGCACCACCGCCCCATGGCCTACCGATACGTCGTCTTCCAGCACTACGGGGCTGCCATGCGTCTGGTGCAGGCAGGCACCATCCTGCACATTCACGCGGTTACCCAGGCGAATGGCGTCTACATCGGCCCGCAGCACGGCTCCGAACCACACCGAGCAGTCGTCGCCCATCACGATGTCGCCGGCCAGCGTGGCATTCTCCGCCACGTAACAACGCTCGCCCCACTGGGGCTGTTTGCCGTTCACTTCCTTGATTAAAGCCATCTCTTCGTATTCTTTCCCGCAAAAATACAAACTTTCCGGCACATCGGCAAATAAGCAATACATGTCTTTGACAATGCCTAAGACAATTTAAAGATTAGATGCCAGAACTTTCGACACTTGTCGCACGATTGTGTAACAAGTGTCGTATGATTGTGCGACAAGTGTCGAAAGTTCCCGAAGCATCCCATCAGCCTTTCTTTTCCCATGCAGCAAGGAATCAAAAGCACTGATTGTCCACCCGGCTTCTTCATTCCAACACTTGTGCTCTTTCCACTTAGAAGTGCAAACATTCCGTGGTGAATAACCCATGAAAAACACCGCGGAGGTTTGCCTTGCGGCTGGGGGCGCGAAGCCCCC
>NZ_FOHY01000013.1:0-110206 GCF_900111525.1 Prevotella sp. kh1p2
CCGTCATACACACCATCCGCCTTGGAGTTGCGCCTGCGTTCGCGGCTAACCGTGCTCACGGACACCCCAATGGTACCCGCGATGAAACTAAGTGAGCATTTTCTTTGGAGTAACACACTTATTGTGTATCTTTGCTCCGGGGTTAATTGTTTATACATACGCAATACAAAATTAGTTAATCCCAGGGAGGGGGACGAAAGTTCCCCTCCTTTTTTGTATTGCTTAAGTTATCCGACGATGCTCTTTGGGGGCTTCGCGCCCCCAGCCGCAAGGCAAACCTCCGCGGTGTTTTTCATGGGTTATTCACCACGGAATGTTTGCACTTCTAAGTGGAAAGAGCAAACAATGGCAACTTTGGTAACGGAAACTGCCGGCTTGCTGGCACATCGCACCCTTATATTTGGGCTGCACATTGCCTTTCAGGATGCAAACACAAAAAAGGAGGACGCACCCTGCGGTGTATCCTCCCTGTAGCTGTTGGTTGCCGATGGGCTGATTTACATGACCCCGTCCTCGCGGAGCTTCTGCTGCCACTTCCAAGCCGATGCAAGTACATCGCCAAGCGGAGCCTCGGCTTTCCAGCCCAGCACGGTGTTGGCACGCGTGCAGTCGCCCCATATCTTTTCGATGTCGCCCTCGCGGCGCGGACCGAACTTCCAGTTCACCTTTACGCCGGTAGCTTGTTCGAATGTGTTTACTATCTCCAGCGTAGAGTTACCTTTGCCCGTGCCGATGTTGAAGTATTCCAGCGGTTCGGTATCCTTGTCGAGTACGCGGGTCATGGCTGCCACATGAGCCTTGGCCAGGTCTACAACGTAGATGTAATCGCGTATGCAGGTGCCGTCGGGAGTATCGTAATCGTTGCCGAAGATGGTCAGTTGCTCACGTATGCCCATGGCCGTCTGCGTTACAAAGGGAATGAGGTTGTTGGGCACTCCGTTAGGCAATTCGCCGATGAGGGCCGACGGGTGGGCGCCTATAGGATTGAAGTATCGCAGAATGATGCTCTTGATGGGAGCTCCGCTGTGTATGTCGTCGTAAATGATTTGCTCGTTTATTTCCTTCGTGTTGCCATAAGGAGAAGTCGCCTTCTGGTGAGGTGCATCCTCTGTTATGGGCAGATTCTCCGGCTTGGGCTGGCCGTAGACGGTGCAGGATGAAGAGAAGATAATTCCCTTTACATCGTACTTAGGCATCAGTTCCAGGAGGTTAACCAGCGAAACGACATTGTTACGGTAATAGAGCAAGGGCTTCTGTACGCTCTCTCCCACTGCCTTGGAAGCGGCAAAGTGGATAATTCCCTTGATGTCGCTGTACTTCCTGAACACATTCTCGGTAGCTTCCTTGTCCTTGAGGTCTACCTGCTCGAAAGCAGGACGTATGCCGGTAATCTGCTCAATACCGTCAAGCACCTTGATGTTGGAATTAGAGAGGTCGTCTACTATGACCACTTTGTAACCTGCCTGCTGCAACTCTACAGTTGTATGCGAACCAATAAAGCCGGTACCACCGGTAACAAGAATTGTCTGTCTCATTTGTTGTTTAGGTTTTAAAGTTCTTTCTGCCTGCAAAGTTAATAATAATATTTTGTTCGGAGTAATGGGTTTGTATGATTTTTTGTGGCCTGCGGCTTCTTTATTGCAATCCGAAGAGAGTCTTGAGGCCGCCGTCTACGCCGCTGAAACCCATGAAGGCCAACGACAACAGGCCGGCCGTAACCAAAACGATGGCCATGCCCTGCATGCCTTTAGGTATGCGGACCATAGACAACTGCTCGCGTATGCCGGCGAAAACCACCAGCGCCAGGGCAAAGCCCAAGGCCGTGGAGAAAGCATAGACAATGCTCTCCAGCAGGGTGAAGTCCTTCTGTATCACCAGTATGGCTACTCCCAAGACCGCACAGTTGGTGGTTATGAGGGGCAGGAAGATGCCCAAGGCCTGGTACAAAGCCGGCGAGGCTTTCTTCAAGATGATTTCAACCATCTGGACCAATGCGGCTATCACGAGGATAAAAGCCAAGGTTTGCAGGTACTGCAGGCCCAAAGGCGTAAGGATGTACTGCTGGATGAGAAATGTTACCACTGTAGACAAGGTCATCACAAAGGCAACTGCGGCACCCATGCCCAAGGCTGTATCTATCTTCTGAGATACCCCAAGGAAAGGACAAATGCCCAGAAATTGGGACAGGATAATGTTGTTGACGAATATCGCCGATATGAAAATCAAGATGTATTCCATAATGTGCTACGCTTTCTTTAGTCGGTTGAAAATCGCAATCAGATAGCCCAAGGTGATAAAGGCACCCGGAGGCAGAACGAAAAGAAGTACGTTGACGGTTTCCGGCAAGAGCTGGAGGCCGAATACACTGCCTGCTCCCAGCAGTTCGCGGATGGCTCCCAGCAGGGTCAGTGCAAAGGTGAAGCCCAAGCCGATGCCAATTCCGTCGAAGACGCTTGCCACCGGCGTGTTCTTGCATGCAAAGGCTTCGGCACGCCCCAGGATAATGCAGTTGACAACAATCAGCGGGATGAAGATGCCCAGACTCTTGTCCACATCGGGCGCATAAGCCTTGATGACAAGCTGGAGTATGGTTACAAAGGTTGCAATCACAACCACGAAGACGGGTATGCGCACCTTGTCGGGGGTGATGTTCTTGATACAGGAGATGGCAAAGTTCGTGCAGATGAGCACTGCCATGGTAGCCAGACCCATCGACAAGCCGTTGATGGCGCTGGTGGTTGTAGCCAAAGTAGGACACATACCCAGAAGAAGCACAAAGGTGGGGTTCTCCTTGATTAATCCGTTTTTAATGATATCTGAATAGCTCATAATGCAAGTTATAAAATCAATTCATGCGGAACGCGAGCTCCGTCGTTATTTTCCGGCGGCTTTACGCATGGCTTCGTGCGCCACGCCGACGGCTTTCAAGAAGGCTCTTGAGGTAATGGTAGAAGCCGTGATGGCATCAACGTCGCCGCCATCCTTGCTAACAGTGAGCGCTGCTGTCCCCGGATTCTTCCCTATAATGCTGCCCTTGCCGTCCTTCTGGAACCATTTGTCGGCCTTGGCGCCAAGTCCTGGCGTCTCGGATGATGCAAGGATGGTGTAACCCAGTATCTTGCCATCGGCCGAGAAGCCAACGAGGACCTTCATATCTCCGCCAAATCCCATCGTACTACTTTCCACTGCAGCGCCTCCGCCGGCAACTTTGTGAACCACGGATACCACTTCTTTCTCGTCTACCAGCTGCTTTACGGTGTCATTGGCTATAACTTTCACCTTGCGGGTACCCATCACCGCCCTGATGCCATTTGCCAGAGTTCTGTCAGCCTGCATGGCTATAGGGCCGGCGGTTACATGGTTCACCACGGCCAGCAAGCCGCCCGTAATCAGTGCCACGGCAACAAGTACAAGCACCATGTTGGTAAGTGATGATTTAATCTTTTCCATAACGCTTCGGCTTTACATAGTGATTAATCAGCGGAGTGAACCCGTTCATGATGAGGATGGCGAACGACATGCCCTCCGGATAGCTTCCCCAGTTGCGAATGACGACCGTGAGGAAACCGATGGCGACGCCATAGATGAGCTGCCCCTTGTGCGTCATGGGCGACGTAACATAGTCGGTAGCCATGAAGATGGCGCCCAGCATGAGGCCTCCGGTCAGTATAACCTGAAACGGATTGGCATAAACGGGACTCGCCCAGTGCAGCAGTGAGCTGAAAACAAACACGGTAGCGAGGATGGAAACAGGCGTGTGCCAGGTTATTATCTTCTTCCACAGCATGTAGGCAAGACCTAACAGCAAGGCCAAAGTAGACACCTCGCCAACCGTTCCGGCGCCAAATCCGTTGCCAACATTGCCTATCAGCAGGCTCATGCTGTCCGGAATGCCCGACAGGAGATTTACGTCGCCCGTCTTGATGGCTTCCTTCATATAATAAAGAGGTGTTGCGGCAGTCTCTGCATCCAGATGTTTCGTGAGCTGCCCCTGCACAGGCCATGACGTCATGGCTGCGGGGAAGCTGACCAGCAGGAAGCAACGGCCAACCAACGCAGGGTTGAACGGGTTGCAGCCCAGGCCTCCGAAGGTCATCTTACCGATGCCAATGGCCACCAAGGCGCCTAACAGCACAATCCACACCGGCAGGTTACTGGGCAGGTTGAGACCCAAAAGCAGACCCGTGATGACGGCAGAACCATCGGTAAGTGTTGGCTCACGCCGGAGGATATACTTTGTAATGGCCCACTCGAAGAACACGCATGCCGCCACACTTGACAAGCAGACGACTGCCGACCCGAGGCCGAAGAAGTAGAAAGAGGCCAACAACGCAGGCAGCAAAGCTATGATTACACCGTGCATGTTGCGCTCTATGCTATCGCTTCCGTGGGCATGGGGAGACAGCGAAACGATTAATTTATTCATCTTATTTCTGGTTTCTCGATTTGATAATTGCCATCACCTGCCCCTTGCCCAACAAGATGTTGTCGAGCAGCGGACGATGAGCAGGACACGTGAACTGGCAGGAACCGCAGGATATACACGAAACGATATCCTCCTGCTCGGCCTGTTCCCAACGATGGAGTGACGACAGCGTGGCCAGCAGATAGGGCTCGAGCCCCATCGGGCACACGTCAACACACTTGCCGCAGCGTATGCACGGCTCTACTGGTTTGCGCCGCGCATCGGCATCGGTGAGCACGGTAACGGAGTTGGTACCCTTGCATACCGGCACGTCTACGCTGCTAACGGCCTTGCCCATCATCGGACCGCCGGCCAAGACCTTGTTATCTCCCTCCGGCATACCGCCGCAGCAATCAATCAGCTGACCGAAAGGCGTGCCCATGCGAACCAGGAAATTGCCCGGCCGTTGCAGCTTCTTACCCGTCACGGTGGTGTATCTTTCAAAGAGAGGCTTATGCTTCATAACTGCCTGATATACAGCAAAAGCAGTGCCCACATTCTGAACAATCGCTCCAACATTGACCGGAATGGCCGGAGGAGCCGGCACCTGGCGCCCGATAACGGCATCAACCAGCTGTTTCTCGCCGCCTTGCGGGTATTTCATAGCCAGCGGAACGACTTCTATATTATCGTTACCGGCCGTTTTTTGCTGCAGGAGTTCAATGGCTTCAGGCTTGTTGTTCTCTATGCCGATGTAGCCTTTCTCTACCTTGGCTGCCTTCATCAGCAGCTCCAGTCCAACCAGTATCTCGTCTGCATGCTCCATCATGAGCCGGTAATCAGACGTGATGTAGGGTTCACACTCCACGGCATTGATGATTACACACTCTGCTTTGGCGGTCGGAGGAGGCGTTAGCTTGATGAAAGTGGGGAAGCCCGCGCCTCCCATTCCGGTGATGCCGGCGCTCTTCACGCAGCCGATGATAGCCTCGGGCGTAAGCTCAGGGTGCGCAGCCAGCGTCTCCAGCTTGTCCGTGCGGTCGATACCATCCTCCCATTCGTCGCCCTCCACGTTTACAAAAATACACGGAACGCGGTAGCCGGTGGCATCTATGGAGGTGTCAATCTTCAGCACCGTACCCGATACCGACGAGAATATGGGGGCCGAGACAAAGCCGCCGGCCTCGGCAATGAGCGTTCCCACCTTCACCTTGTCGCCTCTGGCAACCACTGGCTTGGCCGGAGCGCCAATGTGTTGGCTCAGCGGGAAGACGGCCACTTTGGGCAGTTCGGCCGGCCGGGTAGTCACTTCGGAGGTCAGTTTATTTTCCTCCGGATGTATGCCTCCTATCTTGAATGTATGCAGTTTCATGCTTCCACCTCTTTCCTTTCTGTTGTTACCGGCTTCCTTACCAGGAAGTTAACCTTGATGATGGCGCCCGTTGGGCATTCGTCTACGCACTTGGTGCAAAGCCGACATTTGTTGAAGTCGATGTACGAAAGGTTGTTCTCGATGGTGATGGCATCGAACTTGCACGCCTTCTCGCACTTGGAACAACCGATGCAGGCAGCCAGGCAGCCCTTGCGGGCTATGGCCCCTTTATCTTTGTTGACGCAACTTACGAAGATGCGCCTGCCCTTCGGCCCCTTCTTCCGCAGTTCGATGATGTGGCGCGGACAGGCTTTTACGCACGCCCCGCAGGCCGTACACTTCTCCTCATCTACCTCCGGAAGTCCTGTCTCGGCATTCAGATGGATGGCATCGAAGCTGCATGCCTGCACACAATCGCCGCAACCGAGGCATCCGAAGCCGCAGGCAGTCTCACCGGCACCGGCAGCGTGCATGGCCGCACAGGTGCGCAGGCCATCGTAAACGGCTGTACGAGGCCGGGCAGCGCACGTTCCGTTGCATCTCACTACCGCCACCTTGGGTTCCGTCTGTACAGCAACCATTCCCAGCGCGTCGGCCACCTGACTCATCACAGCCTGTCCGCCAACAGGACAAAGGAGGCCTTCGAGCGAGCCCTTGTCGGCTGCCTTCACCAGCGCATCGGCCATGCCGCTGCATCCGGGAAAGCCACAACCGCCGCAGTTGGCACCCGGCAGGATGTCCAAGACCTGCTCAACACGGGGGTCTTCCTGTACGGCAAACCGTCTGGACACTCCGTAGAGTATTACCGAAGCTACCAGTGCAATGGCACCGAGCACGATTACCGCAACCAAAATAAAATTCATAAGTCCTTGATTTTGTCTTAGTTTTCTATCTTAAAAGAGATTTTTTCCTTTATCCGGTTTCTGAAAAGGTACAGCAGCACATAGTAAGGCAGCAGCGAAGCCAGGCCGGCCAGCGCGGCTACAGCTTCGTTGCCGGTAGCCAATGTTACGGCCACAATGACCGCAACCAGCACCACAAGAGGCACTCCGAACCCCAAACCTACGGCCCGGAAGCCCGTAGCGGCATCGGTGCTCACGGTTACCTGCTGCCCTACGGCATAGGAGCTGGCGTCAGGGCAGATAACGTCGATGAGTTTCTCTTTGCTTTCGGCGGTATTACAATAGCCCGCAACCTTGCACGAGGAGCATGCCGACGTCTGGAGGATGCGTACCTGCACGCAATCGCCATCTATCCGTTCAATCGTTCCGGTATGCCTAATCTTCTCACTCATGCAACAAACTGCTTATTCTGCTAAGTAGACCTTACAATCGCAAAAGTAGTGTTTTTTCCCCGAACAAGCAATAAAAGATACTTTAAAAATAAAAAAACCGGGTTTTTTATTTGCTTATTCCACGATTTGGTTTATATTTGCATGGAATTAAATACATCGACAATGAAACCAACAGAGCAGACAACACAGCAGATTGAGCGCTTCATCAACAAGGTTGCACAGAAGTTTCCATCCAGTGAGGAAGCCTCCATCATCACTGACATACACCTGCGTGTGACCCAGGAAAGCGGCGAGATGGTGGCATTCGACGATGACGACCAGGAGATTACCCGCTGCGTAATTGAGCAGTGGATAGACAATAAAGACGAGGATTTCTACAAGAGCATAACCGTTGTACTGCGCAATGAGCTGAAGAAACTGCACACTGCATGCGACAACATCGGCATCCTGAAGCCTTACAGCTTTGTGCTCGAAGACGACGACAAGGAGAGTATATCCGAGCTGTACGTGGCCGACGACGAGACCGTCATCATTGGCGGAGACCTGATGGACGGTCTGGACAAGGAGCTTGACAACTTCTTCGACGACCTGATGAAGGAGAAGTAGCCCCCCACTCTGCCTGCGGCTGCGGGCGCATGAGCCGTAGGCAAACGCGCTTACGGGCTCCATTGCAACCGCAGCCACTGACTTTCAGGGCGGTTGCATCAATAACTAACCGAGGCAACTCGCCGCTATCTGTCAGCTTCACCTTATTTAATTATAGCAATAAAAAAGCCGGCCACGCAGCCGGCTTTTGTTGTTCGTGCCCCAGCCGGAGCGCAACGGCCCGGCCGTGCGCCCAACTGCAGGGGGCTATAATTTTATCTTTTTTTTCTTTGCCTTGCTCTCATTGTGCATCCGGTCCAGCGCCGTTACCACGTAAACGTACTTGGTCTTGCCGTCAACATAGGGCAACTCGAAGTACGTTTTGTCCGTAACGGCCGCTATCTTCGAGGCGTCATCGAGGTTTACACGTTCTCCATGAGCGAACCGATAGACCACGTACTGGCGCGCTTCGTTCTCCCATCCCTTGCCTTTGGGTGCCGTCCAGAAGAGCACGTAGCCACCCGAAGTCCACACGGGTTTCAGCTTGCGCGGCTTCTTAGGCGCCTTCCTGTCGATGAAAGGCATCAAGGGCTGCAGGGCGGGATGCTTCCAGTACACGTTCCGAAGCATGCTGCCGTAGTTGCCCATGTTGTCGACGGCAGCCTTGGCGTACCACAGCACGGTGCCTCCAACGTTGGGCATCTGCAGGTGCAGCTGGTGTTTGGCCGGCATCTGGTTTAGCTGCGGGTTCGCCGGGTCGGGAAACTTGACGGTGCGCTCAATGCTCTCGCCAATGAAGAGCGGACGGTTAGAGGCGTGCCGGTCCCACCACTGTATGAGCGTCTGGTAGTCGGCAGCCTTGTTGCCTATCTCCCAATAGAGTTGCGGTACGCAATAGTCAACCCATCCGTTGTTAACCCAGAGGAGCACGTCGGCGTACAGGTCGTCGTAATTCTGCAGTCCCGAAGTGTTAGAACCCACCTCGGCGCTCTTCTTGTTGCGGTAGATGCCGAAGGGCGAAACGCCGAACTTGACCCACGGCTTGAGCTCGTGGATGTGCTCGCCCAGCTCCTTGATGAAGATGTTCACGTTGTCTCGGCGCCAGTCGCCGATGTTGCTGAAGCCGCGCTTGTTGCGCTCGTAGAACTGCGCATCGGGTATCTGCTGGCCTGCGGCGGGGTAAGGATAGAAGTAATCGTCCATGTGCAGGCCGTCGATATCGTACCTTCTCACGATGTCTTCCACCACCTTAATAATATAGTCGCGCGTTTCTTTGAGCGCCGGGTTCAGTATGTACTGGCCTGCATAGCTAAAAACCCAGTCCGGGTGCTGCATGGCAACGTGGCTGCGGGCCAGCTCCGTGGTGCTTTTAGTCTTGGCCCGATAGGGATTAATCCACGCATGGAGCTCCATGCCGCGCTTGTGGCACTCGTCAATCATCCACTGCAGGGGGTCCCAGTAGGGCGATGGCGCCTGCCCCTGGATGCCTGTAAGATAGCGGCTCCACGGCTCCGTCCGGCTCGGATACAGGGCATCGCACTCTGCCCGCACCTGGAAGATGACGGCATTCACGCCGTCCTTCTGCAGTTCATCAAGCTGGTACGTGAGCGTTTGCTGCATGGCAGCCGTGCCCATGCCCTCGAATTGTCCGTTAACCGTCTGTATCCACGCTCCGCGGAACTGGCGTTTGCCACCGTCGGCATACAGGGCCGCAGGGCCGCACAGCAACAACAGCAGGAGCAACCGGAAAGTTCTCATGTTCAAAAAAGTCTTCATTCTACAAAACAAATTTTGCGGGCAAAGTTAATAAGAATAATCCACAAATCGCTCTCCGATGTCAACAAAAAGCATTATCTTTGCAGCATGACAGGACAATACATCATCATCGCCATCGTCCTTACGGCCTGCGTGGGTTATGCCGGCTACAGGATATATAAGGAGATAAAGCTGAACATTCTTTGCAAGAACTACGGTTGTGCAGGCTGTGCGTTCTATGAGAAATGCAAGAAGAACAGAAAAAAATAGGCCGAACATTTGGCATTACCGATTATTTGATTTACCTTTGCAATCGCAAATGCGAATGGTACCTTGGCCGAGCGGTTAGGTAACGGTCTGCAAAACCGTGGAGAGCAGTTCGACTCTGCTAGGTACCTCACTTTAAAAAACCGGAAACAACCTGCCAAAAGGTTGTTTCCGGTTTCTTGTTTAGGTACCTTCAAGAGGCCGACTGGGCACGTTTTACAAGCCGGCAGGCCACCTTTTACCTCACCAATACATAATTACCAACTTTTTACCGCTATCTGGTAAAGGCTTTACCAGTATCTGGTAAAGGAATTACCAACATGTGGTAAAGGCATTACCACTATGTGGTAAAGGCATTACCAGCATGTGGTAAAAAACTGGTAAACGTGTGGAAGCGTGGCAGGAGACGCCTTGCGCCATGCCCGGAAGAGGCCGGACGGCAGGCTGCCCTACTCGGCTTCTGCAGCCGGAGACCGACTGCACAGGCCGCAGTGCTGACTTAAAGAACTATACGGGGCCGTTGGCAGGGTCGTCTCTGAAGAGGTCGTCGGCTGCGCGAAGCTCGTCGTCATCGAACCACTGGCTCAACTTGGCCTTGGCCTTTGCCTTCACTTCGTCCGAAACTTCGTTCCATACCTTGTGCAGCACGTAGATAAGCACGGCCAGGTCGTCACCCAGTCCGGCGATGGGGATGGCATCCGGCACCACGTCCAGCGGACTGATGAGGTAGCCCAGGGCGCCGATGATGATGGCTTTGTCCTTCATCGAGACCTTGTCACTCTCCAAAGTATAATACAAAATGAGGGCAGCATAAACGAGCTTGGCCCCCGCCCGCTTGGCTATACGCTGTATCTTGTCGATAAATCCCTTGTTGGAGAACTTATCCTTGTAGCTCATGAAATCGGGTAATTGAATGTCCATCAGAGTTTGCAGTTTAGGTTTGGTTTTCAGAAAATCAGTAAGCGAGCACTTTTTCGATGTACCGCTCTATCCTGTCATCATAGAGCCGGCGGAGCTTGAGCTTGATGACTGTTTCCATGACGACGCGGTAAAGGAGTGCGAGCAGCAGTCCGATGCCCACCGAGAGCAGGATGGTGAGCTCGCCGAAGGGGAGCTTCTCGTCCGGGAAAGCGGCCTGTACGAGGATGGGGATGACCATCAGAATGCCGTAGACTGTGTAGCGGCTCTTCTCCGAACCGCGGCTGTCGATGATTGCCTGCTTGTCGAAGAGATAGCCGGAAAGTTCCTCACGGCTCACCTGGAAATCCTCCAGACGGGGGAAGCCGGGCTCTTCGCCGTAATCGCGTATCTTGTTTGTCACGCTGTGTTCGTAGTCGTTGAGTATGTCTCTTGTATCTTCCATCTTTCTGTAAACGTGGTTTTGTGTTGTTTATTGCCTTTTAGTTCGTCTTTATCTGCCCGCCGGGGTTCAGAGTTCTGCCAGCGGCACGCTCCGCAGGTCGTCCAGATACTTCTTCCGTAGGCCATAAAAGCGGGCCCAGCTCTCGTTGCTCATCATGCGGTCGAGGTCTATGTCCAGTTTCCATCGGCCTGCAGACTCCAGCCGGTCGACCATAGTTCCCATCGTGATGTTATCGAGCGACTCGGCCGGTTGGAACACCGGTTCGGCATCGCCGCTGTCACCCTGATGGTTCTCCGTTATCAGGTTCACCTTTACCATGTCGTGCAGCAGGTCGCTGGTGATGCGTATGGGGATTTCGGTCTCCAGCTTCAGTTCCAGCGCCGTGTAGGGTTTCTTGCCCTGGGCGAACCGCTTGCAGATGCGGCTCAGCAGCAGCGCGCTGAGCAACAGGCGGTAACGGTGGCTCAAATCGGCCGTGGTGGTGAGGAAAGCAAAGTCCTCCAGGTTCTGGTTCGTGTAGCTCAGCTCGGCTCCGAAGAGGCAAATCGTCCACGAAATCTGCAGCCACAGCATGAACAGAGGCAAGGCCGCAAACGAGCCGTAGATGGCATTGTAGCCCGAGAGCAGCATCTGGAAGTGGATGTAGAAGAACTGCAGCAGCTGCATGGCCACGCCGGCAAGGATGCCGGGAACGAGCGCGCTGGTGAGCTTAACCTTGGTGTTGGGCATGAAGATGTACAGAGCCACGAACACGACCGACATGAGCACGTAGGGCATCAGGTCCAACAGGAAGCGCATCAGGGGGCCAAGCAGGAGGAATTCGTTGAGGTTATCGACGACAACTGTCATGAAGATGGACAGTCCAGAGGTAAAGACGATGAACACGGGAATGAGCACGAACATGGCCAGATAATCGGTAAAGGTTCGCAGGATGCTGCGTTCCTGCGTTACCTGCCATATATCGTTGAACACGTGCTCTATGTTCCTGATCAGCAGGAGCACCGTACCGAGCATGACCACAAGCCCTACACCGAGGATGAGTCCGCTGTGGGTATGCACCAGATAGGAGTTTACAAAGGTAATGATGGTATCGGCCACCTGCGGCTGAGCCGACAAGGCATCGCGGAACCAGAGTTCTATGTACTTGGAATAGCCGAACCCCCGCGCGATGGCAAACACCACCGCAAGGATGGGAACCAGTGCCAGCATCGTGCTGTAGGTAAGCGCCGAGGCGGCGTCTATCACGCCTTTGTTGATGAAAAAGCGGACGGCAAGATACAGCTTCTTCAGCACTCCATAGACAAGATAACGCAAGGGAGAAACCTCTTCCAACGTAATCTGCCAGATATCATGGGTCATGAATTGAATAATTCGCTTGATGTTCATGGCTACTGTATCTATAATTCCTTAACTGCTTGCTAACTATAAAGAAAACAGTGTCCTCGTAAGCCGGGTTCTGTTTCCCTTGCGGGAGCCCTGTCATTTATCTACGCTGTGAGTCACCCCACAGCTCCAGCATTCTACCCTCCGTCGTTGTTCACAGGAACATCGGACGAGCAGCCCTCAAACGACGGTTTACATGAACTTGCAGCCTCCAGCGGCACGGCCTGATAGTCACCCATCAGCCGGTGGTCTCTTACACCACCTTCTCACCCTTGCCTGTTTACCAGGCGGTCATTCTCTTCTGCCTACACCTACTGTTACCAATAGCTTCTACTTTCGGAAGTGGAGTGCTCTGCGCTGCCCGGACTTTCCTCTCGCATCCATCAGATGCCAGCGATAGGGCCGGGACACTGTTTTCAGAATGCAAAGATAAACATAAAAATCCATACCGAGGCTCCCCTGGGCCACATTTTTCAACCTCGCAGCCTCATCAAGTGGCCTGACACGCCGCTCTGCAGGCTGTTTAAACGAATGTAAAAAGCCGCAGGCCGGCACTTAAGAGCCGTTAAGGAGTGATTTTGAATTGTTAAAATGGAATAAAGATAACGGACATTCTGGCAGTTTCACGTTTTTTGCTCCTATATTTGCATGCAGTCAGGCGAAGGAACGGACGGCGCTGCCAACACAACGCGAACAAACCCCGGCAGCCCGTGCCATTCACATAACGACAGCCGGTAAGCCAAAAGCCGAAAGCCAAACAAAGGAAAATAAGATTTTTAATAAAACAATAACAGAAATGAAAAAGTATTCTAAGTATTTGCTTGGTGCCATGTGCGTAGTCGCACTTGCATTTTCAGCCGGTGCCTTTATCAAGGCAAATGCGGCAACAGAGAGTACAACCGTGGCCGGACAACCGGTAGATCTCACCTATGCTGCCGACAAGGCGCTGCCCGCGGTGGTACATATTAAATACGTACAGAACTCGAAGGTGGAAACCGTCGACGTGCCCAGCAACCCGTTCGAAGACTTCTTCGGCGACTTCTTCGGCTTCGGCCAGGGCGAAGGGAACGGCAACGGAACCCGCCGGCAGAAAATCCAGACACCGAAGAAACAGGCCACCGGCTCGGGCGTCATCATCTCCCCCGACGGCTACATCGTAACCAACAACCACGTGGTTAACGGTGCCGACGAGCTTACCGTTACCCTGAACGACAACCGCGAGTACTCGGCACGCATCGTGGGAACCGACCCCGCCACCGACCTGGCACTCATCAAGATTAACGGCAAGAACCTACCGGCGCTGCCCATCGGCGATTCCGACAAGCTGAAAGTCGGCGAGTGGGTCATTGCAGTGGGCAATCCCTACGGCTTCAACAACACCGTTACGGCCGGCATCGTGAGCGCCAAGGCCCGTTCGCTCTATGCAAACGGCGTGGAGAGTTTCATCCAGACCGACGCTGCCATCAACCCCGGTAACTCCGGAGGCGCACTGGTAAACGCACAGGGCGAGCTGGTTGGCATCAACGCCATGCTCTACTCGCAGACCGGCTCGTACAGCGGCTACGGCTTCGCCATCCCTACCACCATCATGAACAGCGTGGTGGCCGACCTGAAAAAGTACGGTACCGTACAGCGTGCGCTGCTGGGCATCAAGGGCGGAGATGTGCTTAACTACATCAACGCGCAGAAAGACAACGGCAAGGATGTTGACCTTGGCACCAACGAAGGTGTGTATGTAGACTCTGTTGACCCTGATGGAGCAGGCGCATCTGCCGGTTTGGAGAAGGGTGACGTGATTGTCTCGGTCGACGGAAAGAATATTGCCAAGATGGCAGAGCTGCAGGAAATCATGGCCAACAAGCACCCCGGAGACAAGATTACCGTTACTTACATGCGCAACAAGAAGAAGAACAGCAAGACTGTTGTGCTGAAGAACGCCCAGGGCAACACCAAAGTAATCAAGACGGCCGACCTCGACGTGCTTGGCGCCAGCTTCGCCCCGGTGGGCAACGACACCAAGCAGCAGCTCGGCATCAACTACGGACTCGAGGTGCTGAAGGTGGACAACGGTTCGTTCAAGAGCGCCGGCATCAGCAAGGGCTTCGTTATCCAGCAGGCCAACGACGTGGTCATCAAGACCATTGACGACCTGCAGCAGGTTGTCAAGAAAGCCTCAACGAGCAAAGACCCCGTTATCTACATCAAGGGGATATGGCCTACAGGCAAGAAAGACTACTTTGCCGTTCAGGTAGAAGAATAGACAAAAAGTTTTTAATCCATCCTTTTAAGGGGGCGGTCCTGTATGCAGGCTGCCCCCTTTTTGCATGTCAGCCTTCGGCAAAGTACCAGGAACGGGGCGAAAGAGCATGAAGTCGCCCTCCTGAAGTCGTTCAGGCAGAGTGCAAAAGATATGCTTCGGGAACTTTCGACAAGTGTCGCACGATCGTGTGACAAGTGTCGCATAATCGTGCGACACCTGTCGAAAGTTGCTGCCGGCTGCCTGCAAGTCGGCTGCAACAGCCCTGCAGCCCCGCCCGGGCGCAGCTCCCGGCACCCGATAGCAGCAAGGCTGGCAGGGCAGTCGTATTTGTCGTTTTATCATTTATTTAGCAAAAAAATTTGCACAGTCCATCCGAAACCCTTAAATTTGCATTTATTCATCAACAAGGTAACGCTTAATGAGACAACTGAAAATCACAAAATCCATCACAAATCGAGAGAGCGCTTCACTCGATAAATATCTGCAGGAGATAGGGCACGAAGACCTCATCTCGGTAGAAGAAGAGGTGGAGCTGGCTCAACGCATCAAGAAGGGCGACCGGAAAGCACTCGAAAAGCTGACCAAGGCCAACTTGAGATTTGTGGTTTCAGTTGCCAAACAATACCAGAACCAGGGTCTCAGCCTGCCCGACCTCATCAACGAGGGCAATCTGGGACTTATCAAGGCCGCCGAGAAGTTTGACGAAACCCGTGGGTTCAAGTTCATCAGCTACGCCGTGTGGTGGATCAGGCAGAGCATTCTACAGGCCATCGCCGAGCAGAGCCGCTTTATCAGGGTGCCGCTCAATCAGGTTGGCTCGGTTAACAAGATTAACCGCGTGCTCAATAAGTTTGAGCAGGAGAACGAACGCAGGCCCAACATAGACGAGATAGCGGAGAAGGTGGACCTGCCGGAGGACAAGATAGAGGAGGCAATGAAGATAAGCGGGCACCACGTGTCAATGGATGCCCCGTTCCTGGACGGCGAGGAAAACAGCCTGCTGGATGTACTGCCTAACGAGGATGCGCCCCCTGCCGACAACGAGTTGGTGCTGGAGTCGCTGCGCGACGAGATATCACGCGCCCTGGCCACGCTCAACGAGCGCGAGCGCAGCATCATCGAGGCCTTCTTCGGCATAAACCAACCCGAGATGACGCTCGAAGAGATAGGCGACAAATACGGCCTCACGAGGGAGCGAGTGCGCCAAATCAAGGAGAAAGCCATACGGCGACTGCGCCATAACACTAAGAACAAACTGTTGAAGTCCTACTTAGGACAATAGATAAAAAGATGAAGAAACTTAACAGGTATTTTGCCTTGTTGCTGCTGGCCGTGCTGACAGCAACCGTGGCTACGGCCAAATCAAAGGTATCAACCATTTACGCGTTCGGCTTTGCAGCCTCTTTCAACGACTCTACTGTTTATTTCTCTGATATTCAGGAGATTCCCAACGCCTACTTAGACGCAAAGTCTAACTTCCTTCTCAGCAGGGAGAACTACTCCTACCAGCTGCGAGATTACCTGAACGAGAAGGGGCAGAGCAACCGCACCTGCGTCATCATATACGCTCCGGAGCGCAAGGACGTGGAAAAGAAGTTTGTAACTCTGCGCAAAAAATACACGAGCAGCAAGAAAGGGAACAAGCCTTTCGAGGTGAAGTACCTTCCCTCCAACGAGTTCAGGTTCAAGACCATAGTGCCTTACGAGGTTGAGGCCGAGCGCAGCAGTGAGGAGACCCAGGGGGCTGATGCAACCCCGCAGCAGTAACGCCCGGGCGTTGGCAGCCGGGAACAACATCTGAAACTGTACGGTATGAGTGTTCAGCCATCCATCAACAACTTCTGCATAGCAGAACATCATGTAAGGATAGTCTTCGCCGATTCTCCCCATAACGACATGCGTCTGTTGCCCTCTTTCGAGCCGTTCCGTGAGAGTGAGACTGCAGCCCCACTCTTTTTCAGGCTCACGGTAGACGACTCGCTGAAGCCATACCCAAAGGAAAGGCGCGAACCCATACGCACTTTCGACACCGGTAACGGCGATACCGTTATCGACAAGCTCGACGATGGGGGCTACCAGTACATCATCAAGAACCTAAACGGAGCCGACTGCTGCCTGCTGATAGCCAATAAAGACTTCAGCGACTGCCGCTGCGCGCTCAACGGAAACTACAACATGCGCTGCTTTGGGCTTAACAATGCACTCATGCTGATATTCGCCTTTGCGGGCAGTTTTCATGATACGCTCCTCGTTCATGCCTCGCTGGTACGGCAGAATGGCTACGGCTACGCCTTTATAGCCAAAAGCGGAACCGGCAAGAGCACGCAGGTGAGCCTGTGGCTGCGGTACATCGAGGGCTGCGACCTGATGAACGATGACAACCCAATCATCCGTATAACAGACGGCAAGCCCTACATCTACGGCGGTCCGTGGAGTGGTAAGACCCCTTGCTACCGCAACGTGAAAGCCCCGCTGGGCGCCATCACCCGCATTGACCGGGCCAAACAGAACAGCATAGAGAAGCTGCCGCCGGTTCAGGCGTTTGCCTCTTTTCTGCCTTCCTGCTCGGCTATGAAGTGGGATATCGACATCTACAACCACATTTGTAACATCATTACGAAGGTTGTAGAGACAACAGGAATCTACACACTCCACTGCTTGCCCGACAAGGAAGCTGCACTGCTATGCCACAGAACGATATCAAAGTAAGGGAAATCCAGGTATCCAATGCCGTCCTGTTGCCTGAAATCGTCAGGATGCTGGATGCAGGGCACACGGTTACCCTCCGCCTGAGGGGGTTCTCCATGAGGCCTTTTCTCGAAGATAACCGTGACAAGGCGCTCCTTACCAAGGCCGGGGACGTACGCGTGGGCGACCCTGTACTGGCCGAGATAAGCTCGGGGCATTTCGTTCTGCACCGCATTGTACGCCTTGAGGGCGATGCGGTGACACTGCGCGGAGACGGCAATCTGGGGGTAGAACACTGCAGGCTGCAAGACGTAAAGGGAGCCGTCATCGGTTTCTACCGCAAAGGCAAAGAGACGCTCGACCGCACCGACGGGGTCAAGTGGCGCCTGTACTCCTTTGTGTGGATGCACCTCTTCCCCGTGCGCCGCTACCTGCTGGCGGCCTACAGGCGTATTTGGCTCAGGTTCTTCAAGCCTGTCTGAGAGTAATCAACAATTAAACAACGCAGATATGAAAGCAAAAAAAGGGTTTAATCTTCGCACGGTGTACAATGAAAACATCATTGTGGCCGAAGGTAAAGAGAATATCGACTACAGCAATATCATCAGTATGAACGAGAGTTCGGCCTATCTCTGGCGGAACATTCAGGGCAAGGAGAGCTTTACGCCCCAAGACTTGGCCCTCCTGCTGACCGATGAATACGAGGTAGACGAGGCCACCGCACTGGCCGATGCGCAGAAAATAGCCGACCAGTGGAAAACTGCCGGCATCGTGGACGACTGAAACAACCACGCCACCAACTAAAAAAAGAGCCTCTGCAGCACAATGTTGCAGAGGCTCCTTTTGTTTGGGAATAAAGCCATTGGCTACCGGAGATGCTCCATGAACCAGCTGCTGATTTGCCGCAACAGGTGGTTGCGCGTGTTACCTCCGTAGATGCTGTGGTTGCGGTTGGTGTAAAGGTTCTCCTTGAAGTCCTTGTCGGCCTGAACCAGAGCTTCGGTATATTCGAACGTGTTCTGCGGATGCACGTTGTCATCAGCCACGCCGTGGCAGATGAGCAAGGCTCCGTGGAGCTTTTCGGCACGGCCAATCGGGTTGAGTGCATAACCTTCCGGGTTCTCTTTTGGGGTGCGCATGTAGCGCTCGGTGTAAACAGAATCGTAGTACTTCCAGTTGGTCGGGGGAGCCACTGCAACGCCCGCCTTGAACACATCGCGGCCTTCGCTCATGCTCATCAGGGTGTTGAAGCCGCCAAAGCTCCATCCCCAGATGCCTATCCGGTCCTTATCAACATAGGGCAAGCTGCCCATGTAGAGGGCTGTTTCTACCTGGTCGCGCGACTCGAGGTCGCCGATGTGCAGATAGGTGCATTTCTCGAACTCTGCTCCCCGGCCGCCGGTACCGCGTCCGTCGACACAAGCAACGATGAAACCTTGCTGTGCCAGATAGCTGTCAAAGGCTCCGCCACTGCCCATTGAGCCCGCATTCCAGGCGTTCTTGACCTCTTGGCTGGCCGGTCCGCTGTACTGGAAAAGGATGACCGGATATCGCTTGCCGGCATCAAAGTCAGCAGGTTTGAGCATCCAGCCGTCCAGTTTCACGCCTTCTGACGTGGTGAAGCTGAAAGGCTCGCGCTTGGAGAAGCCGTACTGTGCAGCTTTCGCCTTCAGTTCCGCATTGTTTTCCAACTCCGAGAGCACCTTTCCGCCGTTGTCCCTTACCGTATATAAATAAGGTGTATTGTAGTCGCTCCACGTGTTGACGAAGTATTTATAGTCGCCTGAGAAGATGGCGCTGTTCCATCCTTCTTGGTTGGTGAGCCGCTCGGTCTTGCCGTTCTTGTGGGTAACGAATATCTGGCGGTCGTGCGGATTGAGCGCGGCGGCCTGGTAATAAACGTCACCCGTGGCCTCATCGTAGCCATATACGGCGGTAATGTCGTAGTTGCCGTCGCCTATCTTGCGCTGCATGGCGCCGTTCATGTTGTACACGTAGAGGTGCAGATAGCCGTCCCGGTCGCTCGGCACAAGGATGGCAGACTTCCCGATGAGCACTCCTTCCATGGCTTCCTCTTTCACGTACCGCTTCGATTCCTCCTTCAGCAGCAGCTGCGACACGGTACTTCTGGGATTTACGGCATACAAGTTGAGCTGGTCCTGATGGCGGTTCATGGTGTAGATAATCACCTTCTGCGCGTCGTCAGTCATCTTGATTCTCGGAATATAGCCGTCGGCATCGAGCGGAACCAGCAGCTGCCGGGTCTGATGACTCTTGATATCGTAGCTCCAAGCGGTAACTTTTGAATTGTCTTCGCCGGCCTTCGGGTACTTGTAGGAATAGAGTCCGGGGTAATCGGAGTAAGCTGCGTTCTCCGGATATGAGCCTTTGAACAACTGGAGCGAATAGGTTTTAACCTTGCTCTCATCGTACTTTATCCAGCAGAGCATAGTGCCGTCGGCATTGAAACAGAATGATTGGTTGAAGCCGAACTCCTCTTCGTTCACCCAGTCGGGTATTCCGTTGATGATTTCATTAAACTTTCCGTCCTTGGTTACCTGGCTTTCAGCGTTGTCGTAAAGCAGTTTTACCAAGTAGATGTTGTTGTCTCTCACGAATGCTACCTGCGTTCCGTCGGGCGACCAAAGGGGAACTTGCTGCTTGCCACCGTCGGAGAGGCGTTCCAGCTTGGTGCTCTTGATGGTGTAGATATAGAAATCGGCCTTATAGGAGCGGCGGTAGATGCGCTCGGTACGGGTGCGGATAAGCATCTTCTGACCATCGGGCGACATGATGTAGCCATCAAAATCGCTTATCTTTTCACCCATTGTATTGTTCACATCGAACAAGACGGCCGTCTGCTTGCCGGTCTTGAACGAGTACTGCACAATCTGCTTGCCGTCCTGGCTAATCTGTGCATACTGGTCGGTACCGCTGATGGGGTCGATGCCGCTAATGGTTTTAGCCGCAAAAGTGCCGTCGTTCAGCATACGGATATCTATCTTCCCGGCAGCAGAAACAGCCGAGGCCAACATCAAAGTGGCCGCACATACGCATAAACTCTTTCTCATAAATGATGTTTACTGATTACTTACATGCAAATGTAGCTAAAAAATCTGATACCAGGTAACATGCAGCAACAAAAATAGACGATAATCTCCATCTCCCCGCTTTCACCTCTTCTCCACCCCGCCTGCCACGTTTCGTTGTCAAATAACAAACAGGAAAAGGGACTGATGACGAAAAATTTGCTTACTTTTGCATACTATATGGAGCAATTATACAATGATTTTGGCAGCTGGATACGCGGCAAATTCGCCTTCCGCGTGCAGAAGCTATCGGTAGACGGAGGCTTTTCGTGCCCCAACCGCGATGGCCGCATCAGCTTCGGTGGATGCACCTACTGCGATAACCGCACCTTCAACCCGGCCTATTGCGACCGCAGCAAATCCGTTACCCGGCAGCTGGAAGAAGGCAAGCGCTTCTTTGCACGCAAGTATCCTGACATGAAGTACCTGGCTTACTTTCAGGCTTTTACCAATACTTACGCCCCTTTGCCGCAACTGATGGACATGTACGAGGAGGCTTTACAGGTAGAAGACATAGTCGGAATAGTAATTGGAACACGCCCGGACTGCGTTTCCAGCGCCCTGCTCGATAGTTTGCAGGAGCTCAGCAAGCGCACGTTCGTGCTGGTGGAATACGGTATCGAAAGTGCCAACGACGAAACCTTGCGCCGCATCAACCGCGGACACGACTTCGAATGTAGCCGCCGTGCCATCGCAGAAACCCACAACCGCGGCATCCTCACCGGCGGACACATCATTCTGGGACTGCCCGGAGAGGATGCCGACGAGAGCATCCGCCAGGCTCCCCTCATATCATCGCTCCCGCTGGACATCCTGAAGATACACCAGATGCAGATTATCCGCGGCACAGCTCTGGCCCGGAGCTACGCCGAAAAGCCGTTCCACGTCTACACGGTAGATGAATACATTACACTGATTATTGCCTACCTGCGCCGTTTGCGCAGTGATTTGGTAATAGAAAGGTTCGTGAGCCAGTCGCCCGCCAACCTGCTCATAGCACCCAAATGGGGGCTGAAGAACTACGAATTCACAAATCTGCTCGTCGGCAGACTTCGCAACAGCGGAGCCCGCCAGGGCGATTTGGCCTACACCATCTGCGAGTAGTCGTCGCTGATGAGCAGCTGCGCCACCGGGATATGCTGGTGCTGGCGCATGTACTTCTCTACTCTGGCCACATATTCGGTCTTGAAGAAGTTGGTGCCCAGGGCCTTGTTAACCACCCACATCACCTTGCCCATGTGCATGTCCTTCTCGAACTGCGAGCGCGAATCGTACTGCTCCATGGGATAAAGACTCAAAAGATAGAACGTAAGGCAGTCGGGCACGATGTACCGCCGCGTCATGGTAACCCGCTGGGAGTAGTCATAATACTTGGAATAGAGCGGATAATTCTCGCCCATATACTTGTCCAGGCAAATGCCTATCTGGCGGTCGCCCACGATGATGCTGTGGTCCAGCGCACCTATCTGGGCGTACACCTGCGGCACGGGGAAGTCGGGAAGAATGGAGCGGAGATTGTCGAACGATGTTTGGAGCTGACTGTTCAGGTCGTCCATGTTGGCATATTCGGCCTCGGTGTCGGCTATCAGCATCTGCAACGTAGAGTCCTGGTAAAAGCGCAGGAACTTGTTGCTTATCTCGGGGTCGTTCACCTCGCCTATCTGCAGCACCTTCTCTATCAGCGTACGGGTCTCTACGGGGTACTCGATGTTCATCTGCTGCAAGGCCGAGAAGTCGCCCGTAGTAAGATAACGGCTCTCCAGGCGGTCGTAACGCTGCACCTCCACGTGAGCGCTACCATCGCTGTCTCCGTTTGGCTTGAGCTTCCACTCGCAGCCCGTACAGAGCATCAACACCGCTATTACTATGAAACTTAATCTTCTCACCCTGTATCTTACAATCTCGGTTTCACTCGCAAAAGTACTAAAAAATATTTTTTAATCCAAGTGTTTTGCTAAAAAAATTAAATTTTTCGGCATTTTTCGCCCTTTTCAATAAGAAGTGTAAAACTTCTGCCTGTTTCTTTCTGCCTCTCTGGAGCTCGGGAACCGGATTACGGCAAGCGGCCTTCAGCGGTCCAAAAGTTATGCTTGCCGGGGCTTGAAGCTATGCTTCAGGAACTTTCGACAAGTGTCGCACATGAATTCGACACTTGTCGCACGATTGTTTGACAAGTGTCAAAAGTTCCCGGATGATGCCTGTTGCACTCTCACGCCACTCTTTCGGCTACCCCGAAGCAGCGCTCCGGCGGCGTTACAGTCGGCTTGCGGCAAGCCCGCAGGCCGCCAGGCGGTCAGGGCAAGTCGGCATAATGCTTTCTGCCTTTGGCGTAATACTGCCACAGCAAGCTGAACTGGCGCCGCTCGCTGACGGTTTCCACCACACGCGATGCCTGTATCCGCGCCCTGTCTTCCTTGAAATCAGGCAGCCAGCTGCGGAAAGCCTTGCGGGCCCGGAATATGGCCTTGAAGTCGCCCACGTTCCTGTTTACTATCAAAGTCTCGAACGCCGCCAGGTAATCCAGGAACCAGCGCCAGCGCATAACGTGACGGAGTTCCTGCTCGGGTAGGTTCTTGTAGAGCATGGTGAGGTTGTTGCGGAAGTTCAGGAAGGTCTTCATCGGGTTGCCCTTGGGCAGTGTCCCGCCCCCCACATGGTACACGTAGCTCTCCGGTATGCAGTAGATTTTGCGGCCGAGCAGCCGCAGCCGCCAGCACATGTCTATTTCCTCGTTGTGCGCAAAGAAGCGACCGTCGAGCCCGTTCACCCGCCAATAGTCCTCACTGCGTATCATCAGGCAGGCGCCCGTTGCCCAGAGCACCTCCGTGCGGTAGTCGTACTGTCCGTTGTCAACCTCGACCGTATCGAAAATCCGGCCGCGGCAGAAGGGGTAGCCGTACTTGTCGAGATAGCCGCCCGACGCCCCCGCATATTCAAAACTGTCCCTGTCGTGCACCGAGAGCAACTTGGGCTGGCAGACGGCGCACTCCGGATGGTTGTCCATAAACTCGATGAGCGGCGTCAGCCAGTGGTGCGTTACCTGCACATCCGAGTTGAGCAACAGGTAGTAATCGGCCTCTATTCGGGCCAGCGCCTTGTTGTAGCCGTCGGCAAAGCCCCAGTTCTGCTCCAGCTGAATGGTCTTGACAGAAGGGAAGTCACGGCGGAGCATAGTCATGGAGTCATCGGTCGAAGCGTTATCGGCCACGAAGACAGTGGCCTCATCGCGTGAATATTCCAGCACCGTAGGCAGATACGTACGCAACATAGCCTGCCCGTTCCAGTTCAGTATGACGATAGCCAGCTTCATAAGAGTATGGCTTTGAGTGCCGTTCCGGCATGATTGAACTCGCCCAACCGCACCCGCAGCAGCTGGTTGTCGAACTCCTCGCGTGCTTCACGGGCGCTCAGCTCCACGCGGATGTAGTTACGCGTAAAACCGTGCATGGCCTTTCCGCGTGCCGCTTTCTCAAAGAGAACCTCTGCCTCCTGCCCTATGTGGGCGGCATAGAAGGCATGCGTCTTCTCGTCCGACAGCTTCAGGAGCCGGTTGCTGCGCGCTTTCTTGTCCTTGTCGGCCACCACGTAGGGAATGGACAGCGCGCTGGTGCCGGGCCGCTCGGAGTAAGGGAACACGTGGAGCTGGGTTACAGGCAGCGAGTCCAGGAACTCATAACACTCCTCGAACAGTTCCGGGCGCTCGCCACGGCAGCCCACCATTACATCCACCCCAATGAAGGCATCGGGCATTTTCTCCTTGATGAGCCGTATCTTGTGGGCAAAGAGCGCCGTGTCATAGCGCCGGTGCATGAGGCGCAGCACCTCATCAGAGCCGCTCTGCAGCGGTATATGGAAGTGCGGCATAAAGGCCCGGCTGCCTGCACAGTAGTCTATCAGCTCGTCAGTCAGCAAATCGGGCTCCAGGCTCGATATGCGGAAGCGGCTGATACCCTCCACTCCGTCGAGTGCTCTGACGAGGTCGATGAAGCGCTCGTGGGTGGTTTCGCCGAAGTCTCCGATGTTTACGCCGGTCAGCACGATTTCCTTTCCGCCCTCTGCCGCTGCCCTCCGGGCCTGCTCTACCAGCGAAGCGATGGTAGGATTGCGGCTGAACCCACGGGCATAAGGTATCGTGCAGTAGGTGCAGAAATAGTTGCAGCCATCCTGAACCTTGAGGAAATAGCGCGTGCGATTGCCTCTGGAGCACGAAGGCTGGAACGATGTGATATCTTTGGTCCTGACGGAATGGAACTCATGCAACGCCCCGTTGCCGCCTGCCGCATTACGAGCAGTGCCGTCTCTGGTGGCCCAGGCGTTGGAGAGATACTGCACCAGGTCGGCTTTCTCGTTGCTGCCCAGCACCAGGTCTACCCCGTCTATACGCGCCACATAGTCGGGTTTGAGCTGGGCGTAGCAGCCCGTCACCACGACAAAGGAGCCGGGGTTCTCCCTCACCATGCGGTGAATGGCCTGCCGGCACTTGTGGTCGGCCACCTCGGTAACCGAGCAAGTGTTGATGAGACATATATCCGCGCGCTCTTCCTTCTCCGCTGTCCGCACACCCATGTCCTGCAGCAGCCGGCCGAAAGTTGAGGTCTCGCTGAAGTTGAGCTTGCAGCCCAGCGTATAGTATTTGGCAGTTTTACCCTGAAAGGCACTCGTATCTATCATATATATAATAATGTATATCCGATTGGAGTTGCAAAGATACAAAATAAAGGAGAAAAAACGACCCTTTAAACCCTTTTTAAACGCGGTGTTGAAGCACGCGAAATACTTTAACCTCTATTAACTATTTGCAAGCTGTTGATATTCAATGGATTAGAAATTAGTTACAAAACAGACCAAAAAAAAACACAAAAAAAAGTACAGCATATCGAAAAAAGCCTTACCTTTGCAATGTTTTAATAAACAAATGATTGTTTTACAGATTTAAAAAGCAAAGAAAATGAAGAAATTAGTTTTAATGTTCGTAGCTATCGCAGCTATCTCTTTCGCATCTTGTGGTAACAAAACTGCAGCTCCTGCTGAGGGCGCTGACTCTGACACCGCAATGGTTGACTCTGCTGCCGATTCTGCAGCTGTTGACTCTGCAGCAACTGATTCTGCTACAGCTGAGTAATTATAGCTCGAACTGAAAAATGAGAGACGACCGTCCGGAACCAAGTTCCGGGCGGTTTTTTTGTTTATACGGGTAGGGGCCCGATGCCGTCCGGCGGCAGTTGAGCGGAAAGGCTGACGTCTGCGACGGGCTCTCCGACCCTCTTGAAGCATAGCTCTCACTCTGCAGGAGCTATGCTTCAACAGGCTCAAAGCATAGCTCTTTTTCGTAACGAGATGGCCTCACTACGATAGTGAGATGGCCTCACTACGATAGTGAGATGGCCTCACTGCGATAGTGAGATGGCCTCACTGCGATAGTGAGATGGCCTCACTACGATAGTGAGATGGCATCACTACGATAGTGAGATGGCCTCACTGCGATAGTGAGATGGCCTCACTGCGATAAGGAGATGGCCTCCTTACTTCCTTGCGATAAGTTGACGGGCTTCTTGTTTAATATTCGCCCCAGGCTTTAATGTCAATATCCTGCGGGCGAAGCGTGCAGAACGCCGTGATGAAAGCACTGGCCAGCCTGCTGTTGGTAATGAGCGGGATGTTGAGGTCGATGGCCGTGCGGCGGATTTTGTAACCGTTGGTCAGCTCGCGCGGCGTCAGGTCTTTCGGAATATTCACCACCATGTCTATCCGGCGGTCGCGCATGAGGGTGAGCGCCTGCGGCTCGCAGTTCTCGTCCGACGGCCAATAGACGCGCGTGTTCTCTACTCCGTTCTCGTCCAGGTACTTCGACGTGCCGCCGGTTGCATACAGTTCGTAGCCATGCTGCTTCAGCATCTTGGCCGCATCGAGCATCTCCGCCTTCTGCTTGGCACCGCCCGTAGAGAGGAGCACGGAGTGTTTGGGGATGCGATGGCCTACGGAGAGCATCGACTTGAGCAATGCCTGGTTGGTATCATCGCCCAGACAGCCCACTTCGCCCGTACTGCTCATGTCGACTCCCAATACGGGGTCGGCCTTCTGCAGGCGGTTGAAGCTGAACTGACTGGCCTTGATGCCAACGTAATCGAGGTCGAAGAGGTTCTTGTTAGGCTTCTCGACGGGCAGCCCCAGCATAATCTTGGTAGCCAGTTCGATGAGATTCAGCTTCAGTACCTTGCTCACAAAGGGGAACGAACGGCTGGCCCGAAGGTTGCATTCGATGACGAGTATATCGTTTTCGCGCGCCATGAACTGGATGTTGAAGGGGCCGTTGATGTGCAAGGCAGAGGCTATCTGACGGCTCACGCGCTTGATGCGGCGTACCGTTTCGACGTAAAGTTTCTGCGGAGGGAACTGGATGGTGGCGTCGCCTGAATGCACTCCGGCAAACTCGATGTGCTCACTGATGGCGTAGGCCATGATTTCGCCGTTGCGTGCCACGGCATCCATCTCTATCTCCTTGGCGTTTTCAATAAATTTGGAGACCACCACGGGATGGTCTTCGCTTACGTTGGCAGCCAGACGAAGGAAACGGCCCAGCTCGTCGGCATTGGAACATACGTTCATGGCAGCACCCGAAAGCACGTACGAGGGGCGCACCAGGACGGGGAAACCCACCCGAGCCACGAAGCTGTCAATGTCGCTCATACTGGTAAGGGCACTCCACTCGGGCTGGTTAATGCCCAGACGGGTGAGCATGGCCGAGAACTTGGCGCGGTCTTCAGCATTGTCTATGTCCTTGGCCGCGGTGCCCAGTATGGGCACGTTGGCAGCATCGAGCCACATGGCCAGGTTATTGGGAATCTGTCCGCCCGTAGAAACAACGACGCCGTAGGGGTTCTCCCACTCGATGATATCCATCACGCGCTCAAACGTGAGTTCATCGAAGTAGAGCCTGTCGCACATGTCGTAGTCGGTTGAAACAGTCTCGGGGTTGTAGTTTATCATGATACTACGGTAGCCTTCCTTGCGGATCGAGTTGAGTGCCTGTACGCCGCACCAGTCGAACTCCACGGAGCTGCCGATGCGATAGGCACCCGAACCGAGTACGATAACGGAGCGCTTGTCGTTGTAACTCGCCACATCGCTCTTTACGCCGGCATAAGTTACGTAGAGATAATTGGTCTGTGCAGGGTATTCGGCAGCCAAGGTATCAATCTGTTTCACCACGGGCAGGATGCCATAGTTCTTGCGCAGGTTGCGTATAACGAGCGTGGCTCTGTGCATATTGGCTATCTCATTCTCCAAACCTACGGCCCGCGCAATCTGGAAATCGGTAAAACCGTTGACCTTGGCCGTGCGCAGCAGCTCCTTGTCGAGCGTGTTGACATTGCGCTTCTTCAGTGTTTCGTCTATGTCGATGATATGCTTCAGCTTCTGCAGGAACCACTTGTCAATCTTTGTGAGCTCGTGTATCTGGTCGACGGTGTAGTCTTTGTGCATGGCTTTGGAGATAACGAACACGCGCTTGTCGGTAGGCTCTCGAAGGGCTGCATCAATGTCGGGAATTTCCAACTCCTTGTTTTCAACGAAGCCGTGCATGCCCTGCCCTATCATGCGCAAGCCTTTCTGTATGGCTTCCTCGAAGTTTCGGCCAATGGCCATCACCTCGCCCACCGACTTCATGCTGGAGCCTAACTCCTTATCAACGCCACGGAACTTGGACAAATCCCAGCGTGGTATCTTGCAAACCACATAGTCCAGAGCCGGCTCAAAGAAAGCACTCGTGGTCTTGGTAACGGAGTTCTTGAGCTCGAAAAGGCCGTAGCCCATGCCCAACTTGGCAGCAACGAAGGCGAGCGGATAGCCCGTGGCCTTGGATGCCAGAGCCGACGAGCGGCTCAAACGGGCGTTAACCTCGATGACGCGGTAGTCTTCACTCTGTGGGTCGAAGGCATACTGCACGTTACATTCGCCTACGATGCCGATGTGGCGCACTATCTTGATGGAGAGTGCACGCAGCTTGTGATACTCGCTGTTGGTAAGAGTTTGCGACGGAGCAATAACGATTGACTCGCCGGTATGGATGCCCAGCGGGTCGAAGTTCTCCATGTTGCAAACCGTGATGCAGTTGTCGTAGCGGTCGCGAACTACCTCGTATTCTATCTCCTTCCATCCCTTCAGGCTCTTCTCCACCAGCACTTGCGGAGAGAACGAGAAGGCTTTTTCGGCCAGTTTGTTCAGTTCTTCCTCGTTATCGGCAAATCCGCTTCCGAGTCCTCCTAAGGCGTAAGCGGCCCGAATGATGACGGGATAGCCGAGTTCGCGGGCTGCCTTGCGGGTTTGCTCAATGTTTTCGCAAGCCTCGCTGCTGATGGTATTGACCTTGATTTCCCTGAGTTTCTCGACAAACAGCTCACGGTCCTCGGTATCCATGATGGCCTGAACGGGTGTGCCGAGCACCTTCACATTATATTTATCGAGCACTCCGCTCCGGTAAAGCTCAACACCACAGTTCAAGGCAGTCTGCCCGCCGAACGACAGAAGGATGCCGTCGGGGCGCTCCTTCTCAATGACGCGTTCAACGAAATAAGGCTGCACGGGGAGGAAATAAATCTGGTCGGCAACGCCTTCGGATGTTTGCACGGTGGCAATGTTGGGGTTGATGAGTACGGTAGAGACTCCTTCCTCGCGCAAAGCCTTCAGGGCCTGGGAGCCGGAATAGTCGAATTCGCCGGCTTCTCCAATCTTCAGGGCGCCGGAACCCAATAACAAAACTTTCTTGATATTTTCGTCTTTCATGCTGTCTTTACCTTAGTGTTTCTACAAATTTATCGAACATGAACTCCGTATCCACAGGACCAGAACAGGCTTCGGGGTGAAACTGCGAGGTGAACCAGGGATTCTCCTTGTGGCGGATGCCCTCGTTGGAACCGTCGTTCATGTTCACGAAGAGCTCTTCCCAATCGCTTCCCAACGTTTTGGCATCAACGGCGTAACCGTGGTTCTGGCTGGTTATGTAGCACTTATTGGTGCCCACAAGCCGTACCGGCTGGTTATGACTGCGGTGGCCGTACTTGAGTTTGTAGATGGTTGCACCGGCTGCCTTGGCCAGAAGCTGGTTACCCATGCAGATGCCGCATATTGGCTTGCGGCTAAGAGACAGCTGCTTGCGGATTATCTTCACTGCATCCTCGCATGTATCAGGGTCACCCGGGCCGTTGGCAAGGAAGAGTCCGTCGAACTCCATGCCCGTATAATCATAGTTCCAAGGTACACGCACCACCTCCACTCCGCGGTTAATCAGGCAACGGATGATGTTGGCTTTCACGCCGCAGTCAACGAGGATGACTTTTTTTCCAGCTCCCTCGTTGTACCGGATGATTTCTTTGCAGCTGACCCTGTCTACAAAGTTCACGCCTTCATAATCGGCCTGGGGCACGTTGTCGGGTTCATCGTCAAAGATTATCTTGCCCATCATCACGCCATGTTCACGTAACACCTTCGTCAGTTCGCGCGTGTCAATGCCCGTTATGCCCGGCACATGCTCACGCTTCAGCCAGTCGGCCAGGCTCTCTACGGCATTCCAGTGAGAATACTCCTCACTGTAATCGGCCACGATGATGGCCGATGCGTATATCTTGTCACTCTCCATGTAGGTTGGCAGGTGGTTTTCCTCCATCGTGAAAGGAGGCACGCCGTAGTTTCCTACAAGCGGGTAAGTGAGCGTCATCAACTGTCCGGCATAGGAAGGGTCGGTTAAACTCTCCGGATATCCCGTCATGGCAGTGTTGAATACGACCTCTCCGGCAACGGGAGCAGCATAGCCAAAGCTCTTGCCATGAAACTTTGTACCGTCGGATAAAACAAGTGTTACATTCTTCATCTTTATCATCTTTAAGTTGGAACCGAGGTGGTCAGGGGGCTGGTTACTTGCCGTCAGTATCCGGTTCCATGCTTTTTAGAATTTCTGTTCGTATTGGTATACCTTCTCAATATAGTTGACAAAAGCCTGATTGCAGAGCTTTGTGCCGCCCGGTGTGGGATATTTGCCCGTAAAATACCAGTCGCCCTTATGGTTGGGGATGGCTTCGTGCAGTCCTTCTATTGACTGGAATACGATTTCTATCGGCGTTGTCACGCCCTCGGGGCGTAGCATCTCCACGATCTTCTCATTGATTTCCTCGACGGTAAACGGCTGGTAGATGTCCCGAACACAGTTGCGCATCTCGTTTTTAGGTTTCTTCACCTCCTCGACACAATTCCGGTAGGTGGTCTCTATCAGGTCGTACATGCCACGGTCTTTCAGCAATTCGATGGTTGCACGGAACACGCAGAACTCTTCCAAGCGCGACATATCGATACCATAATAATCAGGATAGCGGATTTGGGGCGCACTGCTGACTACGATTATCTTCTTGGGATGGAGGCGATCCAGGATACGGATGATGCTTTCTTTAAGTGTTGTGCCGCGGACAATGCTGTCATCAATGATTACGAGATTGTCCTCATGCGGCGTCAGACTCTGATAGGTGATGTCATACACGTGGGAAGCCAAATCGTTGCGGGCTGCTCCCTCCGTGATAAACGTGCGCAACTTGATATCTTTCCAAGCTACCTTTTCCATGCGCACCGACTCGGACAGAATGCTGTCCAGCTCTTCACGGGTAGGCTGATGGCCTAAACTCTGGATGGCTTTTATCTTTTTCTCGTGTATGTAATCCCTGAACCCTTGCAACAGTCCGTAGAAGGCAACCTCGGCAGTGTTAGGAATAAAGGAGAAAACAGTATGCTGCGTATCGTAATCAACGGCCTTGAGTATTGGCTGAGTCAACTGTGCACCGAGCTGTTTACGCTCTTTGTAGATATCTCTGTCGGACCCACGGCTGAAGTAGATGCGCTCAAAAGAACAGGCGGCATCAGCTTTCGGCTCGATAATCTGCTCCAAGGAGCATTCTCCGTTTCGCTTTACGATGATGGCTTCACCAGCTTTCAGTTCCTGAACATCACTGCACTCCAAGTCGAAAGTTGTTTGAAGAACGGGGCGCTCGGATGCCACCACGACAATCTCATCATTCTTATAATAGAATGCCGGACGGATGTTCCAAGGGTCTCTCATGACGAACGCCTCGCCCGAACCTGTCAATCCGCACACCGCATAACCACCGTCAAAGTTCTTCATTGAAGTCTTCAACACATTGCTAATCTTCACATGATTGTCAATGTAGCGCGTGATATCCTCATCCTCCAACTCCATGGCATGTGCAGCAACGAAGTTTCGTTCCACTTCGCGGTCGAGCCTGTGCCCCATCAGCTCCAACATCAGGTAGCTGTCACTGTAGATGCGCGGACATTGTCCCTGCTTAGTGAGCGTGCTGAATATCTCGTCGATGTTCGTCATATTAAAGTTACCGCAGATACACAAGTTCTTTGCTTTCCAGTTGTTCCGGCGCAGAAACGGATGCACATACTGCAAACCACTTTTTCCGGTTGTAGAGTAACGCAGGTGCCCCATATAGAGTTCTCCGGCAAAAGGCAGGTTCAATTTGGCAAAATCTGCATCTTTCAGCTTTTCCTCATCAACATTCTTATATGCCCCGCGTACGTTTCGGAAAATCTCCGTTATGGCATCCTTTCCCTCTGCACGCTCTCGGAACATGTATTCGTTACCGGGTTCCGTATCCAACTTTACGCAGGCAATTCCTGCACCCTCCTGACCACGATTGTGTTCTTTCTCCATCATCAGGTAGAGTTTGTTGAGTCCGTACATCCAAGTACCGTACTTGTGCTGGTAATAGCTAAGCGGCTTCAACAGTCTGACAAGTGCAATACCACATTCATGCTTCAAAGGCTCCATTTAGAATATCTCCCCATTCATAAAAAAATGAAGAATGCAATGTTTTTAAACCATTAGTCATTCTTCATTTCCAATTATCATCGTTATTTAATTTCGTAATATATTAACCAGCAGCGAGGCTACGGAAGTCGTAATACCGATAAGCGAGAACCAGATGGTTGTTGAGGCTCCAATTCCAGAACTCTTGGCCTTTACGCCGTTGGGCTCTACATATAGAATATCATTCTGCTGCATATAGTAATATGGCGAACTGAAAAGATTAGCGTCGTTCAAGTTCAATCGGTGCATACTCTTTTGCCCATTAGCATCTTCACGTATCAACATTACATTGTCGCGCTTGCCGTAGAGAGTCAAGTCACCAGCCTGGGCAAGTGCTTCCACTACGCTCATTTTCTCGGTGTTAACCGGAATCACGCCCGGGTTATTAACTTCGCCGGTAACCGTTACGCGATAGCTGGCCATTCGTACCGTTACTATAGGGTTCTCGCGGGCTGCCATATATGGTTTTATCTTGGCCGCAATTTCATCTTGACACTCATTCTTTGTCAATCCTTCTACATGAACCTTACCTACTACAGGAAAGTTAATATAACCTTCATTGTCTACCAGATAGCCTTGTAAAGAGCCTCCGCCGCTTGTAAGCTGCCCGCTGGTACCAACCGTGCTCCCCACCGAAAGGTTGAACGGCGCAGCTGCTGCAGGGTCTGTTGTATTAACCGTAATGGTCAGCATGTCCTTGGGCATGATTTTAGCATCGTACAAACCACGGCTTGCAGCCCAGTTGATGGAGTCTGCGTTCTGCCAGTAAGCTACCTTCTTGCTGCCTGCACAACTGCCAACCAGCAATATCATCATCAAAGCGACGAAAGGAACAAGTATTTTCTTCATATTTATATAAGTATATGTTACATTCGTATAAAAACACTGCAAAATTAAATTTATTTTTTTGAATTAGCAAATGTTTCCTCGAATAATTGTGGCAAAAACAGCAAGTCGCAGTTTTTCATGCCTTGCGATAACCATGAGGCGAAGAATGAGCGACAGCCTCCACAGCAGCAGGACACCGTCTGCGCAGAGCTATTTAGTCCACAGATAGTTCTTTACATTATGGTAACAGATATTCTCCACCATACGGTTCAGCGTGTCGCTGTCATCGGGCAGGATTCCCCGCTCCACATCATTGCCAATCATGTTGCACAGCAGGCGGCGGAAATATTCATGATAGGAGAAATCAAGGAACGAACGCGCTGCCGACTTTACGCCAATGGAACGCGACAACAACCCCAGCGACGAGAGCGTGTTAATTTGCTGAACCATGTTCTCCGCCTGGTTGTTCAGCCCCCACCCCAGCCCGAACTGGATGTTGCTTGAGGTCCTCAGCATGGAGGCGATGATGTCGTTGGCATTCGGCGACTGGCTGTACAGGATGGTTCTTGGCAGCCTGCCTTCCTCATCGAGACCGTGCAGATAGCGGTACATGGCGCGTGCAGCCTGTGTGCTGTCAACCGACCACAGGTGATATTGCTGTGTCCAGTTCGACTCAAAGTCCATTTCCGACATGCGCCGCAGGAAGCTGTGCTTGTATTGCTTGACTTCAAATTCGGGCAGGCACTGGCCGCGCATGGCTTTCTCAAATATTGTTTCTATCTGCGAGTCTGTGTGAGCCTCGTCGCTGAATTCGTAGATATCCAGATTGGAAACTACGCAGTGGTGAGCCTGAAAATACTCATGCCGCGCCTGCAGCACGTCCATCAGGTCGCGATAGCTGGTTATTTCCGTATTGGCTGTTTCCTCCAGCCGGTGTATGTAGGCAGCATAGCCGTCGCCTTCTATGTTCAGCGCCTTCACTGGATGCCACACAGGCAGCATCGTTAGACTGCAGGCTGCGCCCTCTCCGCCTTGCATCGTTTCATGAAAGCTAAGGTCATCGGTCGGGTCTTCCTCGCTCCCGATGCACTCCATGTTGAATTTCCGCATGATGCCCCTCACGGAGAAGTCCGCGTCAGCCAGCCTGCGGTTACATTCCTCGTATATTTCACGGGCTGTATCCTTATTGAGCAGCTTGTCGATACCGAAGATACGCTTCAGCTCCATGTGTGTCCAGTGGTAGATGGGGTTACGCAGGGCATTGCCAACAGCCTCGGCCCACTTGCTGAACTTCTGCCAGTCGTCGCCCCCGGTTTTCAGCTTCTCCACGTCGGTATCGTTCATGCGCATGATGTTCCACTTGCTGATATCGTCCTCAATCCACAACTCCGTGATGCTCTTAAAACGATAGTCCTCGGCCACTTTACGTGCGTCGAGCCTGCAGTCGTAGTCTATCACGGGCATAGGTTCTGCATGTCCGTGATACAGCTGGCGTGCGGTCTCGCTCTCCAGCAGGAAATCCTGATCCATAAACTTTTTCATATTGCAAATTTACATTATTTTTTGCGATTTAATAAAAAAGAGCTATATTTGCGTTGAAAATTAACAATCAATCACCATCAAGACATGTCCAATATATTAAATAAGGTATTGCTCATCTATACCGGGGGAACTATCGGCATGGACATCAACCCCGATACCAATGCACTTGAGCCTCTCGATTTCAACCACTTGTTTGAGCACATGCCCGAATTCCACTACCTCAAGACCGACATTGAAGTCCGCCAGTTCTCCACCCCGATAGATTCCAGCGACATGTCGCCCCTGATATGGGCACAGCTCGTTAACATCATAGCCACCGAATACGCCAATTACGACGGCTTCATCATTCTGCACGGCACCGACACCATGGCCTATACGGCCTCTGCCCTGTCCTTCATGCTCGAGAACCTGACCAAACCCGTTATCCTCACCGGCAGCCAGCTGCCCATCGGACAGCTCCGAACCGACGGCAAGGAAAATCTGCTCACCAGTATCGAACTGGCTTCCGCTCACCATGCCGACGGCACCCCGATGGTTCCCGAGGTGTGCATCTACTTCAGCGGACACTTGCTGCGCGGCAACAGGAGCACCAAGCAGAATGCCGACGGGTTTGATGCTTTCGACAGTTTCAACTACCCTCACCTCTGCGATGCAGGCGTAAACTTCGACTTCCACGACCATAACATCCTCACGCCCGACTACAGCCGACCCATGATTCCACACACACAGATGGACTCCCGGTCCATCGTTTTCTCCCTCTTCCCCGGTTTACAGGAGGACATCGTGCGCCATGTGCTTGGCTCGCCACAGCTGCGCAGCATCATCATGCGCACCTTCGGCAGCGGCAATGCGCCCCAGGATTTGTGGCTCATGAAGATTCTAACCGAGGCATCGGAGCGCGGTGTCATCATCGTAAACATCAGCCAATGCGTGAGCGGACGCGTTGAGATGGCCCGATACGATGCCGGATTCCAGCTTAAGAATGCCGGCATCATCAGCGGCTACGACAGTACGGTCGAAGCGGCCGTAACCAAACTCATGTATCTGCAGGCCCGTTACTCGGACGCTACCACCATCCGCAGCCTCATGAACCAATCCATCGCCGGCGAAATATCACTCCCTTAAAAAGACTTAATTTGTACTTTTTACAACTACTTTATTTGGTCAAAAGTCCAAAAAGTGCTATTTTTGCACTGCAATCATAAACGATACAATTTAAATTAGCGAACAGCAATGAAAGAATTAAAAGGAACAAAGACAGAGAAAAACCTGCAGGAAGCCTTTGCAGGCGAGAGTATGGCACGCAACAAGTACACCTATTTTGCCAGCAAGGCAAAGAAGGACGGCTTCGAGCAGATTGCAGCTATCTTCCAGGAGACGGCCGACAACGAGAAAGAACATGCCAAACTGTGGTTCAAATACCTTGAAGGCGGCGACCTCAAGTCGACCAAAGAAAACCTGAAAGCTGCTGCCGAAGGCGAGAATTACGAGTGGACCGACATGTACGACCGCATGGCCAAGGATGCCGAAGAAGAAGGCTTTACGCAGATAGCAGCCAAGTTCCGTGGCGTTGCAGCCATTGAGAAAACCCACGAGGAGCGCTATCGCAAGCTCCTGAAGAATATCGAGGACGCCCTCGTGTTCTCCCGCGACGGCGACGCCATCTGGGTTTGCCGTAACTGCGGCCATGTAGTAATCGGCCCCAAGGCTCCCCAGGTGTGCCCCGTATGCGCCCACCCGCAGAGCTTCTTCGAACTGAAGCCCGAGAACTTCTAAGCACTTGCACATACATCAGCTAATCAAGCAAGCCGGGCCGGCGGAGCAACAACTCCGCCGGCCCTTTCTCTTTTCTCCGCGCACGATAACCGATAACGGTGCAGAACGCCTGCTTAATGGGTATTGCCAGCCTCCGTCAAAATAGCGGGAAGTATGCTTCGGGAACTTTCGACAAGTGTCGCACGATGGTGTGACACCTGTCGAATAATCGTGCGACACTTGTCGAAAGTTCCTGCTCATGCCCATCAACACCTCTGAACCACCCTCCTAACAACCTTTACTCGTGCCTGTTGTCCTGCCTTCGGCGCTGTTACCGTTGGTTGCACACCCGCCGGCAGACATTAAAATGGCAGCAAAAAATGCAGTTGTATGTTTGTGTATTCTCCCGATTTGGCTTATCTTTGCAATCCGAACTATCAATATTAAACAGAAATGAGAGCAAGAACAGCCAACTGGTTTGAAACAACGGTTAAGTACGAGCGTGCCGGCGACGACGGCATGAACACCAAGGTAACTGAAACATACGTAGTAGATGCGTTGAGCTTCGGCGAGGCCGAGGAGACCATTACGACCGAGATGTCGTCGCTCGTGAGCGGAGAGTTCGTGGTAAAGAACATCACCCCCGCCGCCTACGGCGAGATTTTCTTCAGCGAGAACGAAAGTGACGACCGCTGGTACAAGGCCAAGCTGACCTTTATCACCATCGACGAGGAGAAAGGAAAGGAAAAACGCACCAGCGTGAACTATCTCGTACAGGCCGCCACCATTAACGGGGCGCTGAAGAATCTGGACGAGGTGATGGGCGGAACGGCCATTGACTACGTGGTGGCCAACATCAGCGAAACCAAGATAATGGATGTATATGAGCACAACGCACCGGCCGGCAAGACTGCTGCCGGCGACAAGCCGGAATACGAACAGGCCGAAACAGCGGGCAAGGAGGAAAAATAATGGACGTTGATGTAGCAAGAAACTTACACGAGGTGCTGGCCAACCTGCCCGAAGGAGTAAGACTGGTTGCCATCAGCAAGTACCACCCCAACGAGTACATTGAGGCGGCCTATGCCCAGGGTCAGCGCCTCTTCGGCGAAAGCAGAGAGCAGGAGCTCTCGCGCAAGGCAGGGTCGCTGCCTAAGGACATCAGGTGGCACTTCATCGGTCACCTGCAAACCAACAAGGTGAAGTATGTTGCACCCTACATCTCCATGATAGACGCCGTAGACAGCATGAAGCTGCTACGCGAAATAAACAGGCAGGCAGCCAAGTGCGGCCGCACCATCGACGTGCTGCTGGAGCTCCACATAGCCGAAGAAGAAACCAAGTACGGCCTCACCCTCGGCGCAGCAAGGGAGCTGCTGGACGGCGGCGAGTGGCGCGAACTGCACAACGTAAGAATTTGCGGACTGATGATGATGGCCAGCAACGTGGACGACGAGGCGCAGATAGCGCGCGAGTTTGACACTGCTGCCGCCTTCTTTGATGAGTGCAAGAAGACCTACTTCAAGGACGACGACGCCTTCTGCGAGCGTTCCTGGGGCATGAGTCACGACTATCAGCTGGCCATCGCCCACGGTTCTACCATGGTGCGGGTGGGCACTTCCATCTTTGGTCCTCGCGTGTACTGATACTCTTGCTACGCACTGTGCCATCCGCACAATTCAGAAAACTGGCAAACAGAAAAGGCTGACCTCACCGGTCAGCCTTTTCGTTGTATCATGCTGTAGCTTCGTTACTTGTTAACCACCTTGCGGCCGTTCTGTATATACACGCCTGCAGGCAGCAGTTCGAAGTCGCGCCCAACGTAGATACCGTCGAGCGTGAATATGCGGTCGTCGGCTTTACGTGCGCTTGGCGTGGTTTCCTGTACCCGGTCAAGGCCCGTGGTGGCGAAAACTTCGTTGAAGTCAACATACACCGTTCCGTCCAGCTCGTTGATGTTTGGCAGCCTGAAGGTAAAATCTCCGTTGTATGCTTTCATGTTGGGCAGCGTGCTGTTGGCTGCTATCTCCTTCACATTCTTCGTTCCCGGGAACGGGTCTCCGCCCAACTCGGCGTAATAGGTATCAGCATCTGTCGCATTGGCCGATGCCAGGCACTTGCCGTCGGCCGGCACCAAGGCAAAGCGGGGATGACCTGCAGTGTTGTTCACGTTGTTGGTAGGCAGCGAGAAAGCCGTCTTATCGTAATCTACATGGTAAATAATGAGGCCCTTACCGTGCTGTGCCTGGTTCCATTTCGTGTTCTGAATGTTCTCCAGTATCCAGTATTCATTGCCCGTGGCATCCTGGTCGTTCTTGATGCGATAGGCCTTTCCGCCCTCGTCTATGTTCACAAGAGCAACCTGCTGGGGCGTAGAGAGCGTTTCTATCTCCATCCAGCCAAAGGCCTCACGCTCCCAAGCAGTATAGGGAGTGGGCATTCTTCCGCTTGAAAGATATTCGCCTCCGTCCATCAGGTCCCAGTATTCCATGCTCTGGTTATCGTGTGTTTGCATCTCACTGTTGGTTGCATAGATATCCGGAAGGCCCATGGTATGGCTGAACTCATGGCAGAAGATGCCGATGCCGGCAATGGACTGGACTGTTGACTTCGGCGTTCCGTTCCTTTCTCCTGTCACGCAGTAACGTGAAACCGTTACTCCATCGCCGGTAGACACGCTTACTGCGGCCGAATTGGGCCAAATGTCGGCCTTGTTCTGGGTCATACTGCCCGAATAGCCGGCGTAGATGATGCAGCAAACATCTACCTTTCCGTCGCCATTGGCATCGTAATCCTTGAAGTTGATGTCGCCGTCGCAGGCTTTCACCACATCCGTAAACAATACCGACATGCCCTTTCCATTGCCGTAATAGGCTGATTGCTGGGTGAGTTTAATGGGCCCTTTCACATCGAAAACGGGCTTGAACTGGCCAAAGCTCATGTCTTCAAAGTACGAGCTCACGCTCTTGTAGTTCCTTGCCTCACCGAAGCCAAGGTCTGTGGGCCTGCCTTCACCGTTCAGGAACTGGTCGAAACTGGCCACTGGATCTTTCTCTTTGAACACTGTGTCGGCAAATTCCACAAGCAGCACGAGTGCCTTCGGCTGTCCCGTATGTGTAAAGAAGTTTTGCTGTTGCTGGATAGGTTCTCGGTTGATGGGTGCCCGCGTAACCGGCGCCGACAGCCTCCGGTCAAAATAAATCTTGCTTTCCTCCTGCAGGGCGATGGCTCTCAGCTCTGCCGCCAGGCGCAACTCGGGTTGGTGAGCCAGCTGGTCGGTTGCCGAAAGCTCGCCTTGCTCGCTGATGGCAGCTACATAGTAGGCTTTGTCTTGCTGCTTCAGGATAACGCCATCGGTCGTTGTTACCCAATTAAAATGCTCGTCGCCGTGCCCCACAACCCACAATTCGCTGCCGTCACTCTGGTTTACAAGCACGGGGGTAGGCAACGCCTTGGCGGCAAAAAGAGCCACGCAGGACAGGAATAAACAACAGGTAAGTAGAAATTTCTTCATATTTACGGTTCCGGTTTAATTGATTTCATCGTCTGGTCCGGCCGAAGAAATACTGGCCTTTGTGCTTTGTCCGGCCGCCGTATTCGATGGCATGATGCGGACAATGATGGTAGCAAGTGAAACAACTCAGGCAGTCGCCCTCGTGTTTCCACTGCGGCTCGCTGCCAAGTCCGCCGATGATGTCGTGCGTAGGGCACACGTCAGCGCAGATGCCGCACTTTACACAGCGGCTGCTGACGACATGGAAGGGCTTGTCTGTAATGAGATGCTTCTCGAAGAAGCCACCCACAGGCCCGCTGAAAAAGCCGGGTATGGGGCCTTTCTTTAGCTTCCGGATGCCCGTTCTACGGTTTCTGATGTCGTCAATAAAAGCGGCAAGGTCGGCTTCGGCCTGTTTTTTCTTCGCCGTCTCTCGCTCCTTGGAGTCTACATCCATAAAGGGCAAGCCCACATACGACTCGGGCATGATGAGCGAAAACTCGGCATCGGCTTGCAGCTGCTTGTCGGCAAGCTCGCGTTCTATATAATCCATAGCCAGTCCTATGCTGTCGCCGGCAGAACAGAGCGCATAAACATAATGGTGTGAGGCGGCCTCCACATCTTCCAAACGGAGCTTGCGGATGAACCGACGCACAATTTGAGGCGGCCTCCAGCCATGAATGGGGAACACGAAACCTATCATTTCGTCTTCCTTGAGCCGGAACTTACAGTCGCCGTTCATCACGTCCGGAATGTAGATAAGCTCTTCATTTAACTGCTGCTCCAAAGCCTTGGCAGCCCAGCGGGTATTACCTGTACCTGAGAAATAGAATATCATGGCGCAAAGGTAGGCATATTTATCGAATTGACAAAATAAATACAGGCTTTTCAACACAGGCTGCCAGCGGCTTAACTGCGCTTCATTGCTTACCTCTTCTGACTGTCCCCGGCTTCTTCCAGCGCAGCTGCAGCAGGGTTGCCGGCAGCCTGCAGCAAAAAGAAAGGCACACTCCGCGATTATTCAAATATATTTTCTATCTTTGCGTTGTCTACAGATGTACCTTGAAAAATAACGGATGAAGGACTCTTATGTGCTCGTATTTGTTACCGTGTCACTGATGACAGGCATCCTGACAGGTGAATATCTCCGGCCCGCTGTTCCCGTGTGGGTGTGGCCGGCGTGCCTGTTGCCATTGCTTCTGGTGCAGTTCGCGCACCGTATGGGCAACGGGCTGAAGAACTGCTGCCTGTATGCGGCCGTCATGCTGATGGGCATCTGGGTCCACGCCCTGCACGAGAAAGAAAACCGAGTGATGCTGACAGATGCCCCGGTGAGCTACGAAGCCGTGCTGCTAAGCAACCCGCAGGTACACGGAAAGGTCATTCAGTGCGACCTGATGGTCATCAGCAACGGGCTCACTCATAAAGTGAAAGCCTCCATCCTGCGTGATACCGTCGACAACAGATGGCAACGCATCCACCTGGGCGACGGCATCAGGGCCACCTCCGTGCTGCAGGAGCCCCGGAACTTCTATCCCAACGCAAACTTCGACTATGTGCGCTGGCTGCGCGTTCATGGCTTCCGGGCGCAGACCTTCATCTATTATGCCGACTGGCAGAAGGCAAGGGTGAAGCTGGCTCCGCTGTCCGCATTCGAGCGGTTGCGGCTACGGGCACTGCAATTCCGCAACAAACTCATCGACCGATACCGCATGCAGGGCCTGGACGGACAGCAGGAAGCTGTGCTGACGGCCATGACCTTGGGCGACAAATCATTGATATCCAACGATGTGCGCAATGATTATTCCATCTCCGGAGCATCACATCTCCTGGCTCTTTCAGGTCTCCATCTCGGCATTATCTATGCCATACTGGCCATGCTCACGGGCGGACGCCGCTACAGGAGCCAATGGCAGGAGTTGCTGCGGCAGTTCCTCATCCTCTCGGCTATATGGAGCTACACCGTGCTGGTGGGCATGTCGGCCTCCGTTATACGCTCGGCCGTCATGTTGACCATCTACGCCATCGTCATTCTGTTGCGCCGGCGGTCCTTCTCCCCCAACTCGCTGGCGCTGGCCGCATTCCTCATTCTGCTCCAGAACCCACTGGCTTTGTGGGACGTGGGGTTCCAGATGTCGTTCTTGGCCGTGGCCGGCATCCTGCTGTTCGTGCCGCTGATGGAGCGCTTCCTCACGGCTCCGGTACTGCAGAGGCGCGGCATCAGGTGGGTTGTATCCATGACCGAAGTCTCCATTGCCGCACAGCTGGGGGTGTTTCCCGTCACGATGTACTACTTCAGTCGCTTCTCCTCGTACTTCCTACTCACCAACTTCGTAGCCATACCGCTGGCCACCGCCGTTCTGTATCTTACCTTGCTGTTCTTTGCCACCAGTCCACTGCCGTGGCTGCAGCATGCCACTGCCACGGTCATAGGCACTGTTACAGGATGGCTCAACGGCAGTCTGTCGTGGCTGTCGGCACTGCCCGGCGCCTCCATTGAGAACATCCGCATCAACCACTGGCAGGTTGCGGCTATTTACATCATCATCCTTTGTGTGTATAGAATTATTTGTTTAACTTTGCACCCAAGATGACACAACGCTACTTCGTATATCTTTCGTACGACGGCACCGCCTATCACGGATGGCAGGTTCAGCCCAACGGCATCTCCGTACAGCAGGTTCTGGAACAGAAACTCACCACACTGCTCCGCCCTACCGATGCTGCCGGCATACAGGTAACGGGCGCCGGGCGCACGGATGCAGGCGTGCATGCCCGGCTGATGGTAGCTCACTTTGACACGGATACACCGATTGACTGCCCCCAGACAACCTACCGCCTGAACCGCATGCTGCCCCGCGACATTGCCATCAGCAAGATTGAGCCCGTGGCTGCCAACCTGCATGCCCGTTTCTCGGCCACTTCGCGCACCTATCATTATTATATCCACACGCAGCGCAACCCTTTCCTGCGCCATTATTCCTACGAAATGCCTTATAAGCTCGACTTCGGCAAGATGAACGAGGCCGCCCAACTACTGCTCAAGGTAGCCGATTTCGGCGCCTTCTGCAAGGCACACGCCGACGTAAAAACCACCCTCTGCCATGTAACCGAGGCCCGGTGGACGGCTGTGGAGGGCGACGACGAGGGCCGCTACTGCTTCATCATTACGGCCAACCGCTTTCTGCGCAACATGGTGCGGGCCGTAGTGGGAACGCTGGTTGACGTGGGCCGGGGCCGCATATCGGTCGAGGAATTCGGCCACATCATCGCTTCCGGCTCGCGCTCCAACGCCGGCGAGAGCATGCCGGGCAATGCCCTCTTCCTGTGGGACATCAGATACGGGAACGCCGAACGATAAAAGCCGAAAGTTATCCATCGTGAGCATGGTGCGCAGAGGGTCGGTTATCGTGAGTTTCATGTTGGGAGCGCTCCTCTTCCACGAGAAGAATCTCAAGGCCAAAGCCCTGGACCTGGCGCTGGTATTGGCAGGTATGGTTTTCCTGTGGATAGGCAGCAGATAGAGACAAATTACAAGATAAGTCCACAATACGCGGCCTAACTGTTTCTTTTTGAGGCTTTTTCTTTTCGGATTATAAAAAAAGTCGTATTTTTGCATGCGTGAACTACCGAGGGCAGTTTTCGCATTTCAGGAGTAACAACGACTGGAGAACCTACACTACATGACACAATACAAAAAACAGCTATAGCATGCGCAATATCTTCAAAGGGCTTGGCACAGCCCTCATCACCCCCTTTAATCAAGACGGAACGGTTGACTACAAATCGCTGAAGCGCCTCGTTGAATACCAGATAGACAACGGAGCCGACTTTTTCTGCATACTGGCCACGACGGGCGAGGTGCCCTGTTTGACGCGTGAAGAGAAGGACAAGATTACGCAACTGGTAAAAGACGTGAACCAGGGGCGGCTGCCCATACTCAAATACTGCGGCGGCAACGACACGGCAGCGGTGACAGAAGAAATACGGCAGACCGACTGGAGCGGCGTAGACGGCATTCTCAGCATCTGTCCTTACTACAACAAGCCGTCGCAGGAGGGCCTGTACCAACACTTCAAGGCCATCAGCGCAGCCAGCCAGCTGCCCTTGGTGCTGTACAACGTGCCCGGCCGCACGGGCGTGAACCTGAAACCGCAGACGCTGATTCGCCTCGCCAACGAGTGCGACAACATCGTTGCAGTGAAGGAGGCCAGCGGTTCGCTGGAGCAAGTAGATGAGATTGTCAAGAACAAACCGGCCAACTTCGACGTCATCAGCGGCGACGACGCCCTCACCTTCTCCATGATAGCCAGCGGTGCAGCCGGTGTTATCTCCGTGATAGGCAACGCCCTGCCCAAGGAGTTCTCGCGAATGATAAGGCTGGAGTTCCAGGGCGAGTACGAGCCGGCACGCAAAATACACCACATGTTTACCGAGTTGTACAAGCTGCTCTTCGTCGACGGCAATCCGGCCGGCGTCAAGGCACTGCTCAACGACATGGGGTTCATCGACAACGTGCTGCGCCTGCCGCTCGTTCCCACCACCATTGCCACCAAGGAAAAGATGTCGGCCATACTCAAGGAGCTGCGCATCTGACGCGCAATCCTTGCAACATGCACAGCCAAAGGCTCTCCATCGGGGGAGCTTTTTTTATGGCTCTACGGGCCAAAAGGCATGCTTCGGGAACTTTCGACAAGTGTCGCACAATCGTTTGACAGGTGTCACACCATCGTGCGACACTTGTCGAAAGTTCAGGCATGTGTCCTTCAAGCCCGTTGAAGCTATCATTCAACCTCCTTGAAGCTGGCCTTCGGCAGGCTTGACAGATACCTGCACCGGCGGGCGTTTACTGCTTGCATGCCGCCGCACTTTACGAAAGGCCGCGCGAAATATCGCCGTTTGTTTGCCTGTTCCAAATATAATTCATTATCTTTGCACCCTGAACGCAGATGCAAAGCATCCGCGCAGGATAAGTAACAAAGAGAATATGCCTGATATATCCATACGAGGACTGGAGATGCCGCAATCACCCATCCGCAAGCTCGCACCCCTTGCGCAGGCTGCCAAGGACCGAGGCATCAGGGTTTACCATCTCAACATAGGGCAGCCCGACCTGCCCACGCCGCAATGCGGGCTTGATGCGCTGAAGCACATAGACCGCAAGGTGCTGGAATACTCGCCCAGTCAGGGCTACAGGAGCTACCGGGAAAAGCTGACCCGGTACTACAGCAAATACGACATCAACGTAACCGCCGACGATATCATCATTACTTCCGGCGGCTCGGAGGCCGTGCTCTTTGCCTTCATGAGCACGCTGAACCCGGGCGACGAAATCATTATACCCGAGCCGGCCTACGCCAACTACATGGCTTTTGCTGTCTCGGCAGGGGCCACCATACGCACCATTGCCACCACGATAGACGAGGGTTTCGCCCTGCCACGTGTGGAGAAGTTCGAAGAACTCATCAATGAGCGCACCAAGGCCATCATGATTTGCAACCCCAACAACCCCACGGGCTATCTCTACACGCGCCGGGAAATGAACCAGATACGCGACCTGGTGAAGAAATACGACCTCTACTTGTTCTCTGATGAGGTGTACCGGGAATACATCTACACGGGAAGTCCCTACATAAGTGCCATGCACCTGCAGGGCATAGAGAACAATGTGGTGCTAATAGACTCCGTATCAAAACGCTACTCGGAGTGTGGCATCCGCATCGGAGCGCTCATCACGAAGAACGCAGAGGTGCGTAAGGCCGTCATGAAGTTCTGTCAGGCGCGCCTGTCGCCGCCCCTCATCGGGCAGATAGTGGCCGAGGCTTCGCTCGATGCACCGGAGAGCTACTACCGCGAGGTGTACGACGAGTACGTAGAGCGGCGCAAATGCCTCATAGACGGGCTGAACCGCATTCCCGGCGTGTACTCCCCCATCCCCATGGGAGCCTTCTACACGGTGGCCAAGCTGCCCGTTGACGACAGCGAGGAGTTTTGCCGCTGGTGCCTGGAAGAGTTCAGCTACGAGGGCGAAACCGTGATGATGGCGCCCGCAGCGGGCTTCTACACCACGCCCGGAGCCGGCCGCAACCAGGTGCGCATAGCCTACGTGCTCAAGCGCCAGGATCTGGAACGCGCCCTGCTGGTGCTCCGCAAGGCGCTGGAGGCTTATCCGGGCCGGGTTACGGACGAAGAAGCATAAACACCACCGCATGAACCTGCCTTTATTTATAGCACGCAGAATCTACGCCGAGAACGACGAGAAACGCCAAGTTTCGCGCCCGGCCATCCGGATAGCAACCGCCGGCGTTGCCATCGGTCTGGCCGTAATGCTGGTCTCGGTGGGCGTAGTCTTCGGCTTCAAGCACACCATCCAGGACAAGGTAATAGGCTTCGGGAGCCACATACAGGTAGGAGACTTCATGACGCTGCAATCGAGCGAGCAGTATCCCATACAGATGGACGACTCTATGGTGAACGTACTGAAAAGCATACCGGGCGTGGCCCACGTGCAGCGATTTGCCAACAAGCAGGGCATCCTGAAAACGGATTCCGACTTCCTGGGGGTGGTCTTCAAGGGCGTAGGGCCCGATTTCGACTCTACCTTCATCCATCAGAACATGACGGAAGGTTCCATCCCCAAGTTTTCCGACACCGCCAGCCACAACAAGATACTGGTGTCAAGAACCATGGCCGACAAGCTCAGGCTCAAGACCGGGCAGAAGCTGTTTGCCTACTTCATTGACCAGAACGGCGTGAGAGCCCGCAGATTTACCGTGCAGGGCATCTATCAGACCAACCTGTCGCAGTACGACCGCATCATCTGTTATACCGATTTATACACTGCCGTGAAGCTGAACGGGTGGGAAGCAGACCAGGCTTCGGGCGCCGAACTGACCGTAAAGGACTTCAGCCGGCTGCAGGAGGTGGAAGACATCATCGTGAGCAAGGTGAACAGAACCATCGACCGGTACGGCGAAACCTATTCTTCGCGCACCATCCAGGAGGCCAATCCCAACATTTTTCACTGGCTCGGACTGCTCGATATGAACGTGTGGATTATCCTCGCACTCATGACGGCCGTGGCCGGAGTGACGATGGTGTCGGGCCTACTCATTATTATATTGGAGCGTACCACCATGATTGGCCTGCTCAAGGCCATGGGCGCACGCAACGGGACCATACGCCGAACCTTCCTGTGGTTTGCCGTCTTCATCATCGGCAAGGGGCTGCTCATCGGCAACCTAGTGGGTATAGGGCTCATGGTGCTGCAGAAATTAACGGGAATAGTGAAGCTGGACGAGAGCGTTTACTACGTGAGCACGGTGCCGGTAGAAATCAACCCCGCCGCCATCGTTATCCTCAACGTCGCCACACTGCTCATCAGCGTCTTCGTGCTCATAGCCCCCAGCTATCTGATATCGCACATCCATCCGGCCAAGTCCATGCGGTACGAATAGCCGAAAAAGCAAGTCGGAAGATTTGAACACTTCATCTGACCTTTTGACCACTGCACAACTGCAGGCTTAGTGCCAAAGATTAACAAAAGTGAAAAGGATTAGTATTTGTCTAAAAATGTGCACATTAATTTTGGAAATGTGCATATAACGTAGTACCTTTGCACAATATTTGAATATTTGTGCAATGATTTCTATACCCAGTTTCAACTCTTACATTGAACGTTGTATAAAGGATAATTGGAATAAAGATGCCCTGACAGACTACAAAGGGGCAACACTGCAATACCACGATGTAGCCAGAAAGATTGAGAAGCTGCATATCCTGTTCGAAAACAGTGGCGTAGAGCCGGGCGACAAGATAGCCCTCTGCGGTCGCAACAGCGCTGCTTGGGCGTGTGCTTTCCTGGCAACCATCACCTACGGAGCCATCGTCGTGCCCGTTCAACATGAATTTACGCCCGACCAGGTTTACAATATTGTGAACCATTCGGAATCCAAACTGCTGTTTGTAGGCGACGTGGTAGCCACTACCATAGATGCAGAAGAGATGCCGGAGCTGGAAGGCGTCATCTACATTCCTGATTATTCGGTCATTGTTTCCAGAACAGAAAAGCTTTCCTACGCCCGCGAACACCTGAACGAAATGTTCGGTCACAAGTATCCGAAGTATTTCCGGCCGGAGCACGTGGGCTACTACGAGGATTCTCCCGAGGAGCTGGCAATGATTAACTACACCAGCGGAACGACGGGATTCTCCAAAGGCGTGATGCTTCCCTACCGCACCATGTGGAGCAACTACGACTTCCTGTACAATGCGGTGGGCAAACACGTGAAGAAAGACAGCAGCGTGCTGGCCATCCTCCCCATGGCTCACATGTACGGATTGCAGGTAGAATTCATTCTCGAATTCCTCATGGGCAATCATCTCTTCTTCCTTACAAGGCTGCCGAGTCCTACTGTCATTGCACAGGCTTTTGCCGATATCAAGCCGTCTGTCATTGTTTCGGTGCCGATGATAGTCGAGAAGATTATCCGCAAAAGGGTTTTCCCATTCATCCAAGACAATAAAATCAAACTGTTGCTCAACATGCCTGTCATTAAGAATAAGGTGAAGGAGCGCATCTACCAGATGGTACTCGATGTCTTCGGCGGCAACATGTACGAGATTATCGTGGGCGGTGCAGGACTGAGCAGAGAGATAGAAAACTTCCTGCTCGACATCAACTTCCCCGTTACCGTGGGTTACGGAACTACCGAGACGGCGCCACTGATATCATTCAGCGACTACAAGGACTTTGTTCCAGGCAGCTGCGGAACCGTGGTAGAGCACATGGAACTCAAGGTGCTGAGCAACGATCCGGAGCATGTTCCGGGCGAAATCGTTACCCGCGGACTGAATGTAATGACGGGATACTACAAAAACGACGAAGCCACCAAGGCCGTTCTGGACGACGAAGGATGGTTCCACACGGGCGACCTGGGTACGATGGATGCCACCGGACACCTGTTTATCCGCGGCCGCATCAAGAATATGCTCTTGGGAAGTAACGGCCAGAACGTGTATCCGGAGGAAATAGAAGACAAGCTCAACTCCATGATGATGGTCAACGAGAGCCTCATCATCCAGCGCGGAGACAAGCTGGTGGGGCTGGTTCATCCCGATATGGACGAAGCACAGTCCATGGGGTTCACGCCGGACGACCTGCAGGACATCATGAACCAGAACCTGCAACAGCTCAACGAAGTGCTGCCGCCTTTCTGCAAGTTAAGCGAAATACAGCTGCATGACGAGGAGTTTGCCAAGACTCCCAAGAAGTCAATCAAACGATACCTGTACCAGAACGCCGAAGCATAAGCCAAGGCACCAACTGAAAAAGAAGAGAGATTGAACCTGACACAGCCAATGTTTAATGTTCAAACCAATTGCTCATGTTAGAAATTCCAAGTTTTAACGAACTAATAGAGAAGAGCATCATCGACCATTGGGATCAAGATGCCCTGACAGATTACAAAGGCATCACGCTCCAATACCATGATGTAGCCAGAAAGATAGAGAAACTGCACATCATGTTCGAGAACGGTGGTGTGGAGAAAGGCGACAAGATAGCCCTCTGCGGACGCAACAGCGCCTCGTGGGCCTGCGCATTTCTGGCAACCATTACTTACGGCGCCATTGCCGTTCCCATCCTGCACGAATTCACAGCCGACCAAATTCACAACATCGTCAACCACTCCGAAGCCAAGTTCCTCTTTGTAGGAGACATCGTGGCCACGGAGATTGACGGTACCAAGATGCCCAACCTGAAAGGCATCATCTACATTCCCGACTACTCGCTCGTGCTCTCCCGCTCGGAGAAACTCACCTATGCACGCGAGCACCTGAACGAAATGTTCGGCCAGAAATACCCTAAATATTTCCGTAAGGAGCACGTGGTTTACTATCGGGAGAAAAGTCCAGACGAGCTGGCGCTCATCAACTACACCAGCGGCACGACGGGTTTCTCCAAGGGAGTGATGCTGCCTTACCGCGCGCTGTGGAGCAATGCCGACTTTGCCCAGCATGTTCTGGGGCCTGAACTTAAGCCCGGAGACAACGTCATCAGCATTCTGCCCATGGCGCACATGTACGGCATGTCCTTTGAATTCATCTTCGAATTCCTCAAGGGGTGCCACGTCTTCTACCTTACGCGCGTGCCCAGCCCGGCCATTATTGCCCAAGCCTTTGCCGACATCAAGCCGCGCATCATCATCTCCGTGCCGCTCATCATCGAGAAAATTATCAAGAAGAAAGTGCTCCCAAAGGTGCAGAACCACAAGATGCGCCTGCTGCTCAACATGCCGGTTATCAGCAAGAAGGTAAACGAGAAAATATGCGAGCAGGTTAGCGAGGCTTTCGGCAACAACTTCTACGAAGTAATCATAGGCGGAGCAGCCTTCAACCAAGAGGTAGAGGACTTCCTGCACAAGATTAACTTCAGATACACCGTGGGATACGGAGCTACAGAGTGCGCGCCCATCATCTGTTACGCCGACTACGCAACCTTTAAAAAAGGCAGTTGCGGCCGGGCAGCCCTGCACCAGCAGGTCAAGATTATGAGCACCGACCCCGTCAACGTGCCCGGCGAGATACTGACCAAGGGCCCGAACGTAATGTTGGGCTACTACAAAAACGAGGAAGCAACCCAAGAAGCCATTGACAGCGACGGCTGGTTCCACACGGGCGACCTGGGAACTATGGACGAGGAGGGCAACGTATTCATCAAGGGCCGCTCCAAGAACATGCTCCTGGGCTCAAACGGGCAGAACATCTATCCCGAAGAGATAGAAGACAAGCTCAACTCCATGACACTGGTAACGGAGAGCGTGGTGATACAGGACGGCGACAAACTCATTGGGCTGGTTTATCCGGACTTTGAAGAAGCCCAGGCGATGGGCTTCAACGACACCGACCTGGCCAACATCATGGAGCACAACCGGGAGGAACTCAACGCTCAGCTGCCGGCATACTGCAAGCTCTCTGCCATCAACATACACGAGGAGGAGTTTGAGAAAACGCCGAAGAAGTCTATTAAACGGTTCCTCTATACACAATAATCAGCTGCTTGAAGATATGCTTCGGCAACTTTCGACACTTGTCGCACGATTGTGTGACAGGTGTCGAATGATTATGCGACAAATGTCAAAAGTTCCAACTTGGCTGTTTTGGCTACCGAAGAAACACGCTCCGGAACGTAAAAAGCAGGTGAAAAAGAAAAAGCGATTGGGCGTCCAATCGCTTTTTTCATTTGTTGTAAGTGGCAAAGTCTAAGACTGCAGCATCGGTAGACAATTAGTCTTCCTTGAGTTCTGCAGTGCGTACGCGCGACAGCGTCTCCGGAGTCATCTGCAGATAACTGGCCACGTACACCAGCGGAGCACGCAGTACGACCTGTGGCATGAGCTTGCACATCTTCTTGTATCTGTCCTGCGCCGTCTCAAAACGCACCAAGTCGGCATGTACCTGCGACAGTATCAGGCTCTCTTCCAGTATCTTACGATACATCATCTGAATGTTTACATTATGCAGAGCCACCTCCTCAAGTTTCTTCATGGGCATGGAGTAAACCAGCGTAGGCTCCAAGGCCTCCACCTGCAGGCGGGTTGGCTCCTGGCGGAAGAGGCTCTCTATGCACATCACTATTCCGCCTTCTACGGACATGTGCTCAGTCAGTTCCTTGCCGTTCTTGTAATAGAACTGTCTTATCAGTCCTCTGCAAACGTACATGATGTCACGGCAAACCTCTCCTTCACGAAGAATAAGCTCGCCCTTGGCAAACTTCATCGGAACCAGAATGCTTTCCAGCGTATCCAGCTCTTCAAGAGTCATTGTACTGTACTTACGTGCCAATTCTCTCGCAACGTCTCGCGGCGTGTTCATTGTTTCGTTCATACGATTGTAACCTCCCTTATAATATTCTCTTTCTCTTAATCTAACTTCAACACGGCCAAGAAGGCTTTCTGCGGCACTTGCACGTTGCCAATCTGCTTCATGCGCTTTTTGCCTTTCTTCTGCTTCTCCAAGAGCTTTCGTTTTCGGCTCACGTCGCCGCCATAACACTTGGCAGTAACGTCCTTGCGAACTTGCTTCACCGTTTCGCGGGCAACAATCTTGGCTCCGATGGCGGCCTGAATGGCGATGTCGAACTGCTGCCGGGGGATGAGTTCCTTCAGCTTTTCGCACATTCGCCTGCCCATGCTCACTGCGTTGGCTTCGTGGGTCAAGGTAGAAAGAGCATCTACCGGCTCGCCGTTAAGCAGGATGTCGAGCTTGGCGAGTTTGGATGGGCGGAAACTGTCTACATGGTAATCGAACGACGCGTAGCCCTTGCTGATGGATTTGAGTTTGTCATAGAAGTCGATTACTATCTCGCCCAGAGGCAGCATGAAGTGCAGTTCCACACGGTTGCCGCTCACGTATTCCTGATTGATTAGCTCGCCTCGCTTGTCGAGACAGAGCTTCATGATGGGCCCGATAAAACTGGAATCCGTTATAATAGACGCGCGGATGTAGGGTTCCTCGATGTGTTCAATCATCGTTTGTTCGGGCAATCCGGAGGGATTATGCACCTCTTTGGCGTTGCCGTGCTTGTCGTAGACCATGTAGGACACGTTGGGTACGGTGGTGATGACATCCATGTTGAATTCGCGGTCCAAGCGTTCCTGCACAATCTCCATGTGGAGCAGGCCCAGGAAACCGCAGCGGAAACCGAACCCAAGCGCCACCGAAGACTCCGGCTGGAACGTAAGCGAGGCGTCGTTGAGCTGGAGTTTCTCCAAACTGGCACGCAGGTTCTCGTAGTCGGTGGGGTCAATGGGATAAACGCCGGCAAACACCATCGGCTTTACTTCCTGGAAACCGGCAATGGCATTGGCGCAAGGACGGGCCACCTCGGTTATCGTGTCGCCCACTTTAACTTCCTTGGCATCCTTTATACCGCTGATGATGTAGCCCACTTCGCCGGTCTTCAGCTTGCTACGCGGCAGCATGTCCATCTTCAGCACGCCAACTTCGTCGGCATCGTACTCCATTCCCGTATTGTAGAACTTTACCTTGTCGCCCTTCTTGATGGAACCGTTCTCGACCTTGCACAGGGTGATGATGCCGCGAAAGCTGTTGAAAATGGAATCGAATATGAGGGCTTGCAGCGGCGCCTGGGGGTCACCTTTGGGAGCCGGAATTCTATTTACAACAGCCTCCAGTATCTCGGCAACACCCTCGCCTGTCTTGCCCGAGGCGCGGATAATGTCCTCCGGTTCGCATCCAAGCAGCTCCACGATTTCGTCCTCCACCTCATCGGGCATGGCGCTGGGCATGTCAATCTTGTTGATAACGGGTATAATTTCCAGATTATGGTCTATGGCCATATACAAATTCGATATGGTCTGGGCCTGCACTCCTTGCGTGGCATCCACTACCAGCAGTGCTCCCTCGCACGCGGCGATGCTTCGGCTCACCTCGTAAGAAAAGTCCACATGGCCCGGAGTGTCTATCAGATTGAGAATATACTTCTGTTCTTGATGCGTATATTCCATCTGTATGGCATGGCTCTTGATGGTAATGCCCCGCTCGCGCTCCAAATCCATGTTGTCGAGCATCTGCCCTTCGGTTATCTGAATGGTCTTGGTGTACTCCAGCAAACGGTCGGCAAGGGTTGACTTACCATGATCTATATGGGCGATAATACAGAAATTTCTTATATGATCCATATATCTTTTTGCGTTCTTTTTGCGCAAAGGTAGTTAAAAATTCCCACATTCTTCGTATCTTTGCATAAAAATAAGGTGAATGATGAAAAAAAGTATCGTACTTTTATTATCGGTGTTAGCCCTTTCGTCTTGTCATCAAAACCTGCAGGAACGGGCTCAAAAAGAAGCAACTGAGTTTACGAAAAGAAACTGTCCCATGCGTGTGAGCGACATGGTGAGCTACGACAGCGTGGTTTTTGACAAGTCTACTACCACCTTCCACTACTATTATACGCTGAGCGGAAAGGCAGACGACGCTGCCACTCTGGCCGAGAAAGCGGATGAATACAGGCATCAGATGATTCATTCCATCAGGGAGGACGTGAGCAAGAAAGCCTATAAGGAGGCCGGCTACAGCTTTACAACAACCTACTTCTCGCAGAAGGACAAGGGCCGCAAGCTGCTGGAGACCACCGTTACACAAAAAGACTATCAGTAAACGCAGACATCCTGTCCGCAAAACAAAAAAGAGCCGGAGGTTTGTTCCGGCTCTTTCTCTTTCTGTTCTGTTGATTTCATCCTCTCAAAGTGAGGAATGAACCACCTCCGTCATCTTCCGTTTACTCGTCGGCAGGCTTCATATTGGTATATACGTTCTGCACATCGTCGAAGTCTTCCAGCCGCTCCACCATCTTGTCTATTGTCTCCCGCTCTTCCGGAGTTACGTCTTTCAGGTCGTTCGGAATACGGGTAAACTCGGCGCTCGTTATCTCGAAGCCGTTGTCTTCCAAGTATTTCTGGATGTCGCCAAAGCTGGTTGGTTCGCCGTAAATGGTGATTTCGCCTTCTTCCTCGTCCGTATCATACTCGTCGTCTACGCCGTAGTCGATGAGTTCAAGTATCAGTTCGTCCATGTCCAGACCGTCTTTTGTCTTGAAACTGAACACGCACTTGTGGTCGAACAGGAAGCTGAGCGACCCCTGTGTGCCCAGGTTACCGTTGAACTTGTTAAACACCGAGCGCACGTCGGCAACGGTACGAGTAGTGTTGTCGGTCAGTGCATCCACGAAAACGGCAATTCCGTGAGGGCCATATCCCTCGTACGGCACTTCCTTATACTCGCTGGTGTCCTTGCCCATTGCGTTCTTGATGGCGCGTTGGATATTATCCTTCGGCATGTTCTCACGCTTACAGGTCGCTATGATGGCACGCAGCCGCGGATTGTTCTCCGGCTCCGGACCTCCTGACTTTACGGCAATGGCAATCTCCTTGCCTAATTTTGTAAATGTGCGGGCCATGTGACCCCATCTTTTCAGCTTAGTAGCCTTACGATATTCAAATGCTCTTCCCATTGGAATAACTATTAATGTTTATTTTAGTTGTATTCTGTTCTTATCTCAGTTCGGCGTTTAGCTTGGTTGTGAGCTGATGAATCAGCTTCTGCATGATGGCATCTATCGCCTTGTCATTCAGCGTCTTGCTGTCGTCCTCCAGTACAAAGTTAACGGCGTAGCTCTTCTTTTCGGCCGGTAGATTTTTGCCTTCGTAGACATCAAACAGCTCAACACTCTTGAGTAACTTCTTCTCGGTCTGGCGTGCTATCTGTTCTATTTCGGCAAACTCCACGTCTTTGGAAACGAGCAAAGCTAAATCGCGGCTCACGGCCGGATACTTACTGATTTCACGGAACTCCAGTTTGTTGTTGCGGATAATCTTCATCAGCGCCGTCCAGTTAAGCTCGGCAAAGTACACTTCGTTGGCTATGTCGGCCGCCTTCTGCAGCTTGTGCGACAGTATTCCGAGCTCCGCAACCACCTTTCCGCCACGGTTCTTGAGCGTGATGCCCTTGGCAAAGATGTCGTTATCGCTGGGCCCAGAAGTCACAGTGCCGGCAGGAACACCCAGACGGGTCAGTATATTCTGCACGTAAGCCTTGAGTTCGTAGAACGAGCTGGACTCATCAGGATGCGCCCAGGAACCTTCCACGCGCTTGCCTGTCAGCCAGAGGCCGAGGTGATAATCCTCGGTGTAAGCCTTGACAGGGTTCTCCGGGTTCTTCTTCTCCGGGTCATAATGGTAGCAGTTGCCGAATTCAAAGAAGCGTAAGTTGGCATTCTTGCGGTTGGCATTGCGGTTGATGCTCTCCAATCCGCCAAAAAGCAGCGTCTGTCTCATCACGCCCAAGTCGGCGCTTAGCGGATTGAACACCTTCACGGTGGTGTCTTCGGTGTACTTGTTCAGTCCCTGTTGATAGTACGAAGTCTTGGTGAGCGAGTTATTCAGTATCTCGTTGAAGCCGCAGCCCACCAGCTGTTCGCCGATGAGATTTTCCAACTCGTGCTTCACGTCGTCGTCACCCTGGACGGTGAGCGAGCTCTTCAGCTGCGTTGGTATCTCCACCGAGTTGTAGCCGTAGATGCGGAGAATGTCTTCAACCACGTCGCACGGACGCTGAACATCCACGCGGTAAGCCGGCACATCAAGCTCCAGGCCTCCATTGGTCTCGCTTACCACCTTCATCTCCAGGCTGGTTACAATGCGCTTAATGACATCATGGCCGATGGCCTTGCCTATCAGACTGTCGCAGTAAGCATAGCTGAGCGGCACCCGGAAATCAGCCATCGGACTGGGATATACATCCTTTATCTGCATGCTCACCTTGCCGCCGGCCAACTGCTTGCAGAGAATAGCGGCCTGCTTGAGGGCATAGATAATGCCGTTAGGGTCTATACCGCGCTCGAAACGGTAGCTTGCATCGGTCGAAAGGCCGTGGCGCCGCGCACTCTTACGTATCCATGTGGGATGAAAGTAGGCACTCTCCAGCACCACGTTGCGCGTAGTCTCGTACGTTCCCGAGCCCTTGCCGCCGAATATACCGGCAATGCACATGGGCTCGTTGGCGTTACAGATGCTCAGGTCATGCTCGCCGAGGAGGTGCTCCTCGCCGTCGAGCGTAACGAACTTCGTACCCTCGGGCTGCGTGCGCACCACGATTTTGCGGCCCGTAACCATGTCGGCATCGAAGCAGTGCATGGGCTGTCCGTAGGCCATCATGATGTAGTTGGTAATGTCCACGATATTGTTAATGGGCCTGAGGCCGATAACGCGCAGCTTCTCCTGCAGCCACTTAGGGCTCTCCTTAACCTCGCAGTCGCTGATGCTCACGCAGGCGTAGCGCTTGCAGGCATCCGTTGCTTCTATCTCCACGTCAATGGGCAGTTCCTCATTGTCCACGCTGAAGTCCTCACATCCGGGCCTATGCAGACTTGTCTGATAGCCGTTCTGCACGAGCCAGGCATATAGGTCGCGCGCCACGCCATAGTGCGAGAGGGCATCGGCGCGGTTGGCAGTGATGTCAATCTCTATCACCCAGTCGCTTTCCAGATGGTAGTATTCAGCTGCCGGCGTGCCTACAACGGCGTCGTCGGGCAGTACGATGATACCGCTATGGTCGGTACCCACGCCAATCTCATCCTCGGCACAAATCATACCGAAGCTGTCGACGCCGCGTAGGCGCGACTTCTTGATGGTGAACTCCTTGTCGCCGTCGTACAACACGCAGCCCACATCGGCCACGATAACCTTCTGTCCGGCTGCCACATTGGGCGCACCGCACACTATCTGCTGGGCTTCGCCCTTGCCAAGGTCAACGGTTGTTACGTGCAGATGGTCCGAATCGGGATGTGCCTCGCAGGTAAGAACCTTGCCCACGTAGAGCCCCTTCAGGCCACCTCTTACGGATTGGACTTCTTCGAGGGCGTCGACTTCGAGACCGACCGACGTCAGCGCATCCGCCGTTTGCTGCGGCGTGAGGTCGAAATCAACGTACTCTTTAAGCCATTTATAAGAAATGTTCATTATGATGATTTTTATATATACTCAAAAACACTGCAAAATTACAAAAAAATCACCAACTAAAAGCAAATGAAAATGAAAAAATGCAGAAAACGAAACAGCAATCCACCCGCGCCCGGCAGTGTCAGCAGGCTATGCCCACCACTGCCGGACGAGAACCGTTCGCGTTTCCGGGTTCAGCAAGTACGGCCTCGCGCCGCTCATTCGTCAATGAACTTCATCAGGAAATCCACCGCACCGTTCACGCCAAAGCGCGTCACGTCGAGCGTGAGATCATAGTTGCGGGCGTCGTACCAGTCGTGATGCGTGAAGGTCTTGGTATAAACCTCGCGCGTATAGTCATTGTCCTCTATCAGCAGGCGGGCCTTCTCCTCGTCCACGTGGTAGCGCTGCATGATGCGGCGCACGCGCGTTTCGCGCTCCGAGTGCAGGAAGATGCGCAGCTTGTTGGGATAGTCGCGGAACACGTCGAACCCGCACCGGCCTATGACAATGCAGCTCTCCTGGGCTGCAATCTTCTTCATGGCGGCCGCCTGGGCAAAGAACAGCTGCCGCGATGTGATGTCGCGGGGCTTCACAGTGTACTCGTTGGCACTGATGAAGTTCTGGTAGAACTTCGAGAAGTCGTCCCACCACGCAGGCCGGCGGGCCTCCAACCGCTGGGCTTCCTCCTCGGTCAGGTTGAACTGTCCGGCCACTGCAGCCAGTATCTGCTTGTCTATCAGCTTCACGTCGAGGCGTCGGGCCATCTCGGCGCCTATCTCGTGGCCGCCCGTACCGAACTGGCGGTTGATGGTAATCACAAATTTTTCGTTCCTGTTCATGGCTTTGTGGGTTAAAGTTTCGTATATTCCCGATACCCGAAGCAAGTATCTTTACAGGGCAAATATAATAAAATTCCGGCAAAACGGCAAGCATTTCAAATTTAATTGTTATTTTTGTGCCATGATAGCGCGCTCTGTTGCACCGGTTCCTGTTTTCCGGCTGCCGCCTGGCTACAGCTAAATATCAAGAAAACCAAACAATAATATACAACGCTATGAAATTAGACGGTAGAAGAGAAAGTAACAACGTAGAAGACCGCCGCGGCATGAGCACCGGCGTAAAGGCCGGTATCGGCGGAGGTATAGGGGCCATTCTGGTAATGGCGGTCATGACACTGATGAGCGGCGGAAACCTCGGCGACGTGGTGGGTAATATCGTGCAGCAGCAGTTGCAGGCACAGGTACAGGAACAGCCCACCGGCAAAACCGAGTTTACAGAAGAGGAACAAGAGCTGGCCGACTTCTCTAAACGGATTCTGGCCGGCACGGAGGACGTGTGGACTGACCAGTTCCAACAGCACGGACTCAAGTATGAGTACCCCACTCTCGTGCTCTTTACCGGGGCCGTACAGACGGCTTGCGGCAACGGCTCGGCTGCCATGGGGCCCTTCTACTGCTCCGGCGACCAGAAGCTGTACCTCGACCTGAGCTTCTTTACCAGTATGCGCAGGCAGTTGGGCATACAGGCCAAGGGCGACCTCGACTTTGCCTATGCCTACGTGATAGCACATGAAGTGGGCCACCACATCGAGTACATGCGCGGCATCCTGCAGAAGTGCCACCAGAAGATGGCAGGAATGAGCCAGGCAAATGCCAACAAACTGAGCGTGAAACTGGAGCTCTTGGCCGATTACTACGCCGGATGCTGGGCTCACTACGACAACCAGAAGTACCAGAGCCTGACCGACGGCGACATTGAGGAGGCCATTGACTGCGCCGAGAAGATAGGCGACAACTACCTGCAGGAGAAAGCACGCGGCTATGCACAGCCCGAAACCTTTACCCACGGCACCAGTGAACAGCGCATGTTCTGGTTCAAGAAGGGACTGCAGACGGGTGACTGGGACACTACGACGTTTGCCGAAGGGGATTTGGATTAGGGGAACCTCCCCCCTGCCCCCTCCGAAGGAGGGGGTGAATGGAGACATACTACTATTCAAGATTAGGGGAACCTCCCCCTTGCCCCCTCCGAAGGAGGGGGTGAGTGGGGACATGCTACTATTCAAGATTAGGGGAACCTCCCCCTTGCCCCCTCCGAAGGAGGGGGTGTTTGGGGACATGCTATGAATTAGGATGAACAGAGATGCGGGATTGCGCGTCTCTGTTTTTTTGTTTACTGATGGTTTTCTTGCGGTAAATTGGAGGCTATTTTTGCTGACAAATACGTGCGCTGGTGTTGCGTGAGTTTTGTGTCAGTCCACGCGATGGGCAGAATTTGGGATTTTTCTTCGTTCCGGCAAGCTGCTGATTATCAGCCGTTTGTATTTTTATTGCTGTTTTCCGGGTTTCTTGGAGGTATCGTCCAACGGGCTTGAAGGTATGCTTCAAGGCTGTTGAAGCTATGCTTTAGGGGCATTAAAATGGGCAAACAGCATGCTTGAAAGTGTCCTTCTGAACGTAAAGTGCAGGTATTTCTGCCTCGCAGCCGATAGAAATTGCCTCTCCGCAGGTTGTTTTCTGTCCCGCTGTATGCTTTTTCTTATTTTCCTGCTCTTGCCACAGAGCACTACAAAACACCAAATATGCTGACAGTAACCGCCTACAGCCGCTTCATGTATTCTGCACACATCTCGGCACAACGCTCACCATCAATGCCCGCGGAGACGATGCCTCCGGCATAGCCGGCACCCTCTCCGCAGGGAAAAAGGCCCTCGAGGCGCACGTGCTGCAGCGTTTCGCGGTCGCGCAGAATGCGCACCGGCGAGCTTGTTCGCGTCTCCGTGGCTATGAGCACGGCCTCGTTGGTGAGAAAGCCGTGGGCGTTACGGCCGAATACTTTGAAGCCTTCCTGCAGCCGACTCACCACAAACGCCGGCATCCAGAAGTGCAACGGGCTGGAGATAAGTCCCGGTGCATAGCTCGATGGGGGCAGGTCGTAGCTGAGTTTGCGGTTCACGAAGTCGGCCATACGCTGTGCCGGAGCCGTCTGCTTCCTGTTGCCCTGCTGCCAGCAGTCGCGCTCCAGCGTTTCTTGGAAGCGCATCACGCAGAGCGGGTCGGCAGCATCGGCACCTTCGCTCTCGCCGTTTTCCGGCTTCAACAGTGCCGCTACGTCGTCCGGATGCACTTCAACCACCATGCCGCTGTTGCTCCATCGCGTGCCCCGATTGGCCGGCGACATGCCGTTAACCACAATTTGCTGCGGCCCGGTAGCGGCCGGAATGACGAAGCCTCCGGGGCACATACAGAAGCTGTAGACACCTCTGCCGCCCACCTGTGTAACGAAGGAGTACTCTGCAGTGGGCAGATACTTGCCCTTGCCGTTCTTGTTATGGTACTGTATCTGGTCTATGAGCTGTGCCGGATGCTCCAATCGCACGCCTACGGCAATACCTTTGGCCTCCATCTCTATCTGCTCGGCGTGAAGATACCGGTACACATCGCGGGCCGAGTGGCCTGTAGCCAGTATCACGGGGCCGCGGAAATGCTCCTCTGCCCCTGTGGCCAAGTTAACCGTCTCAACGCCTGCCACGCGCTCATGGTCGAGCATCAGGGCCGTCATCTTGGTTTGGAAGTGCACCTCGCCGCCGCATTTCAGGATGGTGTTGCGCATGTTCTCAATGACGCGCGGCAGCTTGTCGGTTCCTATATGGGGGTGGGCATCGGCCAGAATGCCGGTCGATGCGCCGTGCTGACAGAACACGTTGAGTATCTTCTCCACCGAACCGCGCTTCTTGCTGCGGGTGTAGAGCTTGCCGTCGGAGTAGGCGCCGGCCCCTCCCTCGCCAAAACAATAGTTGCTCTCGGGGTCAACCTGCTGCGTCTTCGTTATCCCGGCCATGTCTTTCTTGCGTTCCCTTACATCCTTGCCGCGCTCTATCACGACCGGCCGGAAGCCCAGTTCGATGAGCCGGAGCGAAGCAAAGAGACCGCCGGGGCCCTCGCCCACCACGATGACACGCGGCCGGTCCGACACGTCTTGATATTCGGTGTGCACGAACTCGTCGTCCTGCGGCAGCTCGTTGATATAGGCCCGCACCTTCAGGTTAACATAGATGGTGCGCTGGCGGGCGTCGATGGAGCGCTTGAGCACCCTCACGCTGTTCACTGTTCGGGCGTCGAGACCTTCTTCCTGGGCCAAATAACTGATGATGTTCTGCTCCGACGAAGCCTGCACAGGCAGCAGTCGCAACTGGTATTCATGTATCATAATATCTCTGTCTAATCGCAGCAAAAAGGGCCTCGGGCTGCTTTAAGCTATCTGCAAAAGTACATAAAAACTTTCGTTTACACCTTTTATGCACTTTTTTTCTTCGGTTTCATCATAAAAACAACAGCTTTTCTTTTCCCGTTTCTCGGTTTTTGGCTATCTTTGTCGCCAAGTTTTGCCATGGCCCTGTTGTTGAAGGGATGGCAGGATAATACCCAAACAAACCGTAAAGGCAATGAAAGTAATGAAATTCGGCGGAACATCAGTAGGTTCCGTGGCAAGCATTTTGAGCTTGAAACAAATCGTGGAGAGCGAGGCAAGGAAGCAACCCGTAATCGTGGTAGTGAGCGCCCTGGGCGGCATAACGGACAAGCTGCTGGCTACCTCGCAGTTAGCACTCAAGGGCGACGAGCACTGGAAGGACGAATTCGACGCCATGCTCGACCGCCACCACAAGATGATAGATACCGTCATCACCGACAACACAAGCCGTGAAATACTCTTCTACAAGGTTGATTCTCTCTTCGAGCAGCTGCGTTCCATCTACTTCGGCGTTTATCTGGTACACGACCTGAGCAAAAAGACCGAAGACGCCATCGTAAGCTACGGCGAGCGGCTCAGCTCGCAGATTGTGGCAACGCTCATCAAGGGCGCCAAGTGGCTCGACGCACGCCAGTTCATCAAGACCGAAAACCGCAACGGCAAGCATATACTGGACAGTGAGCTCACGGCGCAGCTCATTCAGCAGACCTTTGCCGACCTGCCCCGCATCAGTCTGGTGCCCGGCTTCATATCCCAGGACAAGAACACCAACGAGATAACAAACCTCGGGCGGGGCGGCTCCGACTATACTGCATCGCTCATAGCAGCGGCACTCGATGCCGAAATACTGGAGATTTGGACCGACGTGGACGGCTTTATGACGGCCGACCCACGCGTTATCAAGACCGCCTACACCATCAACGAACTGAGCTACGTGGAAGCTATGGAGCTCTGTAACTTCGGCGCCAAGGTCATTTATCCACCCACTATATACCCTGTATGCGTAAAGAACATCCCCATCAGGGTAAAGAACACCTTTAACAGAAAAGGCGAGGGCACCATCATCAAGGACAAAGTTGCCGACGACAACAAGCCCATCAAGGGCATTTCAAGCATCAGCGGAACCACGCTGATAACGGTTTCGGGCCTCTCGATGGTGGGTGTCATCGGCGTGAACCGGCGCATCTTCACCGCTCTGGCCGATGAAGGCATCTCGGTGTTCATGGTCTCCCAGGCCTCGTCGGAGAACTCTACGTCCATCGGCGTGCGCGATGTGGATGCCGCAGAGGCCGTGAGCGTGCTCGACGAAGAGTTCGCCCACGAGATTGAAGACGGCAAAATGTTCCCCATGCACGCCGAGAGCGGACTGGCAACCATCGCCATCGTGGGCGAAAACATGAAGCATACGCCGGGCATTGCCGGCAAGTTGTTCGGCACGCTCGGCCGCAGCGGCATCAGCGTAATAGCCTGCGCACAGGGTGCATCGGAAACTAACATCTCCTTTGTCGTAAGCTCCCAGTCGCTGCGCAAGTCGCTCAACGTGCTTCATGACTCCTTCTTTCTGTCCGAATACAAAGTTCTCAACCTCTTCATCTGCGGTGTCGGCACCGTTGGCAGCAAGCTCTTAGAGCAGATACGCTCACAGTACGAGGAGCTGAAGGAACACTCGAGGCTGAAGCTGAACGTGGTGGGAATAGCCAGCTCCAAGAATGCAATCTACAACCGGGACGGTCTCGACCTCGACAATTACCGTCAGGAGCTGAAGCAATCGGAGCCAAGCAGTCCCGAGAAGCTAAGAAGCAATGTGCTGGGCATGAACATCTTTAACAGTGTCTTTGTTGACTGTACGGCCAGCCAGGAGATAGCCGGGCTCTACCAATGCTTCCTCGAAAAGAACATCAGCATAGTGGCAGCCAACAAGATGGCGGCCTCCTCGCCCTACGACAACTATATGAAGCTGAAGAAAACCGCACTGACAAAGGGCGTGAAGTTCCGCTTTGAGACCAACGTAGGCGCTGGACTGCCCATTATAGGCACCATCAACGACCTGCGGAACTCAGGTGACAAGATACTGAAGATAGAGGCCGTGCTAAGCGGAACGCTGAACTTCATCTTCAACGAGATAGCTGCCGACGTGCCGTTCTCGGAGACCGTGCGTCGTGCTAAGGAGCAGGGATATTCCGAACCCGACCCTCGCATCGACCTGAGTGGTACGGACGTGGTGCGCAAACTCGTCATCCTGACGCGTGAGGCCGGCTACAAAGTAGACCAGATGGACGTGGAGAAGCACCTCTTCGTGCCCGATGAGTGCTTCCAGGGCTCACAAGAAGAGTTCTGGCAGAAGCTGAAGACGCTCGATGCCGACTTCGAGAGCCGGCGGCGGGAGCTTGCTTCGGCCAACAAGCGGTGGCGCTTCGTGGCCACGATGGACCACGGCAAGACTTCCGTAGCCTTGAAGGCAGTTGATTCCTCGTCACCTTTCTACAATCTGGAAGGTTCCAACAACATCGTTCTTCTTACCACCGAGCGCTACCGCGAGTACCCCATGCAGATACAGGGCTACGGAGCAGGCGCCTCGGTAACGGCTGCCGGCGTTTTTGCCAACATCATGAGCATTGCTAACATATAAGGCCCATGAAACATATCATTATCTTAGGCGACGGCATGGCCGACCATCCGGTCAGCCGACTGGGCAACAAGACGCTGCTGCAATACGCCGATACGCCCTATATGGACATGCTGGCACGCAAGGGAAAGACGGGCCGCCTCATCACCATTCCCGACGGTTTTCAGCCTGGGTCGGAAGTTGCAAACACGGCCATCCTGGGCTACGACCTCAACAAAGTGTACGAGGGCCGCGGTCCCTTGGAAGCAGCAAGCATTGGATACGACATGAAACCGGGCGACATGGCCATGAGGTGCAACATCATCGAGACCCAAGACGGGCGCATCAAGAACCACCACGGCGGACATCTTACAACGGAGCAAGGCGACGTACTCATCCGTTTCCTGAACGAGCACTTGGGCAACAAGCGCGTTAAATTCATCACCGGCATACAGTACCGGCACCTGCTCATCATCAAGGGCGGCAACAAACACATTGAGTGTGCACCGCCCCATGACCATCCGAACGAAGAGTGGGCGAAGCTGATGGTGAGACCTGCGGCCGGAAAAGCAGACGAGGACGAGCCCCGCTCGGGCAGGATGACTCCGCAGGAGACGGCCGACTTGCTCAACAACCTCATCCTGCAGTCGCAGCAACTGCTCGCTTCGCACCCCTTCAACCAAGGCCGCAAGGAGCAAGCCAACAGCATCTGGCCCTGGAGTCCGGGCTACCGACCGGAGATGAAGACCCTGCACGAACTCTTTCCGCAAATCAAGAGCGGCTCCTGCATCTCTGCAGTAGACCTGATAAGGGGCATCGGACGCTATGCAGGACTGGACATCATCAAGGTTCCCGGAGCCACCGGACTGGCCAATACCAACTATGAGGGCAAGGCGCAGGCTGCCATCAGCGCGCTCGAAAGGCAGGACTTCGTCTTCCTCCACTTGGAAGCGAGCGACGAAGCAGGCCACGACGGCGACCTGGAACTCAAACTACGCACCATCGAATACCTCGACCACAGGATTGTGGAGCCTATATATAATAAGGTGAAGGAATGGCAGGAGCCCGTCTGCATTGCCGTACTGCCCGACCACCCCACACCCGTGGAGATACGGACGCACGTCAAGGAGCCCGTGCCTTTCCTGATATGGCACCGCGGCATAGAGCCCGACGAGGTGCAACTCTTCGACGAGACGAGCTGCGTTAGGGGCAGTTACGGCCTCCTGAAGCTCCATGAATTCATGGAGGAGTTCATGAAGATTCGATAAACTCCATGCCGTTTCAACCAATCCTTTTTACATGATGAGATACTACAGCACAAACTATCAGGCCCCGCAAGCAAGCCTCAAGGAAGCCGTTGTAAACGGACTGGCTCCCGACAAGGGGCTCTACATGCCCGAACACATCAACCCACTGCCGCAACAGTTCTTCGACCACATCAGCGAACTTACCTTTCAGCAAATTGCCTGCAAGGTTGCGGATGCCTTCTTCGGCGAAGACGTTGCCGCCGAGGACCTGCACCGGATTGTCTGCTCCACGCTGTCGTTCGACACGCCGCTGGTTCGCGTAACCTCCAACATTTACGCGCTGGAACTCTTCCACGGCCCCACGCTCGCCTTTAAGGATGTAGGAGCCCGGTTCATGGCACGCCTGCTGCAATACTTCATCAGGCAGGAGAGGCCGGCAGAACGTAGCAGCAGGGTCAATGTACTTGTTGCCACATCGGGCGATACGGGCTCGGCTGTGGCCAACGGGTTCCTCTGCGTCGACGGCATTCACGTCTACGTGCTCTACCCCAAGGGTAAGGTAAGCCCCATACAGGAGAGCCAGTTCACCACGCTTGGGCAGAACATAACCGCCATAGAGATAGATGGAACGTTCGACGACTGCCAGTCTTTGGTCAAAAACGCTTTCATGGATGCCGACCTGAAGCGGCACATGAGCCTTACGAGCGCCAACTCCATCAACGTGGCCCGCTTCCTGCCGCAGTCTTTCTACTACTTCTATGCCTACGCACAGTACCTGAAGCTGCACGCCGGCAACCCCGGCCGGCTGGTGTTCTGCACGCCTTCGGGCAACTTCGGAAACATCTGCGCCGGGCTCTTTGCATGGCGAATGGGGTTGCCGGTGGAGCGTTTCATCGCCGCCAACAATGCCAACGACGTGTTCTACCGGTATCTCCAGTCGGGCAATTACAAACCCAAGCCGAGCAGACAGACCATTGCCAATGCCATGGATGTAGGCAATCCGAGCAACTTTGCACGCATACAAGACCTCTTCGGAGGCTCGTGGGAGGCCATCTGCAAGTCAGTAAGCGGAGCAACCTACACCGACAGCCAGATAGCCGAAACCATCCGCGCCTGCCACGAGCGCCACCACTACCTGCTCGACCCGCACGGAGCCTGCGGCTACAGGGCGCTGGAGGAGAACCTGAAGGACGGAGAAACGGGCATATTCCTTGAGACCGCCCACCCTGCCAAGTTCAAGGACACCGTAGAATCCATTGTAGGAGCACCGGTAGAAATGCCCGCCAGGCTGGCCGCTTTCATGCAGGGAAAGCGCCGGAGCATTGCCCTGGGCAACGACTTCGCCGGGTTCAAGAATTTCCTGCTCAGCCGGTAACCTGCCCCCAACATGCTTTTTGCAGTCCCGCACATGCCCGTTGGGAGTGTTAAAGATATCTTTCGTGAACTTTCGACACTTGTCGCACGATTGTTCGACACTTGTCACACGATTATGTGACAAGTGTCGAAACTTCCCGCTTGCCGTTTCCCGCACCTTAACCGTCAGCATCTATCACCCCGTGTGCAGGCTTTTTGCGCCGCTCCTTCCGGGCAGCGCAAACCGTTGCCGCATGCAGGTGCAGCGGTGCCGGCCGGCTGTCCTGTCGGCGGGTCTTACCGTCTCTTAATTTAAAAAAGTCAGGATAATTTTCTTTTATCTCAAAATAATTAGTATATTTGCAAGCGTCGGAAAACCTGAAGACGAATGCTATGACTTATATCGACCTGCCCGAAGGAAACACAAGGAAACTCAGCTTCTACCTGGCAATGGAAGAATACGTTGCCCGCAGCCTGCACCAGGGCGGCGACTGCTTCTTTATGTGGCAGGTGGAGCCTTCGGTCATCTTCGGCCGGAACCAGGTTGCAGAGAACGAAGTCAACATAGCCTACTGCCGGCAGCACGGCATCAGGATGTTCCGCCGCAAGAGCGGAGGCGGCTGCGTTTATGCCGACATGAGCAACGTGATGCTTTCATACATCACAGAGGAGGGGAGCGTGGACGATACTTTTGCCAGATACATGACCATGATAACCGAGGCGCTGAACCAAATGGGCATAGCAGCCTGCAAGAACGACCGCAACGACATCATGATAGGCCAGCAGAAGGTGTCAGGAAACGCCATTTACCACCTCTCGGGCAAGAACATTGCCCACGGCACCCTACTCTACGACACCGACATGGAGCACATGCTGCAGGCCATCACGCCCTCGCGACAGAAGCTGGACAAGCACGGCGTGGAGAGCGTAAGGCAGCGCATAGGCCTGCTCAAGGACTACACGCAGCTGCCCTTTGCCGACATCAGGCAACAGCTGCGCCACCACCTGTGCAGCCGCACTTACGGGATGACGGCGGAAGACATACGCCGCACGGAGGAAATAGAAAAGGAATATCTGGACGAAAGGTTCATCTTCGGAAAGTAAAGTTAACTCTTTAAACTCAAAATACATGGAAAATAAAAGAACCTGTCTGTACGACAAACACGTGGCAATGGGCGCACTCATCCAGCCTTTCGGCGGTTTCGACATGCCCATTCAGTACACTTCTATCATAGAAGAGCACCAGGCAGTGCGCCAGCACTGCGGCGTCTTCGATGTTTCTCACATGGGTGAGGTTTATGTAACGGGCAAGGATGCCGAGCGATACGTTAACCACATCTTCACCAACGACGTGAAAGGAGCCCCCGTGGGCAAGATTTACTACGGCATGATGCTCTACCCCGACGGCGGAACCGTGGACGACCTGCTGGTGTACAAGATGGGTGAGAACGAATACTTCATCGTCATCAACGCTGCCAACATCGACAAGGACGTGGAGTGGATGCGCCGGCACACCGAGGGGTTTGACGTTACGCTCGACCATTGTTCCGACTACTACGGCCAGCTGGCCGTACAGGGGCCCGAAGCAGAAGGCGTGGTCGAAGAGGTTCTCGGCCTGGCCTGCAAGGAGCTGGAGTTCTATACATGCAAGACGATAGACACCGCCGGCGAGACCATCATTATCTCCCGGACGGGCTACACGGGCGAAGACGGCTTCGAGATTTACGGCTCCCACGCGTTCATCAACGGCGCCTGGGATGCCCTCATGGCCAGCGGACGCTGCAAACCCTGCGGCCTCGGCTGCCGCGACACGCTGCGTTTTGAGGTCGGCCTGCCGCTTTACGGCGACGAACTCTCGCAGGACATCTCGCCCATCATGGCCGGTCTGGGCATGTTCTGCAAGCTGGAAAAGGAGGAATTCATCGGCAAGGACGCCCTTGTGGAGCAGAAGGCGAACGGCGTGGCCAGGCGTCTGCGCGGCATCGAGCTGCAGGCACATGCCGTTCCACGCCACGGCTACAAGGTTCTGAAGGACGGACGAGAAGTGGGCGAGGTTACTACCGGCTATCGCCTCATCAGCACCGACAAGAGCTGCGCCGTAGCTCTGGTAGACAGCAACGTGAAGTTGGGCGACCGCGTAGACATTCAGATACGCAAGAAAAACTTCCCCGGAACGGTCGTCAAAAAGAAGTTCTACGACAAGCATTACCATAAATAGCATAACAAAACAATCTAAAAAAAGAACAATATGGCTAAAGTTATTGAAGGACTCTACTACAGTGAGTCGCACGAGTTTGTAAAGATAGAAGGCGATTTCGGCTACATCGGCATAACCGACTTTGCTCAGCATGAGCTGGGAAACATCGTTTATGTAGACATGCCCGAGGTTGACGACGAGCTTGCTGCCGGCGAAGAATTCGGCGCAGTGGAAAGTGTAAAGGCCGCATCCGACCTGAATGCACCCGTATCGGGTACCGTCGTTGAGGTGAACGAGGCCCTCGAAGACAATCCGGGGCTCATCAACGAGGATGCTTTCGGCAACTGGATGGTCAAAGTGCAGCTATCTGACAAGGCCGAACTGGACAGCCTCATGGACGCCAAAGCCTACGAGGCATTCTGCCAGAAATAACGAAGAAGAGCCGTAATACATGCCGGCAAGCGTCTGGTTAACAGCTTCTTACTGTTATAGCAGAAACCAATGCACGGCATGCAGGCATTCTTTCCTACCTTTCTTTTGGGGAGGTGTGGCCAACGGCTATAAGCTGCCATCGGCCAGGTTTCCCCAAAAGAGCTTCTAACAGTACACACTATATCAAGAAAAAACAGCAATTACGGAAATGCGGGAGCCGTCACGGTCTCCATTCCCTCATTTGTTTACCTTAGTTATGACCTACAAATATTTCCCACATACAGAAGCAGACACCAAGGAGATGCTTGCCAAAATCGGCGTCGGATCTCTCGAAGAGCTCTATGCGGAGGTGCCAGACAGCGTGAAACTGCATCGCGACTACCAGCTTCCTGACGCCATGAGCGAGGTGGAGATACGGCAACTTTTTGCCCAACTGGGCAAGCAGAACCGGCAGCTCACGTGCTTTGCCGGCGCCGGAGTGTACGACCATTACACCCCGGCCGTAATTCCGGGACTCGTAGAGCGCTCTGAATTCAGGACCAGTTATACCCCCTATCAGGCCGAAATCTCACAAGGCACCCTCCATTATATATTCGAATACCAGTCCATGATGGCCGAGCTGACGGGCATGGACATCTCTAACGCGTCCATGTACGATGGCACCACGGCCACTGCAGAGGCCGTGCTGATGGCCAATGCCGTAAGCAAGAAGTCGCATAAGGTGCTTGTCTCAGAGACTGTTGACAAGAAGACACTGGCCGTAATCAACACTTACGCCCACTTCCACGGCGTAGACATTGAACTCATAGCAGCCCTCGACGGCGCTACCAGCAAGGCTGACCTCGACCAGAAGCTAAGCCTGGGAGATGTTGCAGGCGTGGTTGTGCAGCAGCCCAACTGCTATGGCATCGTTGAAGACTTTACAGGCTATGCCGATGCCTGCCACCAGCAGAAGGCTCTCTTCATCGTGAACGGCATTGCGGCCGACCTTGCCTTGCTGAAGACTCCGGGCGAATGGGGAGCCGATGTGGCCGTAGGCGACGGCCAGTCGCTGGGCATTCCGATGAGTTTCGGTGGTCCCTCCGTGGGCTACATGTGCTGTACGGAGAAGCTGATGCGCAAGATGCCGGGCCGCATTGTTGGCAAGACGCTCGACCAGAACGGGCAACGCGCCTTCGTGCTCACGCTCCAGGCCCGCGAGCAACACATCCGCCGGCAGAAAGCAACGTCAAATATATGCTCCAATGAGTCGCTCATGGCGCTGTGGGTTACTATCTACATGAGCCTCTTGGGCAAAGAAGGAATAAAGGAAGCAGCCCAGACTTCCTACGACGGAGCTCACTATCTGTACGACCGACTGCTGCAATCAGGCAAATTCGAGGCAGCCTTCAACCGGCCGTTCTTCAATGAGTTCTGCGTCAGATATCATGGAGACGTCGACTCCCTGCTGGCCAAACTGCAGGCCAACGGCATCATGGGCGGCGTCAAAGTTGCTGACAATACGCTCATGGTTGCCGTAACCGAGAAGCGCACTAAAGATGAGGTAGACCGTTACATCAAACTTACGACAGAAAACTAAGACCCCTACGACTATGAACAGAACATTATATGGCAATTTAATTTTTGAGCTCTCGCATCCTGGCCGCAGAGGCTATTCCCTGCCAAAGAACAACTTCGGCCATCACGAAGTTCCCGCCGAGGAGAGACGACAGGCTGACGCAGCCCTGCCCGAGTGCGATGAGATGACGGTTGTTCGCCACTACACGAACCACAGCGGCAACAACTTTGGCGTCGACAACGGCTTCTATCCGCTCGGCTCCTGCACCATGAAATACAATCCCTACATCAATGAAGAGATGGCAAACCTGCCCGATTTTGCGGCTCTGCACCCCCAGCAGCCTGAAGACACCGTGCAGGGAGCGCTGGCGGTGGAATACAATCTCCGGCAAAGTCTGGCCGAGCTGACTGGCATGAGCGACTTTACGCTCAATCCGTTTGCCGGCGCCCACGGCGAACTTACTGGCCTCATGATTATACGCAGCTACCATCAGGCACGCCATGACGACAAACGCATCAAGGTGATTGTGCCCGACTCGGCGCACGGAACCAACCCGGCTTCGGCCGCGGTATGCGGACTTGAGGTGGTTGAAGTGAAGAGTACGCCCGACGGACTGGTTGATGTAGAAGACCTGAAACCGCTGCTCGGCGACGACATTGCAGCCATGATGATGACCAACCCCAACACTCTCGGCCTCTTCGAGAAGGACATTCCCGAGATTGCCAAGCTGGTTCACGGCTGCGGAGCACTGCTGTATTACGACGGAGCGAACCTCAACCCGCTGCTTGGAGTTTGCCGTCCGGGCGACATGGGGTTCGATGTAATGCACGTGAACCTGCACAAGACCTTCTCTACTCCTCACGGCGGAGGCGGTCCGGGAGCCGGACCGGTGGGCGTACGCAAAGGGTTGGAGGAGTTCCTGCCCAGTCCCCACGTTGTCAAGGAGGGCGACCGCTACTCCGTTTGCTATGACCACGCCTGCCATGTTGGCGCCTATTTGGGCAACTTCGGCGTCATTCTGCGGGCCTACACCTACATTCTGAGCCTGGGCAAGGAGAACATCAAGATGGTTGGACCGCTCGCCACACTGACTGCCAACTATGTAAAGGAGTGCCTGAAAGATGCCTACGAGCTGCCTATCGGCGGACTTTGCAAGCACGAGTTCGTGTTTAATGGCCTGCGGGACAAGAGCACCGGCGTTACCACCATGGACGTTGCCAAGCGTTTGTTGGACTATGGATACCACGCGCCGACCATCTATTTCCCGCTTCTCTTCCACGAGGCGATGATGATAGAGCCAACAGAAAACGAGAGCAAAGACACACTCGACGGCTTCATTGACGTGATGCACCGCATTGCCAAGGAAGCAGCAGAGCAGCCGGAGCTCGTGAAAACGGCTCCGCACAATGCTCCCATATCGCGCGTTGACGACGTGCTGGCGGCCAAACATCCAATAGTAACCTACAAGCAACTCATCAATGACAACGACTGACCTCATCATCATCGGGTGCGGACCCGGCGGCTACCAGGCCGCTCCCTACGCAGCAAAGCACGGACTGCAGGTAACCGTCATCGAAGAAAGCCACGTTGGCGGCACCTGCCTGAACGTGGGCTGCATACCGACCAAGGCCTACTGCCACGAAGCCGAGGTGATTGAGCAGGCCCGCCGGGCTGCCGAACACGGGCTCGACGGCCTCTCCTTCAGCCTCAACTTCGCCAAGATACAGGAGCACAAGAACCAAGTTGTGCAGCAGCTGCGCAGCGGCATCGAGACCCTTATGGCCGTGCCGGGCATTAACTTCGTACAGGGCAAGGCATCATTCAAGGACGCCCACACGGTTGTTGTTGGCAACGAGGAATACCAGGCCAGGCATATCATCATTGCAACAGGCTCACATCCCAAGATGCCTCCTATCGAGGGCATCGACAGCCCCGGCGTAGTAACCTCTACCGAGCTGCTCGACATCGACCACGTTCCACCGCGGCTGGTCATCGTGGGCGCAGGAGTCATCGGACTGGAGTTCGCCTCCGCCTTCAACACCTTCGGCTCGCAGGTTACCATCATCGAGTTTCTGAAAGAGTGCCTGCCGGCCATGGACAGCGACATAGCCAAGCGGCTGCGCAAGCAGTTGGAACGAAGAGGCGTGCAGTTCTTCATGCAGTCGGGCGTGAAAAGCATCGACAACGGCACCGTTACCTTTGAGACAAAAGGCAAGGAGAACACCGTCGGGGCCGACACCATACTCATTGCTACCGGCCGCGGCGCCAATACCGACGGGCTGAAACTGGAAAACGCCGGCATAGAGTACGACCGCCAAGGCATCAAGACCGACGAGAACATGCAGACCAACGTAAAGGGCATTTATGCCATAGGCGACGTAAACGGCCGCATAATGCTGGCTCACGCTGCCTCGTTCCAAGGCTACAGGGCCGTGAACCACATTCTCGGACTGGCTGACGACATACGGCTCGACATCATGCCGGCCGCCGTATTCACCAATCCCGAGGCCGCCTCGGTGGGCAAAACCGAAGATGCACTGAAGGCGGAGGGCACGGAGTACAACGCCCACAAGGGCTACTACCGCGCCAACGGCAAAGCTGTGGCCACCGGCGAGACCGAAGGCATGGTGAAGATACTGGCCGACCAGGCCGGCCGCATCATAGGTTGCCACATCCTGGGAGCCCACGCCTCGGGCATGGTTCAGGAGATAACGGCGCTCATGAACCGCGATACAACGCTGCAGCAGCTGGGCAACATCATCCACACCCACCCCACGCTGGAAGAAATACTGCACGATACGGCACACTAAACAGCAAGCCCGGCTCCACTGGAACCGGGCTTTTCGTTTGTCTTTTCACTGCCTGCGGGCCTGCTGCTGCCAACAACCGGCACCCGTCGGGGGCTCTATGAATCCTTGTACTCCTTAGGCGACATGCCCACGTGGGTCTTGAAGAAACGGGAAAAATGCTGCGGATAGAGGAACCCGAGATAGGCTGATACCTGGTTGATGGTGTAACGGCTGTCGAGCAGGAACTGCTTGCTGAGGGCCACGAGCTTGTTCTGAATGAGCTGCTGGGCCGTGAGTCCCGTCTCCTTCTTGATGAGATCGCCAAAATAACCGGGCGTAAGAAAAGCCTTGTCGGCAAAATAGGCCACCGTCGGCAGCCCGCTTCGTTCGGCCTCGCCGCTGTTGAAATACTCCTTGAGGTTCTGCTCGAAGGCCGTAAGCACATCGGAGTTGACCTTGTGGCGCGTAATGAACTGCCGGTCGTAGAACCGTTGGCAGTAGTCGAGTACGAGCTTGATGCGGTCAACCAGAATGGTTTGCGAATGCCGGTCGACTGGCATCTCGAGCTCGCTGTTGATACTTCCCAGCACATCAACTATCACTTGCTGCTCCCGAACCGAAAGATGAAGGGCCTCGGCCGAGTCATAATCGAAGAAGTGATAGTCGTCTATACACTTTCCGAGCACAGTTCCGTGGATGATGTCGGGATGGAACAAGAGGCCAACAGCATCGGCCTGCTCCACATTCTCCGCCATCAATACCTCTACGGCCTGCCCGGGAGCGAAGCTGACGATGGTGCCTTCCTGGTAGTCATAGTTCTGTCGGCCGTAGCGGATGGAGCACTGTTGGCCGTGCTTGAGCCAAAGTGCGTAAAGCCCATAGTTAAACCGCACGTGGTTCACGGATGTTGTAGCCTTCCGTAAATCAACCACCGCCACCAGCGGATGCCGGGTTTCAAAACCGTACAGCTTATTATATTTATCAACGCTGTCGAGCCTGATAACCGGCTCTTCTGTCTTCTCTTCCATTTGTTGCATGTTCTTTTGCGCAAAAATACAACTTATTTCTGAATCTGACTCTATTCTATACTAAGAAAAGGGAATAGAGGTAAGTATCACCCCAACCATGATAAGCGCACCGAAGAATATTAGCCGTAACTTTGCCTCGTACAAAACAATCATGCAATATGAAAAAACTGACAACCATCATCCTCATAACTATGACAACCATTTCTGCACTTGCACAGCAGCAAAACATTCTGCTTACGGCCGGCGGCCGCACCTTCACCGTACTGACTGACGACAACGCCACGGCCCGAGCCTTTGCCGGCATGCTGCCCCTGACGCTCAACATGAGCGAACTGAACGGCAACGAGAAGTACTGCTACATTGACCGCAGCCTCCCAACGGCCACCTACCGGCCCGGAACCATACACGCCGGCGACGTGATGCTGTACGGCTCGGCGTGTATCGTAGTGTTCTACAAGACCTTCATGTCAAGTTACGCGTACACCAAGATTGGCCATATTGACAACCCGGCCGGCCTGCAAGAAGCCTTGGGCAGCGGCAGCGTGAGCGTGGCTTGGAAGCAGCAGGTAAGCGACGGAATAGAAAGGACGAAGGCAACCGCTGCCCACGGCGGCTCCTACTACGACCTGCAGGGCAACCGGACGACACGTCCCGGCAAAGGTGTCTATATACACAACGGGAAAAAGGGAATAAACAAGTAACCCCACTCAGGCCGCAACGGCCCCAAAGATATGTAAAAGCAGAGAGCAGCAAACACCTATCAGGCAAGAACCCAACCCCATTCTCCCAAGGGATTGAGGGCTGAAAGCATCCGGAAAGCACTGCCGGCAGGGTTTAACTCCATTCTTTTGGGAGTGCCGGAGCAGGCTTCCATCAACTTTCGACACCTGTCAAATATATGTGCGACACTTGTCAAACAATCGTGCGACAAGTGTCGAAAGTTCGTGAAGCATAGCTTCAGCACGAAAATTCATAAAACTCAAGCACCCATGTAGCGTGAGGCAAGCCCCCTTGCATCATGAGCCGGGCACGATAGTTAACGAAGAATAAGACACAGCACTCACTTTGCGCCCATCATCATGCGGGCCAGCTTGCCCCAAAGTAGTAGCAAGGGCGGCCTACGCTGCGTAGTAGTTGAGGTAAACGTACACCAAAGCAGCGATGATGAGGAGCAGGATGACGCTCCTGATAAGGCAGCTGGCTATCTTCTTGACCACAACAACGCCCACGAAGACAGCAATAAGAATGAATATGAAATACGAAAGATTGCTCATCTGATTGAATATGTTTGGATGGTTCTAAGTTCCTGATTACTTGAAAAGATGCCTGAACGAAGGCGGTATGGGGGTTTCAAACTCCATGCGTTCGTGCGTTACCGGATGGTAGAAACACAGCACATAGGCGTGCAGACAGAGGCGGTGCAGCGGGTCGTCGCCATTGCCGTACTTGGTGTCTCCACACACGGGGTGCCCCATGTCGGCACTGTGCACGCGTATCTGGTTCTTCCTTCCCGTCTCCAACCGGTACTCCACCAGCGAGTGGTCGACTGTACGGTCGAGCACGTGGAAGTGGGTCACGGCGTATTTTCCGCCGTTGTCAACGGGCGAACTGTAGGTAACGTAGGCCTTGTTGTCCTGCAGCCAGTTGGCTATCGTCCCCTCGTCGTCCTCCATCTCGCCCGATACAACGGCCACGTAACGGCGGTCGTACACTATGTGATGCCAGTCGTGCTCCAGCAACTGCTCCGTCTGCATGTCCTTGGCATAAATCATCAGCCCCGATGTCTCGCGGTCCAGGCGGTGCACTACATGCGCGGTACACTTCTGGCGGGTCTTGCCGAAATAGTCGTCGAGCACCGCCTTCACGTTCAGTGATGAATGCCCGGCCGCCATTGACAGTATGCCGACGTTCTTCTCCACAACAACAAGAAAGCGGTCCTCATACACCAGCCTCAAGTAACGGCTGTGGAAAGTGTCGTTCTTCTTAGACCGACTCACGGAAATCCTGTCGCCCGGCTTGAGCGGATAGTCGAAGCGGGTAACCTGCTTGCCGTTAACGCGGATGCCGCGCCCCTTGAGCGTGGCCTTGACCTTGGTCCTGCTTTCGCCTTTGAGATTGCCGAGCAGCCACTCCAGGAGCGCACTATCTTCGCTTACCTCGTAGTAATCGTAATCGCCCGGATGGCTGGTATGGTTTGTCTTCATCTGTTTCAGTCCTTTCATTTGCGGCATGACGTCGGCTGGCTCACGGACTTCATGTCCACAATCAGCATCAATCAGACCGTCTGCTTAAGATTTTGCAAAGGTAAACAAAAATGCCGGTTGGGGCAACGAGGCGGCCTGTTTTTTGTTGATTTTCACGCTCTTACCCCCTCGCCTTTCATTTTTATTTTGTACCTTTGCACAAAATTTAGATAAAATAGGTATTTAGCAGAATGATTACACTCACCAACCTCGCCATTCAGTTTGGCAAGAGAGTTCTTTACAAAGACGTAAACATCAAGTTCACCCGCGGCAACATATATGGCGTTATAGGTGCTAACGGAGCCGGAAAGTCGACCTTGCTGCGCGCCATCAGCGGCGACTTGGAGCCCAACAAAGGCACAGTAGAGCTTGGACCGGGCGAAAGATTGAGCGTGCTGGAGCAGGATCACTTCAAATACGACGACTTCTCAGTCATGGATACCGTACTTATGGGCCACCAGCCTCTATGGGAAAACATGAAGGAACGCGAGCGCCTGTACGGCAAAGCAGAGATGACAGAGGAGGACGGGAACCGTGCCGCCGACCTTGAACTCAAGTTTGCAGAGATGAACGGATGGGAAGCAGAGTCGAATGCAGCCCAACTTTTGCAGAACCTCGGCATCAAGGAAGAGCTGCATCAGAAGCAGATGGCCTCGCTGGCCAATAACGAGAAGGTTCGCGTAATGCTTGCCAAGGCGCTCTTCGGTCATCCCGAGAACCTGCTCCTCGATGAACCAACCAACGACTTAGACCTCGACACCGTTGAATGGCTGGAGCAATATCTGAGTGAGATAGATGAACACCAGACGGTACTCGTGGTGAGCCACGACCGCCACTTCCTCGATGCAGTGAGCACACAGACCATAGACATCGACTTCGGAAAGGTTACCGTCTTTTCCGGTAACTACAGTTTCTGGTACGAGAGCTCGCAGCTGGCACTGCGGCAGGCACAGAACCAGAAGCTGAAAGCCGACGAGAAACGCAAGCAGTTGGAGGAGTTTATCCGCCGCTTCTCTGCCAATGTGGCAAAGAGTAAGCAGACCACGTCGCGCAAGAAGATGCTGGAGAAGCTGAATGTGGACGAAATACGCCCCTCAAGTCGTAAGTATCCGGGCATCATCTTCCAGATGGACCGCGACCCGGGCAATCAGATACTGGAAGTGGAAGGGCTCAAGGCAACCGATGCTGACGGCACTGTACTGTTCGACAACATAAACTTCAACATCGAAAAGGGCCAGAAGGTGGTGTTCCTTTCTCACAACCCAAAGGCCATGACGGCACTTTTCGAAATCATCAACGGCAACCGCGAGGCCGCCGCAGGCACCTACAAGTGGGGCGTTACCATCACTACGGCCTACCTGCCGCTTGACAACACCGCCTTCTTTGACAGCAACCTGAACCTGGTAGACTGGCTTTCGCAGTACGGAGCAGGCAACGAGGTGGCCATGAAAGGCTACCTGGGGCGCATGCTCTTCTCCGGAGAAGAGGTACTCAAGAAGGTCAGCGTGCTCTCCGGAGGCGAGAAGATGCGCTGCATGATAGCACGCATGCAGCTGCAGAACGCCAACTGCCTCATTCTTGACACGCCCACCAACCACCTTGATTTGGAAAGTATTCAGGCCTTCAACAACAACCTGATTGCTTTCAAGGGCAACATTCTCTTCTCTTCGCACGACCATGAATTCATCCAGACCGTGGCCGACCGCATCATCGAACTCACCCCATCGGGCGCCATAGACAAGCTGATGCCCTACGACGAGTACATCTACGACGAGGGCATCAAGGAGCAGAAGGCCAGAATGTACAACGTATAAGAACCCTTACAGCATCCACAGATTTCCATCTCCCGGCACCGATTTCACTTCCGGAAACCAACATCGGGCGGCATGAAAATCTGTGGATGCTTTTTTGGCAAGGTTTTTGCTGACTACAATATAAAACTTATTATCATGAGCAATAAAGAGAACAAGGAACAAAACATAAACGTAGAAGAAGGAGCTACGGAGAAAGAAGTGAACACGAAACAGACGGAACAGGCAGCCAGTGCCGATAACGAACAGGCTGAAACACAGCCCGAAACGGCCGACAACACCACCGCGGAAACAGCCAAAGAGGCCGAAGAAGCACCTGCTGCCGACCCTCTGGCAGAAGCCAACAAACAGTTGGAAGAGCTCAAAGACAAGTATCTGAGGACCGTAGCCGAGTTTGAGAACTACAAGAAACGCACGCTCAAGGAGAAAGCCGAACTCATTCTCAACGGCGGAGAGAAGACAATTACTGCCATTCTGCCCGTATTGGATGACATGGAACGTGCCATGGCCAATGCCGACAAGGCCGACTCGATGGAGAAACTGGAGGAAGGCTGGGAGCTCATTTTCAAGAAGTTCCAGACTACCCTGGAAGGTCTCGGGGTCAAGAAGATAGAGACCGAGGATGCCGACTTCAACGTCGACTACCACGAAGCCATAGCCATGGTGCCCGGTATGGGCGACAACAAGAAGGGCAAAGTAATAGACTGCGTGCAGACCGGCTACACGATGAACGACAAGGTCATACGCCACGCCAAGGTTGCCGTAGGCCAGTAGGATGCCCGCGCCACGCATCGGCTACAGACAAAAGACAGGAACAGCAAAACATAACGAACAATTTGAATGGCTAAACGTGATTATTATGAGGTCCTTGGTGTAAGCAAGGACGCCTCAGAAGACGAGATAAAGAGAGCATACCGCAAACTGGCAATCAAGTATCACCCCGACCGCAACCCGGGCAACAAGGAAGCCGAAGACAAATTCAAGGAAGCAGCAGAGGCCTACGACATTCTGCACGACCCGCAGAAACGCCAGCAGTACGACCAGTTCGGGTTTGATGGACCGCAGGGAGGAGGCTTCGGCGGCTTCGGTGCAGGTGGCATGGACATGGACGACATCTTCTCTATGTTCGGCGACATCTTTGGCGGTCACAGCGGCTTTAGCGGCTTCGGAGGCTTCGGCGGGGGCGGAGGAAGACAGGCGCGCCCGCAGTATCGCGGCTCCGACCTGCGCCTCAAGGTCAGCCTCTCGCTGCAGGAAGTAGCCACGGGCGTTACCAAGAAGTTCAAGGTTCACAAGGATGTAACCTGCTCCCACTGCCACGGAAGCGGCGCCGAGGCCGGCAGCGGTTCCGAGACATGCCCCACCTGCCACGGCAGCGGCGTAGTTACGCGCACCTCGCGCACCGTGTTCGGCATGATGCAAACGCAGAGCGAATGTCCTACCTGCCACGGCGAAGGCACCGTAATCAAGAATAAATGCCACGAATGTGGCGGCACCGGCGTCGTTAAAGGCGAGGAGGTTGTCGAGATAAAGATACCCGCAGGCGTGGCCGAGGGCATGGTCGTAAACGTGCCGGGCAAGGGCAATGCCGGCCGGCACAACGGTATAGCGGGCAACATACAGGTATATATAGAGGAGGAAAAGGACGAGACGTTCGTCAGAGACGGGCAGGACGTTATCTACAGCCTGCTGCTCGACTTCCCCACCGCAGCCCTGGGAGGCGAGGTGGAGATACCTACCATAGAGCAAACCAAGGTGAAGATAAAGATTGACCCGGGCACGCAGCCCGGCAGAACGCTCCGCCTGCGCGGCAAGGGTCTGCCTGCCGTGCAGGGCTACGGTAGCGGCAAGGGCGACCTGGTGGTAAACATCAGCGTCTTCGTGCCCAAGACACTCACCAAAGAAGAGCGCAAAGCCATCGAAGAACTGCGTGAAAGCGAGAACTTCAGAGGCGACTCCTCGACCAAGAAAAGCATCTTCGAGAAATTCAAGAACTACTTCAGCGAATAGCCCCCAGCGGGCACCGGCCGTGCGCGTTTTTTGGAGCAGGCGCGGCAGAGCTATCGTTCAAGGCCGTTGAAGCATAGCTTCAAGAGCCTTGAACGATAGCTTCAACAACGCTGAACGACAGCTCTGCCGGAGCCGGGCCGTACAAACAAAGACAACCATCAGATACTCAAGGGCTTACACCGCTGGCTGCACGCCTCATTGCAACAACCTTTATTCTCCTGCCGACATGACCTATCAGGAAACAGTACAATACCTTTTTAACAGCACACCCATGTTTGAGCACGTGGGGGCTACGGCCTACAAGGAGGGCCTTGACAACACCCTGGCGCTGGACGAACACTTCCATCATCCGCACACGCACTACCCGACCATCCACGTAGCCGGCACCAACGGCAAAGGTTCGTGCTCCCATACGCTGGCCTCCATCCTTCAGAGCGAGGGATACAGGGTGGGTCTCTACACTTCTCCGCACCTTGTAGATTTCAGAGAGCGGATTAGGGTTAACGGACAGGTTATCAGCAAGAAACAGGTTGTTGACTTCGTAGAGCGCGAACGCCATTTCTTCGAGCCCCTGCATCCCTCGTTCTTCGAGCTCACCACGGCCATGGCATTCAACTACTTCGCTGAACAAGAGGTAGACATTGCCGTCATCGAAGTCGGTCTGGGCGGCCGTCTCGACTGCACCAACATCATCTCCCCCATCCTCTCCGTCATCACCAACATCTCCTTTGACCACACCCAGTTCTTGGGCAACACGCTGGCAAAGATTGCCGGCGAGAAGGCCGGCATCATCAAAAGCCACACTCCAGTGGTTATCGGAGAAACTGTAGCCGAGACGAGGCCGGTATTCGAGCAGAAGGCTGCTGCCCTGCAGGCTCCCGTGTACTTTGCCAAGGACGAGGCGGAAGTTATCGGAACGCAGGCAACCGACGGCCACCAAGGCCTCGTGTACAGCACGCGCAGCTTCGGCAAGCTGGCTGGCGAGCTCGGCGGAAGCTATCAGGAGAAGAACGCCAACACGGTTCTCTGCGCCGTGAAGCGGCTCATGGAGGCCGGCATCATCAAGCACGAGAGCAGCATAAACGAAGGTTTTGCCCGGGTGACGGAGCTCACCGGACTGCAAGGACGCTGGCAGCAGTTGCAGTCGAACCCCACAGTGGTGTGCGACACCGGCCATAACGCAGGCGGATGGCAGTATCTGGCACCGCAGCTACGGGCACAGGAATGCCGGCAGCTCAGGATTGTTTTCGGCATGGTTGACGACAAAGACATTGACGCGGTGATGCAGATGCTGCCACGCCGGGCCGTATATTATTGGACGCAGGCATCCTCCAAGCGGGCCTTCCCCGTAGAGCGGGTGGCCGAATTGGGCCGCAGCCACCAGCTCTCGGGCGGCATTTTCCACACTGTCCGGGAGGCTTATCGGGCCGCGCTCGGCGATGCCGGCAAGGATGATTTCATCTTCGTGGGTGGCTCCAGTTATGTAGTTGCCGACCTGCTGGCTTCGGTTTAATAGTTTTTAACATAACAGTCCGCCTGTTTTTTAAATCATTCGTTTGCCCCTTTCGTTTTTTTTCAGTTACTTTGCATCAATATAAAATAACTAAAGACTTATTATCTGATGAACACAACTGAAACTGAAAACATCTGTGGTTTGAAGAAAGAGGACTTTCAGACCACAGTAGACGGCAAGAATACAGACTTGTTTTTTCTCACAAACAGTAAAGGCAACGAGGTTGCCATTACCAATTACGGAGGCGCCATAGTAGCCATCATGGTGCCTGACAGGAACGGCAACTACGCAAACGTTATCCAGGGACACGACAATATCCAAGATGTAATAAACAGTCCGGAGCCCTATCTCTCCACTCTCATTGGCCGGTATGGCAACCGCATCTGCAAAGGACGCTTCCAGCTGCACGGCAAGGAGTACCGGTTACCTGTCAACAACGGCCCAAACAGCTTGCATGGAGGCCTCAAAGGCTTCAACGCCAAGGTTTGGGATGCACTGCAAATGGACGCCCAGTCGCTGGTTCTGAAGTACGTGAGTCCATACGGAGAAGAAGGCTACTCCGGCGAAATGAAAGTGACGGTTGTCTACACTTTCAACGATGACAACGAACTGGTTATCGACTACATGGCAACCACCAACAAGAAAACTATCATCAACCTTACAAGCCACGGCTTTTTCTCACTGGCTGGCATAGCCGACCCCACCCCCACCATCGACAACTTGATTTGCCAAATCAATGCCGATTTCTACATTCCCATTGACGAGACAAGCATCCCCACGGGCGAAATCAGGAAGGTAGAAGGTACACCCTTCGACTTCCGCTCACCCAAAACAGTGGGCCAGGATATCAATGCCGACGATGAACAAATTAAGAACGGAGCCGGCTACGACCACTGTTTCGTGCTCAACAAGAAGGAAGAAGGCGAGCTGAGCTTTGCCGCCAAGATAACCGAACCCGTGAGCGGACGCACCATGGAAGTGTTCACGACCGAACCGGGCGTACAGGTCTATACCGACAACTGGGCCGACGGCTACAAAGGCCAGCACGGGGCAACCTTCCCGCGCCGCAGTGCCATCTGCTTCGAGGCACAGCACTTCCCGGACAGTCCCAACCATCCGTACTTCCCCTCGGTGGTACTCAAGGCCGGCGAACAATACAAGCAGAAAACTATCTATCAATTTGGAGTAGAACAATAAAGTACAAATAAAAATAATAACTGAAATGGAAAATCAAACTAAACAGAATGCGAGCATAATCGCCATCATAACTATGATGTTCCTTTATGCCATGATTTCGTTCGTAACTAACCTCGCCGCACCTATCGGAGTGATTTGGAAAAGCCAGTTTGGCGGTGCAAGCGCCAACACGGTAGGCATGCTGGGCAACGGCATGAACTTCCTGGCTTACCTCTTCATGGGCATTCCCGCCGGTAAACTTCTTACCAAGGTAGGCTACAAGAAGACTGCCATGATTGGCATCGCCATTGGTTTCATCGGCGTGTTTACACAGTTCTGCTCCGGCTTCTTCGACCCCGAGACATCCAAGTTAGCCGGTTTCGTAGTCTATCTGCTGGGCGCTTTCATCTCCGGATTGTGCGTCTGCATCCTCAACACCGTTGTAAACCCCATGCTGAACCTGCTTGGCGGCGGCGGTAACAGAGGCAACCAGCTCAACATGATTGGCGGAACACTGAACTCACTGACCGGAACCATCACCCCGCTCTTTGTCGGCGCGCTCATCGGTACCGTGACCGCATCAACCCAAATGGTAGATGTTAACATGGTGCTCTACATCGCCATGGCCGTGTTTGCACTCACCTTCATCATCCTCGGCTTCATTCCAATCTCCGACCCCGAGAGAGGCAAGGTTACTGCCGACACCGTTTTCGAGCGCAGCCCATGGGCTTTCCGCCACTTTATGCTGGGTGTGATTGCCATCTTCGTTTATGTTGGCGTTGAAGTGGGCATACCCGGAACGCTGATTTACTACCTTTCTGACCAGACCGACAAGGGTGCCGGCCTTACCGGTAACGCCATGGCAATAGCCGGCTCGGTAGCTGCAACCTACTGGTTCCTGATGCTGGTAGGCCGTTTCTGCTCCTCATTTATTGCCAACAAGGTTTCGAGCAAGACGCTGATGACCATTGCCACCTTCGGCGGTATGGTGCTCATCATCCTCGCCATGATATTGGGCAAGGCAACAACCGTATCCATGCCGGTGTTTAACGGCACCTCCTTCGACACCGTTGTCGTGCCTATCGCTGCCCTGCTGCTGGTTCTCTGCGGTCTGTGCACATCGGTAATGTGGACCTCCACCTTCAATCTTGCCACCGAGGGTCTGGGCAAATACACTGCTGCAGCATCCGGTATCTTCATGATGATGGTTGTAGGCGGTGGCGTACTGCCGCTTATCCAGAGCTCCATTGCTGACTACGTAAGCTACATGGCCTCCTACATTGTGCCTCTGATAGCTCTTGCCTACATGTTCTTCTACGCCGTTGCAGGCAGCAAGAACGTGAATAAGGACATCAAGATTGACTGATTTCACACCTAAAATCATAAAAACCATGGATATTGAAAAAGTAAGAAGCCGCTTCATCAAGCATTTTGACGGCAAGACCGGCAACATCTACATGTCGCCGGGACGCATCAACCTCATCGGCGAACACACCGACTACAACGGCGGATTTGTTTTCCCCGGCGCCGTTGACAAGGGCATCATGGCCGAGCTCCGGCCTAACGGAACCAACACGGTGATGTGCTACTCCATCGACCTGAAAGACAGAGTGGAGTTCAAAGTCGACGACCCCGACGGCCCGCGCGCCACATGGGCCCGTTATATATACGGTATTGTGCAGGAGATGCGCGCCCTCGGCGTTGACGTCAAAGGGTTCAACACCGCCTTCTATGGCGACGTGCCATTGGGAGCCGGCATGAGTTCATCGGCCGCGCTGGAGAGCTGCTTCGCCTTTGCCCTTAACGACCTGTTTGGCGACAACAAGGTTTCCAAGTGGGATCTCGCCCTCGCCGGCCAGGCCACCGAGCACAAGTACGTAGGCGTAAACTGCGGTATCATGGACCAGTTTGCCTCCGTCTTCGGGCAGCAAGGCAAGCTGATGCGCCTCGACTGCCGCAGCCGCGAGTTCGAATACTACCCCTTCGACCCGCAGGGTTACAAGCTGGTGCTGCTCGACTCCAAAGTAAAGCACGAACTGAAGGGCTCGCCCTACAACGACCGCCGCAACAGTTGCGAGAACATAGTGAAGCACATTGCCGCCAAGCACCCCGAGAACAAGTTCGAAACTCTGCGTGACTGCACCTGGGAACAGCTCGAGGAAGTCCGCCAGGAGGTGGGAGAAGAGGATTACAAACGTGCCCACTTCGTGCTCGGAGAGAAGGACAGAGTGCTGGCTGTATGCGACGCTTTGGAGAAAGGCGACTACGAGACAGTAGGCCAGAAGATGTACGAAACCCACGAAGGACTTAGCAAGGAGTACGAAGTATCGTGCGAGGAGCTGGACTACCTGAACGAACTGGCCAAGGCCAACGGCGTTACCGGCAGCCGCATCATGGGCGGAGGCTTCGGCGGATGCACCATCAATCTGGTCAAGGAAGAACTCTACGACAAGTTCATAGCAGACGCAAAGGCCAGGTACAACGAAAAATACGGCCACGCACCGGCAGTTTATGAGGTAGTCATCAGCGACGGTTCTCATAAGGTCTGCTAACCTGCAGCACCCTCTACACGGCTCATCCGCTAAACGCACCGACGCCTGTCGCGAGACCCGAGTCAGCTTCCTGACACCTTGGACACGCTTCCGCCCACCGCAGAATTGCATATTCCGCCCAGCGTGAAGAATGCCTACGGACAGGAAGAAGACTTCGCTACCGGCATCCTTGCATTTAGCGGGTGAACTCATTTACCTGAACATCGAGACACGCAAGCAGTAAGCCCGGGTGCTCGAACATGCCTTTTGACGTGCCGAAGTTATGCTTCGGGAACTTTCGACAAGTGTCACACGATTGTTCGACAAGTGTCACACGATTGTACGACAGGTGTCGAAACTTTCCATCCACGGTTTTCGGCACCGTTGGGTCAACCGTCTTCCAACTCTAAAAATACACTTCGTAACGCAGCGTCTGTCTTTTTTCAGGTCCAAGATTTCCTGTCATCCCTTACGGATAACAGATTTTTATACACAAACCAAACACATTTTACCAGTAATGAAGAACTTAACACTTATTGCAGGCCTCGCCATGTTGATGCTCAGTGCCTGCACCCAGAACAAGAACTTAACAGAGTCGGGGCTTGACCCGGCCGCCTTCGACACCACCATTAACGAGAAGCCCGTGCAGCTCTACACGCTTAAGAACAGCAAGGGCATGGAAGTAAGCATCACGAACTTCGGAGGCAGAGTGGTCTCTATTATGGTTCCCGACAAGAACAACCATCCTACCGACGTGGTGCTGGGCTACGACAACATTGCGCAATATGCCGACTCGGTGAACAGCCCGAGCGACTTCGGCGCTGCCATCGGCCGTTATGCCAACCGCATCAATAAGGGTCAGATTACCGTAGGCGGCAAACTGATACAGCTGCCGACCAACAACTACGGCCACTGTCTGCACGGCGGCCCCTCCGGATGGCAGTACCAGGTGTACGACGGCAAGCAACTGAACGACACGACCCTGCAACTCACCCTGCTTTCTCCCGACGGCGACAACAACTTCCCGGGCAATGTAACGGCCCATGTAACCTATACGGTGAAGAGCGACAACACGCTCGACATGCGTTTTGAGGCCACTACGGACAAGGAAACCGTTGTCAACATGACCAACCACTCGTACTTCAACCTCAACGGAGACCCCTCCAAGCCGGGCACTGACATGGTGCTGTACATCAATGCCGACAGGTTTACGCCGGCCGATGCCACCTACATGACCACCGGAGAGATACTTCCGGTGCAGAACACGCCGATGGACTTCCGCAAGGCTCATGCCCTCAACGAGACCATTAACGACACTACATTCCAACAAATCAAGAATGCAACGGGCTACGACCATAACTGGGTGCTCAATACTTACAAGGACGGCAAGGGCGATGACACTACGGTGGCAGCCAGCCTCTACTCCCCCGGCACCGGCATCCTGCTGGAGATGTTCACCAACGAGCCGGGTGTACAGGTCTACACCGGCAACTTCCTGGGTTCCGGAGTCAAGGGAAAGAAAGGCATCGCCTATCCTCGGCAGGCCTCGGTGTGCCTCGAGAGCCAGAAATATCCTGACTCCCCGAACAAGAAGAACTGGCCTTCGCCCTATCTGAAGCCGGGAGAAAAGTACTACAGTCACGTGGCTTACAAATTCAGTGTGAAATGAGAAAGAAAATCATATCAACCACATTGGCATTAATCGCATGCCTGGGTAGCTTTGCCCAGGATGCGATTATTTCAGTTTATCCCGAACAGGGAAAGCATAAAATAGACAAAGAAATCTACGGACAGTTCGCCGAACACCTGGGCACCTGTATCTACGGCGGACTGTGGGTAGGTCCGGAGTCAGGCATACCCAACATTAACGGCTACCGCAAAGACGTTTTCGAGGCGCTCAAGAGGCTGCATGTTCCGGTGCTGCGCTGGCCGGGCGGCTGTTTTGCCGACGACTATCACTGGACGGACGGCATAGGCCCCAAGAACCAGCGGCCGTCACTTCGCAACAACAACTGGGGCGGAACGATTGAGGACAACTCATTTGGAACGCACGAGTTCCTGAACCTTTGCGAGATGCTGGGCTGCGAGCCATACGTTACGGGCAACGTGGGAAGCGGCACGGTGAAGGAGATGGCGCAGTGGATAGAGTACATGACGTCTGACGGTGATACGCCTATGGCCAAGCTCCGCAGGCAAAACGGACGCGAAAAGGCCTGGCGCGTGAAGTACTTCGGTATCGGTAACGAGGCCTGGGGCTGCGGCGGAAACATGCGGCCCGAATACTACAGCGACCTCTATCGCCGCTACACCACCTACCTGCGCGACTATTCTAACAACACGCTCTTCAAGATTGCCAGCGGTGCCAATGCCGGCGACGTTCACTGGACGCAGGTTCTCATGGACCGCATAGGCAACGGCATGCAGGGCATCTCGCTACATTATTATTATGTAAGGGACTGGAACCACAAGGGTTCGGCCACCCGCTTCAGCGACGCGGAATACTATCAGACGCTCGGCTCCTGCGTTTACATGGACACACTCATCAGCAAGCACGAGGCCGTAATGGACAAGTTCGACCCGCAAAAGAAGATAGCACTGATGGTAGACGAATGGGGAACGTGGTGGGATGAGGAACCCGGCAGCGTTCCCGGCCACCTGTACCAGCAGAACTCGCTGCGAGATGCCATCGTGGCTGCCATGACCCTCAACACGTTTCATAAGCACACCGACCGCGTTCGCATGGCAAACATCGCCCAGCTGGTCAACGTTCTGCAGTCTATGATACTCACCGACACCAAAGGAACGGGGCACATGGTGCTCACGCCCAACTACTACGTGTTCGAAATGTACAAGGAGTTTCAGGATGCAATCAACATTCCGGTACAGACGCAATGCACCATGCTGCACGATACCGATAACCGCCAGATACCCCAAATCAGCGCTTCCATGGCCCGCAAGCAGCAGGGCGGCTACGTGCTTGCACTCGTTAACACCTCGCTAAGCAAAGATGTGGAAACGGAACTCCGCCTGGGCAGCATCGCTCCCAAGCAGTTGTCGGGCAGGATTCTGACAGCTCCGCGCATCAATGACTTCAACGATTTCAGCCATCCAGAGACCGTCAAGCCGGCTGAATTCAGGAATATCAGGAACGCGAAGACCCAGAAAAACACCGTCAGAGTGAAAATCCCAGCCAAATCTATCGTTGTTTTGGATATAAAATAGTACATTTGCATTATCACTTAAAATCAGTTATAACAATGAACGATAAGAAATTGATGAACCTTGCTGCCGACAATATCCGCATCCTGGCGGCCTCTATGGTAGAGAAAGCCAAGTCGGGACATCCGGGCGGAGCTATGGGCGGAGCTGATTTCATCAACGTACTTTTCTCTGAATACCTCGTTTACGACCCCGCTGACCCTGAATGGACAGGGCGCGACCGCTTCTTCCTGGACCCTGGTCACATGTCACCCATGCTTTATGCTGCACTCTGTCTGCAGGGCAAGTTCACCCTCGACGAGCTCCGGCAGTTCCGTCAGTGGGGCTCACCTACCCCGGGTCATCCGGAGCGTGACGTCAAGCGGGGCATCGAGAACACATCAGGACCACTCGGACAAGGCCATTCCTTTGCTGCCGGAGCTGCCGTTGCAGAGAAGTTTCTGCAAGCTCGGCTGGGCTCAACCATGATGCAACACAAGATTTATGCGTACATTTCAGACGGTGGAGTGCAGGAGGAAATCTCCCAAGGCACCGGTCGGCTGGCCGGACTTTTGGGCCTCAACAACCTCATCATGTTCTACGATGCCAACGACATCCAGCTTTCTACCGAGGTAGGAGCGGTGATGAAGGAAGATACTGCAGCCAAATACAAGGCCTGGGGCTGGAATGTAATGACCATCGACGGCAACGATGCCGACGCCATCCGCCAGGCTTTGGACGATGCGCAGCATGAAAGCAGCCGGCCGACACTCATCATCGGCAAGACCGTGATGGGCAAGGGAGCCTTGAAAGAAGATGGCTCAAGCTACGAACACAGCATCAAGACCCACGGCGCACCGCTGGGTGGCGAGGCCTACCGCAATACCATTACCAATCTGGGAGGCAATCCCGACAATCCGTTTGTGGTGTTTCCAGAGGTTGAAAAGCTCTATGCCAACCGCAGGGAGGAGCTGAAGAAGATTGTTGCAGCCCGCAGAGAAGAGGAAGAAAAGTGGAAACTGGAACACCCGGAGAAGGCCCGCGAGATGGAAAAATGGTTCTCCGGACGGGCGCCGAAGATAGACTGGACCAAGGTGCAGCAGAAAGCCGGCGTGGCTACTCGTGCCGCCAGCGCTGCCTGCCTGTCGGCTTTGGCCGAGCAGGTGCCCAACATGATTTGCGCTTCTGCCGACCTTTCCAACTCCGACAAGACCGATGGCTTCCTCAAGATGACACACAACATCACCAGGAATGACTTCAGCGGCGCCTTCTTCCAGGCCGGAGTAAGCGAGCTGACCATGGCCTGCATGTGCATCGGCATGATGCTCCACGGCGGCGTAATCACCGCTATGGGCACGTTCTTCGTGTTCTCCGATTATATGAAACCGGCCATCCGGCTCGCTGCCCTGATGGAAGTTCCCGTCAAATTCATCTGGTCGCACGACGCCTTCCGCGTGGGCGAAGACGGCCCAACCCACGAACCGGTAGAGCAGGAAGCCCAGATACGCCTGATGGAAAAGCTGAAGAACCACCACGGCAAGGACAGTGTGCGCGTCTTCCGGCCGGCCGATGCCGAGGAGACAACTGTCTGCTGGGCCATGGCGATGGAAAATACGGCAACCCCGACAGCACTCATCTTCTCGCGCCAGGGTGTCGAGAACCTGCCTGCGGGCAATGACTATGGGCAGGTGCGCAAGGGCGCCTACGTCGTAAAAGGCTCTGATAACGACTTCGATGTCATCCTGCTGGCGTCGGGTTCCGAAGTCTCCACGCTCGAGTCCGGTGCTGCCCTGCTCCGCAACGACGGCATCCGAACGCGCATCGTGAGCGTTCCTTCCGAGGGTCTTTTCCGCTGTCAGCCCCACGACTATCAGCAAACCGTCCTCCCCAAGGGGGCTAAGATATTCGGCCTTACGGCCGGGCTGCCCGTCACCTTGCAGGGACTTGTGGGCGCCGAGGGCCGTGTCTATGGCCTCGAGACCTTCGGATTTTCAGCTCCGTACACAGTGCTCGACGAGAAGTTAGGCTTCACCGCCGAGAACGTTTACCGCCAAGTAAAATCGTATCTGAATGAATAAGTAAACATATTGGCCGCCGACGGGTTTCTCCCCCACAGTGAGAAAGCCCGCAGACCCTAATCTTTAAATTGTTAAAGCCTATGGAAATCAAGACAGTAGGAATAGCTTGCGACCACGCAGGTTATCCATTGAAGCAGTTTGTTGTAGATTACCTTGAGAAGAAAGGTTATCCGTTCAAGGACTTCGGAACCTATAGTGACATGAGTTGTGATTATCCCGACTTCGCCCATCCGCTTGCAGCAAGCATCGAAAGCGGTGAAGTTTATCCCGGCATTGCCATCTGCGGAAGCGGCGAAGGCATGTGCATCACGCTGAACAAGCATCAGGGCGTGCGCGCCGGACTGGCCTGGAACAAGGACATAGCCGGGCTTATACGCCAGCACAACGATGCCAACGTAATCTGTCTGCCAGCCCGTTTCATTGACAACAAGACAGCAGAAGGCATTCTGGACGCATTCTTCAAAGCCACCTTTGAGGGCGGGCGCCACGAGCGCCGGGTAAAGAAAATACCCGCAGAAGCCAAAGCCTGAAATCTTTAGAGTCATATCATGCCACGAATTTTCGCAGGTACCGGCAGCTTTCTCATTATATATATTGCTGCCGACTGACCCGTGGAAATTCGTGGTTTACTGAATGTAACAAACCAAACATGAACAAACTATTCCTCACCCTCCTGCTTTCGCTGTCGTTTCAGCTAAGCAACGCCCAGCAGCATTTTATCACCGACGCGCAGTTCCGCGATACTGTAGAGCAGGCGTTCAGGGCCAAACTGCCGCTCATTCAGCCATTGCGGATGTACATCATCGACCCTTTCCGCAAGCTCAAGGCCACACCCAGGGAAATTGAAGCGCTCAAGTTCCTCTATGCCTACATGCCCACGGCCGATGGCACCGACTATTCTGTCGAGTTCTACCTGCAGAACGTGCGCCAGACTTTCAAGACCCAAGCGGAGATGCCGTGGGGAGCAAAGGTGCCCGAACTGCTCTTCCGCCACTTCGTACTTCCGCTGCGCGTGAACAATGAGAACCTGGACTCCGCCCGCATGGTGTTCTACCGCGAGCTGAAAGAGCGCGTGCGCGGCCTCAGCATGAAGGATGCAATCCTCGAAGTGAACCACTGGTGCCACGAACATGTTACCTACACACCCTCCGATGCCCGCACCCTTTCGCCCTTGGCCTGCATGCGCAACGCCCTCGGACGGTGCGGAGAAGAGAGCACCTTTACCGTAGCAGCCCTCCGCTCGGTAGGTATTCCGGCCCGGCAGGTGTACACTCCGCGCTGGGCTCATACCGACGACAACCACGCCTGGGTAGAGGCATGGGCCGACGGAACCTGGTACTTCCTCGGTGCTTGTGAGCCCGAAGCCGTGCTCAACCTTGGTTGGTTCAACGCGCCGGCATCACGTGCCATGCTGATGCACACCCGGGCGTTCGGCAACTACCAAGGTCCGGAGGAGGTGATGCTGCGCACTTCCAACTACACCGAAATCAACCTCATCGACAACTACGCAGCTACGGCCCGCGTCGACTTCCGCGTCGTGATGCCCGACGGCACCCCCGCAGACCGCGCCCGCGTAGAGTTTAAGATTTACAACTACGCCGAATTCTACACCGCTGTGAACAAGTACACCGACGACAAGGGCCAAACCTTCCTCACCGCAGGCAAGGGCGACATGCTGGTTTGGGCCTCCAAGAACGGCCGCTACGGCTTTGCCAAGGCCTCGTTCGGCCGCGACAAGCTCGTTACCATTACCCTTAACCACGACGAAAAGACGGATAAAGCCCAACAGGTGTTCGACGCCGAACAGCTTGACATTGTGCCCCCGGCCGAACATGCCGTAATGCCGGAAGTGACGGACGAGCAGGCCAACCGCAACAAACAGCGCTTTGCACAGGAAGACTCCATACGCAAAGCCTACGAGGCCACCTTCTTCAAGGCTTCAAACTACCCCGGACTCTCAGAAGAGAAGGTGCGGTTGCTCACGCTCTCACGCGGAAACTGGCGCACGATACTGGCTTTCCTCGAGAAACACAAGGACAACGAGGCCCGCGCCATCAGTCTGTTGCAGAGCATCAGTACCAAAGACCTGCGCGACATGCCCATGCCCATACTCGACGACAGCTACCTTGCCACCAGCAACCAGCTCTCGCCACGCGTGGAAGATGAAATGATAATAGCCCCCTTCAAGCGATATTTTGAGAAGCATGCCTTCATAAAATCGTTCATCAAAGAGTGCCAGAACGATCCTTCCAAACTTGTAAAATGGGTGAAACAAAACATCCGCATCAACCCCGACAAGGGCTCCCTGCGCATCGCACAGACGCCGGTTGCCGTGATGAAAACCTGCATCACCGACACGCGCAGCCGCGACATCTTCTTTGTTGACCTGGCCCGGAGCCTCAACATCGAAGCCCGCAAGGACGTGGTAACGTCGAAGGTGCAGTACAAACACAATGGTCAATGGATTGACGTGAACTTCGACGCCACCGAGCAGAAGCCAACTCCAACCGGCACCCTCGTGCTGAAGTACACGTCCACGCCCCAACTCGACGCCCCGAAGTACTACAGCCACTTCAGCATCAGCAAGATAGAGAACGGCAGCGCCACGTTGCTGAACTTCGATGAGGGCGAAGTCGACATGGGCGGCGGACAAAGCCTGCAGGCCTTCCGCAAAGGAGTAACCCTCGACGAGGGCACCTATCTGCTCGTTACCGGCACCCGCCTGGCCAACGGCACCGTGCTGGCAACCCACCGCACGTTCAACATCAGGGCCGGCCAGACTACCGACGTAGACCTCACCATGCGCACTTCTGCAACCGAGGTGAGCGTCATCGGCAGCTTCAACAGCGAGGACAAGTTCCTCAAGGAGGGCCGCGAGGTGAGCATCCTCTCGCAGACAGGCCGCGGCTACTTCGTCGTCGGCATCCTCGGCGTGGGCCAGGAGCCTACCAACCACGCCCTGCGCGACATTGCGAAGATGAAGACCGAGCTCGACAAATGGGGCCGCCCGTTCGTTCTCCTGTTTGAGAGTGAGGCCGAGGCCCGCAAGTTCAAGGCCGATGAATTCGGCCAGTTGCCCCGGAACACCATCTTCGGCATAGACCGCGACGGCGCCATCAAGCGGGAAATCGTTACGGCCATGAAGCTCAGGAACGACCGCTTGCTGCCCGTGTTCATCATTGCCGACACCTTTAACCGCATCGTCTTCTCCTCGCAGGGCTACACCATCGGCCTGGGAGAACAGATAAAGAAGGTAGCCGACAAGCTCTGATTCAGCCTCCGGAACATAATTACCAACTTTTTACCGCATGCTGGTAACACCTTTACCAGTATGCGGTAATTGCATTACCAGATAGTGGTAAAGGCATTACCAGATAGTGGTAAAGGCATTACCAGATAGTGGTAAAGACATTACCAATATGTGGTAAACATACGGTAATTATGCAGCTATGTGCCGGATGGCGCCCTCCCGGCCCCTCGGAGCAGTGTAATGATGAAAAAAAGCATGGTCGGAGTGTAGGATTAGAGCCTGAAATGCTTTGCAGAATGCAAACTTTTTAATACCTTTGCACTTAGTTTAGAGAGTCGGGCATATACTTAACATGCCGATAAAAGCAGGAAATCCAACAAGCAAGAACTTATATTGGTTTAACAAACATAAAGCTTTTCATTTTTTAAGTTGTACTGATTCTACAATCAGGGTGTCAATAACAAGTAGGGATACTTGGATACATATTATATAAAATTGTAGTAAGTAGAACAACATAGCACGGAGTCGTGAGACCCTGTGCTATTGTTTTTTCAGGCCCACACGCCTGCCGGTGCGCTGCCGGCGGCGGGCTTCACGGTTGCCGCCTGCAGTGTACAGACCCCCCACTCCCCTTCTCCGGCACAAAAAAATGCCCGCGGCCGTAGCTGCGGGCATCATCGGCCGGGCGGTTGCCGGCGTGGTTATTCGGCCGTTTGCTTGGCCGTATGGTCGGGCAGATGGAACTGGTAGCTCTGGTCGAACACCTGACTAACCTTGTTAATCTCCAGGAACGTGGTGCCTCCACCTTCTCCGAAGCTGCCGCTCAGGTAGGCAATCTTGTCCTCGGGGCGCAGGTATCCTTTCTGCAAGAGCATGCGCAGGGAGGCCGTGAAGAGGTATTGAGAGCTCACGTGTTCCTTCTGGTAGATGGGTATAATGCCGTAGCTGAGGTTCAGCCAGCGCTGGGTTTTCTCGTTGTAGCAGATGGCCAGCACGGGCGTGGGGCCGCGGAAGGCGGCTATGTCGCGTGCCGTCTGGCCGGTTTCGCTGGCCGTGATGATGCCTGCCACGCCCAACTTGCGGGTGGAGTCCATGGCTGCGTGGGCCAGAAACTCCTTCTGCGTGCAGTTGGCACTTAGCGGAATTTCAACTTCCTGGTCACGTTGGCGGTCCTTTTCTGCCTGCTCGGCGATGGCTGCCATCGTCTGCACGGCCTCCAGGGGGTACTTACCCGAGGCGGTCTCGCCGCTCAGCATGAGGGCATCTGTGCGGTAGTAGATGGCGTTGGCAATGTCGGTTACCTCGGCGCGGGTGGGCCTCGGGTTGCTTATCATGGTGTGCAGCATCTGCGTAGCCACAATGACGGGCGTCTTGCGGACAATGCACTTGCGGATAATTCGCCGCTGTATGCCGGGTATCTGCTCAATGGGCACCTCGATGCCGAGGTCTCCGCGGGCTATCATAATGCCGTAGGAGGCCTCTATAATCTCATCAATGTTGTCCACGCCTTCCTGGTTTTCAATCTTCGATATTATCTTGATGTCGCTTCCGTGCTCGTCAAGTATCTTCTGTACGGCCTGCACGTCGGCCGCACTCCGCACGAAGCTGTGGGCTATGAAGTCAATATCGAGCTCGATGGCGAGCAGGATGTTGCGGTAGTCTTTGTCCGTTATGGCTGGCAGCTCCACGTGTACGCCGGGCACGTTCACGCTCTTGTGGGCTCCCAACAGGCCGTCGTTCATCACTTCGGCCACCAACATGGGGCCGTCGGCCTCCACTACCTTCATGTCTAAAAGTCCGTCGTCAAAGAGCATGTGGTCGCCTACATGCACGTCGGTGGCAATGTCGGAGTACGAAACATTGAGTATATCGTGGGCCGAATCCATCTCCGGACGGCCGAAAATCTTCACCATGTCGCCCGTATGATAGGCTATCGGGGCCTTTACATCGGTGGTTCTGATTTCCGGTCCCTTGGTATCAATCATGATGCCGATGTGGGGCGACACGGCGCGAACATTGCGCACGATGGTGCGGATGCCGTCGGGCTTGGCGTGGGCCGTATTTATGCGCACCACGTTTACACCCGCAAAGAAGAGCTTACGGATAAAGTCAACGTCGCATCTCAGGTCACTGATGGAGGCTACTATCTTTGTTTGTTTCATCTTTTCTATATATAACGCTGTTCTATCATTGGTTCATAACAACAAGCGAAGCATCGTGCTGCTTCGCCCCTGCGCTGGTTCGGGGTTACTTCATGTCGATGATGTCGTTGCCGGACTCGCCCTGCTGCGGAGCTGCGGCAGCGGAACTGTCAGGCTGCTCCACCACTTCGAACTTGAAGGGCAGCTTCTCCCGCTTGGCCGGTGTCTTGTCCCAACCCACGGGATGGTTCAGTTCCAGCACCTGGTCGTCGGCCAACTGCAGGGCTTTCTGCAAGGTCTCGCGATCCATGGTCTCGCGTGCAACGGTGCCCAAGCCCAGCGCCGTGCAGGCCAGATAGATGTTCTGCGACACGTAACCGGCATCCATGGCGCCCAGTTTCTCGCCTGTCTGGCGGCCTCCGAACTTGCTCTGGTCGCTCACCAGCAGCAGGCAGAGCGGCACGTTGGTAGTAAAAGTCTGCCTACCGGCCACCGCCGGGCGCAGGTCTTTGCTGCTCTTCCGGGTCAGCGTGTTGTTGGCGGGGTCGTAGAGGTAGGCTCCCTCCTTGCGGATAACGTAGACCCTGATGTCCTGGGCATTGATGGCAGAAGGCGCGGTAATCTTGGATTCGGCCGGCCGGCTGATGCCGCAGGCAGCCCACAGCAACTGTGACAGCGTGGCGTTGTCTACCTCGCGTTGCTCGTACTCACGCACCGAGCGCCGCTGCTGCAGTGCACCGTAAAGGCTCATCTCCACGTTCTTGGAGGGTGCGGGCAGCGTTACCACGTCCTGGGCCATAGCTCCGCCTGTCAGCAACAGGGCAAAAGCCACTGAAAACAGTATTCTTTTCTTCATTTCGGTATATACTTTTAGTTGCTACAAAGTTAGTAAAAAAAGGAGGAAAGACGGAACGAAAGGACGAAAAAAACATTAAATGAAGATTTTATACAGCGCGGAACAGCGCCCTTGCAGCCCGCAGCGGGAAACCTGGTGCTGCTAAAACTCGAAGTCGAAGTACAGCTGCACCCACTCGCCCCGGTGCATTTCGTCGCTGCGCGGATTTGATACCGACAGCCCCATGAGCCTCACGCGCCTGCCCGGCGAGCAGCTCACCTGCTCCAGCAGCTTGCGGGCAAGGGGCAGGATGTCGTCCTTCGTCCTCAACACCTGCGTGGTTGTAAGGCTCCGGGTTATCTGGGTAAAGTCGTGGAACTTGATTTTCAGCGTCAGCGTCTGCCCCTCGAAGTGCGATTTCTGCAGCCTTCCTTCCAGTTCCAGAGCGGTATGGCAGAGCGCCGCCTGCAGCTGGCCAGGCTCGAAAAGGTCTTCCTCGAAGGTGCGCTCGCAGCCAACCGACTTCCTTATCCAGTCGGTTTCAACCGGCCGGTTGTCGATGCCGCGGGCGAAGTTGTAATATATCTGCCCCATCTTGCCGAACACTTCGCGCAGGTGTTGCTGCGAGCAACGGCGCAACTGCAGACCCGTGAAGATGCCCATGCGGTGCATCTTCTCCGCCGTCTTGGGCCCCACGCCCCAAAAATCCTCAACAGGCAGGCCCGCGATGAAGTCCATCGCCCTGTCGGGATGTATCACGCAGAGGCCGTCGGGCTTGCGATAATCGGACGCTATCTTAGCCAGAAACTTGTTGTACGATACTCCGGCCGAGGCCGTAAGCTGCAACTCCTCGCGTATGCGGCGCTTGATGTCGCGCGCGATGTCCACGGCCAGCCCGATGCCTTTCTTGTTCTCGGTCACGTCGAGGAACGCTTCATCAATGGAAAGCGGCTCGATGAGGTCCGTATAATCGCTGAAGATGCGGTGCACAGCCTGCGAAACCTCCTTGTAGACGGCGTAACGCACGGGTACGATGATGAGCTGCGGGCACAGCTTCTTGGCTATCTGGACCGACTGCGCCGAGTGAACGCCGAACCTGCGGGCCTCGTAGCTGGCCGTTGTCAGCACGCCCCGCTCCGAGTCGTGGCCCACGGCAACGGGCTTGCCCCGCAGTTCGGGATTGTCTCTCTGCTCGACCGAAGCAAAGAAAGCATCCATGTCAACGTGTATAATCTTGCGCATGCTCACCTCCTGCAAAAGTAATCAAAAACCCGCAGAACGGCAAACATTGCCGCCGGGTTTTCGCTCCGCCGCCGCCCCCTGCCCCTACCTTATATATAATAGGGGGCATGCGGCGGCGCATTCTTTTTGTTAAAAATTTACAATACGTGGCATGACATAAAGATTTTTACCTATATTTGCAGCTACAAAGCAATGTTTTTTATTAATACCTAAACACTATGGCTTATAAAATTGTTGACGTCGAGGGTATCGGCGAAGTTTATGGAAAGAAATTAGTTGAGGCAGGCATCAAGACCGTTGATGATCTGTTGGAGAATTGCAAGAAGCCGGCAGGACGCAAGGCACTGGAAGAGAAGACGGGTATCAACGGCAAGCTGATACTTACCTGGACCAACCATGCCGACCTGATGCGTATAGACGGCGTTGGCCCACAGTTCTCCGAACTGCTCGAAGCCGCCGGAGTTGACACCGTGAAGGAGCTCAAGCACCGCGTGGCAGAGAACCTGCAGCCCAAGCTGGAGGAAGTGAACGCACAGAAGAACCTGGTGAACCGCGTGCCATCTCTTAAGGAAGTGCAGAAGATGATTGACCAGGCCAAGGAGCTGCCTACCGTGGTGGAGTACTAACCCGGCGGGCTGCAACAACGCAGTTAAGGCCGTGACGAGGGTGGAGAACGGGCAGACAGTCTGCCGGTTTCGCATCTTCGTCATGGCCTTTGTCGCTTTCTTGGCCCACCATCTCACAGCTTCCGTAAGGCGCTGGCAGCCAAGGCGTTTTGGCGGAGGTGTCGTTCAAGCCTCTTGAAGATGCCCTTCAAGCCCCTTGAAGCATAGGTTCAAGGGGCTTGAACGATACGTTCAGGGAGCTTGAACCATAGCTCCGCCAAAACCGCCAGCCCACGGCACCCTCCCGCCCTCGGCTCTCCCACCCTGCCCCAGGCCCCATTCTGCCGCCCTGCTGCCCTCAACGGGCAAAGCTGAAACAGAGTGGTAAGGAAGAGAAACGGACTCTCTTTTCTTGACAAAAGAACCAACACGAGTTGCCGAAACACGTGAGTTTCGGGATATAACGAACTGAAAATTAAGCACTTCTACAACATTTTTAGAGCTTAATATGCAAAAAACAGCCAATAAATTTTCATTTGAAACAAAAAAACCTTATATTTGCAATCCGAGTTTAAGACTAAAGTAAAATTATGCAACATCAATAATAACAAAGTATAATGACTAAGGCAGAAATTATAAACGAGATTGCTCAGAACACAGGTGTGGCCAAAAAAGAAGTGGCCGTGGTAGTAGAGAGCTTCATGGATTCCATCAAGGACAGCCTCCTTGATAAGAGAGAGAATGTGTACCTGCGCGGATTTGGCAGCTTCATCATCAAGCATCGCGCCGCCAAGACCGCCCGCAACATTCTCAAGAACACTACCATCACCATTGATGCGCATGATTTGCCCAGCTTCAAGCCGGCAAAGAGCTTCATCGAGCAGATGAAGGGATAATCGCCTCCGCGTGCAGGAGGCTTCGGGAATGACTCTTCTGGCAAAGAAAAGAAACTATAACATTATCACATAACGATTTAAACATTAACAGCTATGCCAAACGGTAAGAAAAAGAAGGGTCACAAGATGGCCACGCATAAGCGTAAAAAGAGATTACGTAAGAACAGACATAAGAGCAAGTAAGGCTTTGCTCTGTAGCCTATTCAAAAGACTAATGGGGCGTGTCTTCCGACATGCCCCAATTTATTTAAGTATGAGGAAATCCCCCGCAGGCGGGATTTCGACTAAGTAAAGTAACAAGAAGATGACCAGCGAAGTAGTAATTGACGTCCAACAGAAGGAAATATCAATAGCCCTCCTGGAAGACAAGAAACTGGTGGAGTACCAGAACGAACCCCGTTCGGCTTCATTCTCGGTTGGAAACATCTACATAGCAAAGGTGAAAAAGCTGATGCCGGGCCTCAATGCCTGTTTCGTAGATGTAGGTTATGAGCGCGATGCCTTTCTTCATTATCTTGACTTAGGGGGCCAATTTAACTCTTATCAGAAGTACCTCAAGCAGGTACAAAGCGACAGAAAGAGACTTTATCCATTCTCCAAAGCATCGCTCCTACCCGATATCAAACGCGACGGCAGCGTACAGCAAACGCTCACCACGGGGCAGGAAGTTCTGGTGCAAATCGTAAAAGAACCCATTTCCACCAAGGGTCCGCGGCTTACTGGCGAGCTCAGTTTCGCAGGACGTTTCCTGGTGCTTATCCCTTTCAGCGATAAAGTCTCCGTCTCTTCTAAAATCAAAAGCGGCGAGGAGCGCGCCCGCCTCAAGCAACTCATCCACAGCATCAAGCCCAAGAACTGCGGCGTCATTGTGAGAACCGTGGCCGAAGGCAAACGTGTGGCCGAACTGGACGCCGAGCTGAAGATACTGAACAAGCGCTGGGAAGACGCCATCGCCAAGGTGCAGAAAACCCAGAAGCGCCCGCAGCTGGTGTTCGAGGAAACAGGCAGGGCCGTTGCCATGCTGCGCGACCTCTTCAACCCGAGCTACGAGAACATCTACGTGAACGATGAGGAAGTGTTCAAAGAAGTGCAGCATTACGTGGGGCTCATAGCTCCCGAGAAGGCGGGCATCGTGAAGATGTACACCGGTAAGGTGCCTATCTTCGACAACTTCAACATCACCAAGCAGATAAAGGCTAGCTTCGGCAAGACCGTAAACTACAAGCACGGCGCCTACCTCATCATTGAGCACACCGAGGCCATGCACGTGGTCGACGTGAACAGCGGCAACCGCTCCAAGCAGGGCAACGGACAAGAGGCCAACGCACTAGATGCCAACCTCGGTGCTGCCGACGAGCTGGCTCGCCAACTGCGCCTGCGCGACATGGGAGGCATCATCGTTGTAGACTTCATCGACATGAACCTGGCCGAAGACAGGCAGATGCTGTACGAGCGGATGTGCAAGAACATGCAGAAAGACCGCGCCCGCCACAACATTCTACCGCTGAGTAAGTTTGGCCTCATGCAGATTACAAGGCAACGCGTGCGCCCGGCCATGGATGTAAATGTAGAAGAGAACTGCCCTACCTGCAACGGTACGGGCAAGATAAAGTCAAGCATTCTGTTCACTGACCAGCTTGAAGGTAAGATTGACCGCTTAGTAAACAAGATTGGTATCAAGAAATTCTATCTCCACGTTCACCCGTACGTGGCCGCTTACATCAATCAAGGTGTACTCTCCCTGAAGCGTAAATGGCAGCTGCAATACGGACTCGGAGTGCGGATTGTGCCTTCTCAGAAACTCGCTTTCTTGCAGTATGAATTCTATGACGACAAGAAGCAGTTCATTGACATGAAGGAAGAAATCGAAACAAAATAAAGCAAGGGTGAGCCAAACGGGTTCACCCTTGCTTTTTAATACTTTAACCCAACGAATTGTTACTGGCTTTCAGGCATCGCAAACGCTGCTTTACAGCCGCTACTGCACAACCTTATAACGGATGCGGAAGCTGTGTTCCTCCTCGTTCCAGTTGGTTCCCAGGATTTCAAAGCGCCCTATCTGTGCCGTGCTGCGCACATGCTTGCCGATGCAGGGACACACGTCGAAGTCGCCTATCCGCACCAGTCGGATGGTTTCAGAGCTGTCTTCGGGCAGCCTGTCCAGCTGCACGCCGGCCGGCAGATGGTTGCGGTCCACGAACTCGTAGGTAACAGGCAGGTCGGCTTCTATGAGCTCATTCATCTGCTGTGCTATCGCCTTCTCTTCCTGCCGCGTGGGCTTGTGGTCGATGATGTAGCTTATCTTGCTTTTTTTACGCTCAATGTGGGCATTGCGACTGCGCTCGCAGCCAAACATGCGGACCATGACCTGGTTGAGCAGATGTTCCGCCGTGTGAGCCGGCGGGAACTCGTCTTTGTTGTGCTCGTTGAGCACGTAGCCGTTTGTTTCTGTTTTCATGTTGAACTTAATGATTCTTCCACTGTGTGGTCTTAATTCAGTTTGCACCGTTCCATCTCTGCGCATAGCGAACACTTTCTGCTCGCCGGTGAGCAAATCGGTGCCCTCCACCTCCTTTTCCTGCAGCTGCAGATAGTCGAAAGCGTGGCCTGGAATAACGATGTTGATGTTTACCCGCCCGCTGCCAAAGTTCACTGCCACCAGCAATACATCGTCATCGCACTTGCGCAGGAAGGCGAACTGCCGCCGCGGGTTGAACTGATAGGATTGCGGATTGACGTACATCAGGTCGAAACTCTCACCCTCCCTGACTGCTTTCTCACGGTTGGCAATGCGCAGCACCTGCTGGTACTTCAGCGCGAGGCGTTTCTCCTCCTTGGTTAGTTGCGCCCGGTCAAAGAAGCCACGGTAAATAGCATCGACTGTCCAGTAGTCGAAGATGGTCGTCCGTCCGTCCCTTCCGGAGAAGCCCTCGGCATCCATGCCGCGCTCGCCGAACTCCTGTCCGGCGTAAAGCATGAAGGGATTTGCCTTCAGCAGCACGCTTACGATAAGGCCGGGCAGGGCCTTGAAGCCGTCTGCACAGAAGAAGTCGGACGCTATGCGCTGCTCGTCGTGGTTCTCCATGAAGTAGAGCATGTGGTCGTGAATATCGTCGGTCGACTGCCACTGGTAGGTAATGGACGAGGCCGGACGGCGTCCGCAAATCACGTCGCGTATGCAGTTGTACATGCCGACTTTATCGTACAGATAATCGAAGCCGCTCTGCACGTAGATCCGGTACTGGCTGGTGTCGTACACTTCGCCAATGAACACGATGTCCGGATAGCGCTCCTTGACGATGCGGGTGGCATAAGTCCAGAACTCATGGGGCACCATTTCGGCCATGTCACAGCGGAAGCCGTCAACTCCCTTGGCTGCCCAGAAGAGCAAAATATCGGTCATCTTGCCCCATGTGTTGGGTATGGGGTCAAAGTGGCGGCCGTTTCCGGAAGCGTCACTGTAATCTATTCCGTAGTTCAGTTTGATGGTTTCGTACCAGTCGTTCTGCCCCGGGCGGTTGTCGAAGCGGTCGTTTCCGGTTGCCCGGGCAGGCATTTCCTCGTAGTCGTCCTTGTCGAAATAAGGGTCGAAGGGCTGGCCCGGACAATAATAAAAGTTGTTCTGGGGCGAAAAACGGCGGCTGGTGTCATCGCCTTCACCGAGATCCTGTACGCCTGCCGGCTTGCAAACGGAGCGGTACTGGCGCGCCACGTGGTTGGGAACAAAGTCCATGATGACCTTGAGTTGGGCCTTGTGGGTGCGCTCCACCAACTGCTCAAACTCCTGCATGCGATGCTCCACGTCCGTTGCCAGGTCGGGGTCGACGTCGTAGTAATCGGTAATGGCGTACGGAGAGCCTGCCCTGCCCTTGACGACATGCGGGTTCTGCCGCGGAATACCATAGCCCGTGTAGTCCGTCTGGGTAGCATGACGGATGATGCCCGTGTACCAGATGTGGGTAGCTCCCATGTCGCGGATGCGGCCGAGCACGGCAGTGTCGAAGTCATTCATCTTCCCCACGCCGTTCTCCTGCAACGAGCCGTTGGGCTGTCGGGTGAGATTGCGGTTGCCGAAGAGTCGTGTCAGGACTTGGTAAATGATTATTTTGCTTTTCACTTTTTGCTGTTTCCAAACAAAAAAGAGCCGAAGGAACCCCACTGCCCCATGAGGGCTGTCTGCTGCCTGTCCTGCGGCCAATGGGCCGGATGCGGCAGAGCGAGAGGTTCCTTCAGCTCTTCAATACTATGCGATGCCGTGAGCGGCAACGGTCTTGTCTATACGTGCTATCATGCCTTGCAGTGCCTTGCCCGGTCCGCACTCCGTAAAGTCGTCGGCGCCGTCGGCTATCATGTTCTGCACTGAGCTTGTCCAGCGAACGGAACTCGTAAGTTGAGCAATCAGATTGGCCTTGATTTCGGCTGCATCAGTATGCGGCTTGCCGTCTACGTTCTGGTAAACGGGACACTTGGGAGCTTTGAACTCGGTCTGTTCGATAGCCGTCTGGAGCTCGTCCTTGGCCGGTTTCATCAGCGGAGAGTGGAACGCTCCGCCCACGTTAAGCGGCAAGGCGCGCTTTGCTCCGGCAGCTTTCAGCTTTTCGCAAGCCTCGCCGATGCCCTCTGCATCGCCTGAAATAACCAGCTGGCCGGGGCAGTTGAAGTTGGCGGCAACCACCACCTTGCCCGTTGCACTTACCTCGGCACAAACTTCCACCACCTTTTCGTCCGGCAGGCCGATGATGGCTGCCATCGTACCGGGATTGGCTTCGCAAGCCTTCTGCATGGCCATGGCACGGGCATGAACGAGCTTCAGTCCGTCTTCAAAGCTCAACGCACCGGCTGCAACGAGTGCAGAGAACTCGCCGAGCGAATGGCCTGCCACCATGGCGGGCTTGAAGTCGGCGCCCATGCAGAGTGCGGAGATAACGCTGTGCAGGAACACTGCGGGCTGTGTAACCTTGGTTTGCTTGAGTTCCTCGTCGGTTCCGGCAAACATGATGTCGGTAATCCTGAAGCCAAGAATATCGTTGGCCTTGTCGAAAAGCTCCTTAGCGAGCGCGTTGTTATCGTAGAGGTCCTTGCCCATACCTACGAACTGCGAACCCTGTCCGGGAAATACAAATGCTTTCATACTGTGAAATATTTTATTTGAATGATTATTTTTGCAAAGATACTAAAAAAAACGCGTAATCGCTCTCAGTAGCAATTAAAAAACAACTCCTGGCCGCCTTGCCTGCCGCCGGGCACGAAAAAATCCCTGTCGCCATTGCGGCAACAGGGATTTCTATATAGACTTGCTTTACAGTGCAATAATATATATCTGTACGGAGTTTTACTCTGCAGCGGGTGCTGCTTCTTCCTCTGCCTCTACTTCGGCCTTGGGAGCCTCCTCTGCGGGAGCTTCCTCCTGGGCAGGAGCTTCTGTTACGGCATTCTCGGCAACAACCTTTACGGGAACCTTTACCTCTACATCCTTGTAAAAGTGAACGGTTGCCTCGTAATCACCCACCTTCTTGATGTCGTGCATGGTGATAATCTTGCGGTCGATATCAAAGCCGAGCTTCTTCAGCTCTTCTGCTACGATAGCCGCATTCACGGAACCATAGGTTACGCCTGTTGCCGAAACCTTGGCCGAAATCTCCAGAGCAACGTCCTTGAGTGCTTCGGCCTTCTTCTCGGCCTCGGCCTTGAGCGCGGCCAGCTTGTGGGCCTGCTGCTTCATGTCCTCGGCGAGCACCTTCAGTGCACTGGGTGAAGCGATAACGCCTTTGCCCTGGGGGATGAGGTAGTTGCGGCCATAGCCGTTCTTTACAGTTACAATATCGTTCTTGTAACCCAGTCCGATAATATCTTCTTTCAGTATAATCTTCATTCTGTTTCCTCCTTTAATTATTTCATCAAATCGGTTACGTAAGGAAGCAGAGCTATCTGGCGGGCACGCTTGATGGCCTGAGCTACGCGGCGCTGGTACTTAAGCGAAGTGCCGGTGATGCGGCGCGGGAGAATTTTACCCTGCTCGTTCAGGAACTTCTTGAGGAACTCGGGGTCCTTGTAGTCGATATACTTGATGCCGCTCTTCTTGAAACGGCAGTACTTCTTCTTCTTTGTGTCGATAGAAGGAGCTGTCAAATAACGGATTTCTGATTGCTGTGCTGCCATAATTAAGCCTCCTCTTTTTTACCAAGTTTGTTTCTACGCTTCTCTGCATACTGTGCAGCATACTTGTCGAGGCGTACTGTCATGTAGCGAATAACTTTCTCATCACGGCGATAGCCAGTCTCGAGCGTGTTGATAACTGACGGCTCTGCCTTGAATTCCAACAAGCAGTAGAAGCCCGTGGATTTCTTCTCGATAGCATAAGCCATCTTCTTCAGTCCCCAGGCCTCTTCGTTCAGAATCTCAGCACCGTTGTCGGTGAGCAGCTTCTTGAATTTAGCGACCGTTTCCTTCATCTGTTCATCAGACAAAACGGGAGTCAAAATGAAAACGGTTTCGTATTGATTCATACTTTTAAAATGATTGATATAAATAATTACTTTTGCCTTCGATACCGACGCCTCTTGTGGCTTCTTCACGAAATGCGGTGCAAAATTACGAATAAAAGTCGAGATATGAGAACATGACATGGGAGTTTTTCGGCTTTTAACTAATTTTTACGAAAATACCGGTAACCTGAACCGGCTTTTCTCTAAATCTTTTCTTACTTTTGCCGTTGCAATGAAGAAATACGTGAAATACCTGGGGCTGCCCCTTGTTTATGCCGGAGTGCTGCTGCTCGCTATCAGCTACGTGGCCCGCACAACGAGCAACCTGCTGCTCTTTACAGGCCTGGGCTGCATCGTGGCCGGCATCATTGGCTACGTGTACTCAGTCCGCCACACTTCCAAATACTGATTTTTCCTGCTCCCGCCAACGGCAGCCTGAGTTGCCGGCAGGCTGATTTGAGGATGCCGAAGGCTCTTGGCATGAACTTTCGACAAGTGTCGCACAATCGTTCTACACTTGTCGCATAATCGTGCGACACTTGTCGAAAGTTCGCGACGCAACTAATCAAAGAAAATGAAGAAAGGCAGAAGTTGTTGCAAACTAACTGATAATGAGGAAGAAACGGTATGATTTGCGTAAAGCTGCACCATTTATAAAGGGCAGTAATATGCAGATTTAGGCAGAAGTTCAGTTACCAAACCGTTACCCGATTTGGGGATAGGTAACGATGGAGTAATATTCGGTAACTGAATTATTTTCGCTCGTGTGGCTGTTGCTACGGTCGGCAGTTTTCTGCATAACTGAGGAACGCTTTAATTCGGGTAACTTTGCCCACAAATATTAAAGCGTATGAAACACGAGAAAATGAAGGTGTTGCTCTACCTCAAAAAGAGCGGTCTTGACAAGTCGGGGAAAGCTCCGATTATGGGACGTATTACCATTGGGCGTTCCATCGCCCAGTTCAGTTGCAAGCTCTCCTGCAATCCCGACCTGTGGAATCCCCGTGAGAGCCGAATGGACGGAAAGAGCCGTGAGGCGGTGGAAGTGAACGGCAGGTTGGAAAACCTGTTGCTGTCCGTTCAGTCGGCTTATCAGTCCTTACTCTCCAAAGGTTGCCTGTTTGACGCAACCGACGTGAAGGAGCAGTTTCAAGGCAGCGTGCAGACACGGTGTATGCTCATTGAGAGGCTGGATATGCTCATCAAGGAAAAGGAAAACCATGTAGGTATAGACATCAAGGAAGGAGCCATACACGGCTACCACTCCGCCCGGATACATTTACAGAAGTTTATTCAACGGAAGTACAAGGTCTCGGACTTGGCATTCTCTCAACTCACCGAGAATTTTATCCAAGAGTTCCGGCAGTATTTCTTAGGTGAGTGCGGTTTTCAGGAAAGCACGTTCTATAATGTAGCCGCGCATTTGAAGACTGTATGCAGACTGGCTTACCGTGAAGGATTAGCTGATGTGCTACTTTTTGACAAGGTTAAGATATCAAAGGGGGATAAGAAACTGCCAAAGGCACTTGACAAGGCAGCATTGGACAAACTAAAAGCACTCCGCTTTGATGATTTGGAGGAGGATTTGGAAACGGCAAGGGACATCTTTCTCTTTGCATGCTATGTTGGTGCGGCCTATTGCGATTTGATGGAACTGAACAAATCCCATCTTGTCCGTGATGATGAAGGCAGTCTGTGGCTGAAGTTCAACCGCCAGAAGACAGGCGTGCTTTGCCGTATCAAGCTGCTGCCCGAAGCCGTTAGGCTAATAGCGAAGTACCGTAGCGATGAAAGGGAAACACTGCTTCCCTACATCAAGTACAAAACCTATCAGACCTGTTTGAAAGCCCTTCGGCTTCGTGCAGGCATATCGTTTCCTTTTACCACGCATACTGCAAGGCACACCTTTGCAACGCTCATCACGCTCGAACAGGGCGTACCCATCGAAACGGTGAGCAAGATGCTGGGACATTCCAATGTAAGCATGACGGAACGCTATGCCAAAGTAACCCCTCAGAAACTCTTTGAGGAATTCGACCGTTTCCTCTCTTTCACCGAAGATTTACGTTTGACCATATAAATGACAACCATTATGAGAAGTACATTCAAGATACTATTCTATATCAACAGACAGAAGACAAAGGCAGACGGAAGGACAGCCATTCTCTGCCGTATTACCATAGACGGAAAAAGTGCAGTCATTACCACAGGCGAAGAATGTAAGCCCTCCGAGTGGAACGTCAAGCAGAGCTTGACGACTGACAGAAAGACCAATCAAAGACTCCATGAGTTCAGGGAACTTGTGGAAAAGACCTATCGGGATGTTCTTGTTAGGGACGGGGTGGTAAGTGTCGAATTCATCAAGAACCACCTGCAAGGCATTGCCACCCATCCTACAACTCTCCTTGCCATGAGCAGGGCGGAACTGCAAGCAGTCAAGGAAAGTATTGGCAGGTCAAGAGCGGAGGGAACTTTTCTGAATCTGTCCCATTCTGACAGAAATCTCCGTGAGTTTGTCAAAGATAAAGGATTGCAGGACATACCCATTTCCACCATTACGGAGGATTTGTTTGAGGAATACCGTTTCTTTCTCAAAAAGCGTGGATTGAAGGGAACGACCATCAACAACTATCTCTGCTGGCTGAGCCGACTGATGTTCCGTGCGGTTAGTCAAAGGATTATCCGCTGCAATCCCTTTGAGAACGCCAAGTATGAGAAAGAGGAAAAGAAGATACGCTTCCTGCAAAAGAGTGAAGTCGCTAAACTTGCGACAATGAAAATGAATGACAGGGAAGCGGAACAGGCAAGACTGATGTTCGTCTTCTCCTGCTTTACGGGACTGGCAATCGCCGATATGGAACACTTGCTATATAAGCATATCCAAACAGCAGCGGACGGGAGGAAGTATATCCGCAAGGAACGCCAAAAGACAAAGGTGGAATTCATTGTACCGCTGCATCCGATAGCAGAAACCGTCATCCGCTATTGTTGGGAAGAACAAGAAGGGAACGAAGAACAGCAGACGGTGAAAGAAAAGGGCGACAGCCTTGTTTTCCACAGCGATTGCAGTCGCAGTGTAATGGGCAAGAACCTGTGCATTGTGGGCAAGGCTTGCGGCATCCGTGAAAGTCTTTCCTATCACATGGCACGACACACGTTCGCCACGATGAGCCTTAGTGCAGGAATACCTATTGAGAGTATAGCCAAGATGATGGGACACGCCTCCATATCAAGCACACAGATTTACGCGCAGGTG